>REEK01000068.1 GCA_007695115.1 Sphaerobacteraceae bacterium
GCGTCAGGGATCTTTCGACAAGCTCAAGATAACGTGGTGGGGCCTTGGCCGATTATCTGTCCGGCTGGTTCCAGGCGCGTTTGCCGAGGTAGGGGATCTGGCCCTCACCCTGGCTCCCTCGGCTCCGCTCGGGACAGGCTCTCTCCCAATCCCGGGAGAGGGGGAGATTCAGATGTGCTGTGTGCGTCGGCGAATCGCTCGGAGGCGAGCTACTCCCGCCCGCGAGGCACGTCATCCTGAGTTGCTGCCACACGACATCCTGAGCGAAGTCGAAGGATCTGAAATGTTCGCCGGCGGCCTGTTTCTGGGCTGTCGCTTACGCAACGGGCGTCAGAGATCTTTCGACAAGCTCAAGATAACGTGATGGGGCCATGGCCGATTATCTGTCCGGCTGGTTCCAGGCGCGTTTGCCGAGGTAGGGGATCCGGCCCTCACCCCGACCCTCTCCCAAAACTGGGAGAGGGAGAGGATCAAATCTGCTTCGGTAGCTGGCGACCTCCGTGTCGCACAATCCAGCATACCGGTCTGATGGGCGGGGGCAGACGGAGCTGCCCGACTACCGTGATTGACCGATAGCATAGCATCGCAACGCAGCACACAAAAACACCCCCTCTCCCAGTATTGGGAGAGGGGGCCGGGGGGTGAGGGCCTGTTCCCTAGAAATTCTTCGCGATCTGGTCTTCGAGCTTCTTCGATCGTTTGGTGATGACTTCCGGCTTGTCCTTGCCGACGATCACCGTGTCGTCCTGGCGGAATCCGCCGACGTCATACAGGTAGATGCCCGGCTCGCTGGAGTAGACCTCATTCTCCCAGAACGGCCGATACAGGAACGCCATGTCTTCCGGGAACTCGTGCCCGGCGATGCCGATGCCGTGACCGGTCCGGTGGTTGATGTTTTCGCCGAATCCGGCCTTCTCGATCACCTGCTGGGCGGCCGCGTCGGCGTTGGCCACTGTGTTGCCGGCGTACATCTCGGCGGCCGCAGCTTCGTTTGCCGCCGTGGCAGCCTCGTAGGCCCGGACCTGGATCTCACTGCGTGGATCGCCGACGAACAGCGTCCGCTCGGACTCCACCACCAGGCCGTTGAGTCGCCCGATGATGATGTTGACGACCCCATCGCCTTCCTGGAATTGCTCGGCAACGTAGGCACCGCTACCATGTGGCGCCGCGGAATACTTGCCGCTGGATGATCGAACGCGACCTTCCCAGCGATCTTCCGGGAACCGGCGGGCGGCCTCTTCGGACATGATCTTGGCGATCTCGAAGTCAAACGCCTGCACCGTGAGCCCTGGCTTGACCAGCTCCATGTAGCGGTCCTGCGCGAAGTCGGTGATCTCGGCGCAGAGGCGGAAGATCTTCAGTTCTTCCGGATACTTGACCATGCGCAGATCTCGCAGGTAGCCCGAGACATCGACGAACGCGACGTTCTCCATCTCGGTCTTGAGCGGAGCTGGTCCGCCACCCTCGACAGCGAAGAATCCACCGTCGATGCCACGGCTGCGGAGTTTCTCGGCCAGCAGACGGCCCCACTGCTCCACGGTGTAGGTGCGTGGATACGCTCGTGGGTGCTCCAGATAGATTTCATAGTCCTTGATGTAGAGCGTCTTGCGCTCTTCGGCGAACTTCAGGTGGTTGGTGGAGAGCTCGTTCATGATCAGGAACGGATCACCATCGGCCGGGATGACGGCCGCCACCGGGCGCTCCCACGGAGCAACATCCAGGTGGAATCCGGTCACCATGTAAAAGTTCTCAGGGGTGGTGACGATCAGAGCTTCGAAGTCGTTCTCTTCCAGATAGTTCTTGATGCGTTTCTCGCGGTCTGCGAAGACCTTCTGCGGTACAAAGTTCGCCATGGATGTGTCCCTTTCCTGAACTCATCGGATCGAACCGGAGAGTCGCCCATCAGTGGACGCTCCGGCGGCCAGCGAATGTATACGGGGCAACCGGCAGTTACCAGAGCCGGTTCAGCGCTGGCGTAAGCATAGCCGGAGGCATCGTAGCACAGGAGTCTCAGGGCAGAAACGATCGGGCTGTCATTTTTTGAGCGTGCAAAACGAAACCGGGGCCGGGCAATGCCCGACCCCGGTGGAAACTCATGCCTCTGCGCGTCTACCGCCTCAGGCGGGGATCGAGCACGTCACGGAGCCAGTCGCCAACGAGGTTGACGGCCAGCACCACCAGCGCCAGGGCTATTCCGGGAACGGCGATCATCCACCAGGACGACCAGATGTTGGCGAAGCCTTCACTGATCATGCTGCCCCAGGCCGGGGTTGGTGGCTGCACACCGAATCCGAGAAAGCTGATGCTTGCTTCGGCGATGATGAACTGGGCCACCTGCAGCGTCGCCGTCACCAGCAACGGAGTGGTGATGTTCGGGAAGATATGCTTCCAGATGATCCGCCCATTGCTGGCGCCCATCAACCGGGCCGCCTGGGTGAACTCTCGCTCACGCATTACCAGCACTTCACCACGGGCAATACGGGCGTACTCCACCCAGCCCGCTATGGCAAGCGAGATGATGATGTTCCTGACCCCCAGTCCGATGATCGCGTTGATCGTCAGTGCCAGCAGGATGAACGGAAACGCCAGGTGGACATCCACGATCCGCATGATTACGGAGTCGATCCAGCCACCGTAGTAGCCAGCCATCAGACCAGCTGTGACCCCGACGACGGCGGCGATCAGCACACTGACCGAACCGACGAGCAGCGAGATTCTGGCTCCGTAAATCGTCCGTGAAAAGACATCGCGGCCGAGCTGATCGGTTCCGCCGATGTGCCCCTCAGTGAACGGTGGTACCCGGGCAACACCGTAGTCCGGATCGAAGAGGTTTCCTGTCAGGATCCACGGTGAAAGGATGGCCGCCATCGAAAGGACGACCAGGAAGATCACCATGATCAGGACAATCTTGTCCTGCAGGAGCTCTCTCAGCATGTAGCGCCAGCCGGCGCGATTGCGTGCCCGCTTTTCGGCCGCCGCAGCGATTGTTTCTGCCTGAGTGCTCATTTCAGCCTGACCTCCGGATTCGCCCAGGCGTAGGCCAGGTCAGTCAGCAGGCTGAACAGGGTGTAGACCAGTGCCACGAACACGATTGTGGCCATCACCACCGGGAAATCCCGGTTGAGCAGCGATTGCAACAGCAGTCGACCCATCCCCGGCCAGGCGAAGATCTGTTCCACGACGACCGCGCCGCCAAGAAGGTGCCCGGCCTGCAGACCGGTGAT
>REEK01000168.1 GCA_007695115.1 Sphaerobacteraceae bacterium
GCCACAGCAACACTCTCAAAGAGGGGACAACGTGTACTTGTCTGAGTCTAGTTGCTGGGGTTGGGGTGCTCAATGGTACGGAAGTCGTGATACGGGGGGCTAATTGGCTACACAAGGCTAAAGGCCAGAGAGATACTCTGGCCTGACACGTCTGCGAAATTGTGCTGAGAGTGGGACTGCGCTTAGATCAGGTTTCATTGTTTACTGTCGGTAGCTGGGCAGCTCCGTCTGCCCCTGGTCCACCGAAGCGTTCGCTGCGCATCCGGTTGCTGTTCAGGGCCACACGGAGGTGGCCGACTACCGGCCGTGATCTCTCAAGAGGCTTGCTACGCTAGACCCCGAGTGCGTCCTTTATACGGTCCAGGAAGCCGCGGCGATGCGTCTCACGCAGGTCTGGCTCGTTGAGCGATTCCGCCAGCTCTTCGAAGAGCTCTCGCTGGCGACTGGTCAGCTCGGTCGGCATCACCACCCGCATGGTCACGATCTGATCGCCCCGCACCCCGGTTCGGACATCGGGCACGCCTTTGCCACGCAATCGGAACTGCTGACCTGGCTGGGTACCGGCCGGCACATCCATCATCACGGTGCCATCCACGGTGGGCACTTCGATCTCGGTGCCGAGGATCGCCTGGGCGATGTTGGCGGGCACATCGAGCAGAATGTTCTGCCCGTCCCGCTTGAAGAACTCGTGCGGCCGAACCCGGATTCGCACGAAGAGGTTGCCCGGCACACCGTTCGGCATCTGCTCGCCCTGGCCACTGAGGCGCAGGGTCGATTCGCCATCGATCCCGGCCGGAACCGAGACCACCAGCGAGCGGTTCTTCCGCATTCGCCCGGTGCCCTGACAGGTGAAGCATGGATTGGAGATGACCGTGCCCTGACCGCTACACCGGTTACAGGGAGCAGCTGTCATGAACTGACCGAGGAGCGTCTGCTGCACACGGCGGGTCTCACCAGCGCCGTTACATTCCGGGCAGGTGGCTGGCTCGGAGCCATCACGCGCACCACTGCCGCCGCAGTCGTCGCACTCCTCCAGTCGCTGAATCTCGATCTCCCGGTCGACCCCGAAGACCGCTTCCTCGAAATCAATCTCCATTGAGGTCTCAAGATCGGCCCCGCGACTCGGTGCCCGTCGGCCACGTCCACGGGAGGATCCACCGAAGAATGTTTCGAAGATATCCCCGAACGGTGAGCCGCCTCCACCGAATCCAAACGGATCCTGCGCGCGACCACCACCGTTGGACTGGCCGTTGACGCCAGCATGACCGAAACGATCGTAGACCTGGCGCTGTTCATCATCGCCCAGCACCTCGTAGGCCTCGTTTATTTCCTTGAAGCGATCTTCCGCATCGTCTGCTTTGTTGATGTCCGGATGAAACTCCCGGGCGAGTCTCCGGTAGCTCTTTCGGATCTCATCTCTGGATGCGCTCCGGGAAACCCCGAGAACCTCGTAGTAATCGCGTTGCTTAGCCATGGATATCTCGCTCGCCCGTCTCTGCTCGTTTACGGATCAATCATCCCACCGGCTGACCATATCACGTCATCGCGATATGGCCCAAGACAGCGGTTTGTTCAGCATTCGAGTATAACATGAGATAGCAGCAAGGTTGATACAGGTCGTTCAGGGTCGCGGGTTGCTGACTCACTCAGGCGACACAGAAAACCGGCCCCGCATACTGCAGGGCCGGTGAGCATTCAGCGGGAGATGAGCGGGCAGGATGCCTATGGATAGATCCCGCGGATACGGGCGAATTCCGCCACACGCTGGATCGAGCGAGCCATCGCGGCTGTCCGCATGTGTACCTGGTACTGCTGCGAGACGGTATGGACCGCTTCGAAGGCGTCAGCCATCACCTTATGCAGGCGGGCATTGACTTCTTCCTCAGTCCAGATGAACGACTGCAGCCCCTGCACCCACTCGAAATAGGAGACGGTTACCCCGCCGGCATTGGCGTAGATGTCCGGCAGAATGATGACCCCATTGTCGTGCAGAATCCGGTCGGCTTCTGGAGTCGTCGGGCCATTGGCTGCCTCGGCAACCAGTTTTGCCTTGATCCGTGCGGCGTTGTTTCGGGTAATCTGGCCTTCGAGCGCGGCCGGAACCAGCACGTCACAATCGAGCTCCAGCAGATCCGCGTTGGATACCGGTTCACCACCGGCGAAGCTGGCAACGGTGTCGTTGTGGCGCTTGTGCTCATCGACCTTGTGAATATCCAGCCCGTTCGGGTTATAGGTTCCCCCGCGGGAATCGCTGACCGCAACCACGGTACAGCCCTCATCGTGCATGATCCGGGCAACAGTGGCTCCGGCATTCCCGAAGCCCTGCACAGCCACGCGCAGGTTGTGGAAATCCATGCCGTACTTCTTCGATGCCTCGGCGATCGCGTAGACGCAGCCACGGCCGGTGGCTTCGAATCGCCCGGCCGAACCACCCAGCAGGATAGGCTTACCGGTCACCACTGCGGGGTCGACAACGCCACCCTGGTGCATACCGTAGGTATCCATGATCCAGGCCATCACCTGCGGGTTGGTGTTGACGTCAGGGGCGGGAATATCGCTGTGCGGGCCGATCATAATCGAGATCTCGGAAGTATAGCGACGGGTGAGGTTCTGCAATTCGCTCTGTGAGAGAAGTTTCGGGTTGACGCGAACGCCACCCTTGCCGCCACCATATGGAAGTCCGACAACCCCGCACTTCCAGGTCATCCACATCGCCAGCGCTTTGACTTCTTCCACCGTGACATCCGGATGATAGCGAATACCACCCTTGGATGGACCAGCACCGATGTTGTGCTGCACCCGATGTCCGGTGAAGACGTGGACCGAGCCATCGTCCATCTCTACGGGAAAGTTCACGGTGAGTTCGCGCTTGCAGGAGCTGAGGATACGGCGCATATCCTCATCGAGGCCAACGACGTCTGCGGCGATATTGAATTGCTCTACAGCATAGTCGAAGATATTCGGTTCCTGAGAATCACGAGCAGGACTCTCGACGACCATATTGGGTTCCCCTTCTCAGTTGCCAGCATAGTCGCCACGGGAGGGTTCGTCATCAGAACCGTCCGTAGTGCCAGCTGTGTCACGGGTTATCGGCGGGCCGATTCATCCCGGAACGAAAAACTGGAGGCTCGCGATTGCTCACGAACCTCCAGCTCTCTATGACGTTACGCGCTCGGCAAGCGTTTGTTCCAGCAATGACCTGGCGACGCCTGGATTCGCCGTACCGCGCATCTGCCTCATGACCTGTCCGATCAGGAAGCCGATCGCCGCTTTCTTTCCGTTCTGATAATCGGTTACCGCATCCGGGTGCTCGTCCACCACGCTACGCACCACTGCCAACAACTGAGCTTCATCGCTCACCTGTGCCAGGCCCCGTTCTTCGACAATCTCCCGGGGACTCTTCCCGGTTTCATGAACGGCAACCAGCACTTCTTTTGCTGTTCGATTGTTGATCGTATCTTCGCCAACCAGCTCGATCAGTTCGCGGATCTGTTCCGGGCTGATCTTGACGTCTTCGAGCTCCAGCCCGGAATCACGCATGAGCGCGAAGATCTCACCGGTGATCCAGTTCGATGCCTCTCGAGCCCGGTCTGAATCGCCATCAACCGTCACTTCGAAGAAGTCCGCAACTTCACGCTCCACGGTCAGCAACTCGGCTTCCCGTTCGTTCAGTCCGTACTGTTCGATGAACCGGTCCCGGCGCGCCGTTGGCAGTTCCGCCATGCGGCTCTGAATTCCGTCCACCTCTGCGCGGTCAAGCACCAGCGGCGGGAGATCAGGTTCCGGGAAATAGCGGTAGTCGTGTGCAAACTCCTTCGTCCGCTGCGACACCGTAATTCCCTGGTCCTCAACCCAGCCGCGCGTTTCCTGCACCAGTGCCTCTCCGTCGCGCAACGCTTTGCGCTGGCGTTCAACCTCGAACGCAAGCGCCCGCTCGACGGACCGGAAACTATTCATGTTCTTGATCTCGACTTTTGGCCCGATAACCGATCCATCCAGGGTCCGCTGAGAGACGTTCGCATCACAGCGGAACGCGCCCTCTTCCATATTGGCGGTCGAAACGCCGATGTAGCGGAGGATCTGTCGCAACGCCATCAGATAGGCGCGCGCTTCTTCGGGAGAACGCATATCCGGTTCACTGACGATCTCCATCAGTGGAACACCGGAGCGATTGACATCCACCAGACTGTAGGTCTCACCATTGGCAGTCCTGTGAACCAGTCGGGCGGTATCTTCTTCGAGATGCACCCGCGTGATACCGATGTCCTTGCGCTTCCCGTCGATCACCAGCGGCAGTACCCCTCCGCCACACAGCGGGAGATCGTACTGCGAGATCTGGTAGCCCTTCATCAGGTCGGGATAGATGTAGTTCTTGCGGTCGAATTTGCTGTACTCGGGGATGGAGCACGTAAGGGCCAGGCCAGTCATGATCGTCGCCTGAACGGCGCCATGATTGATCACTGGAAGCGCTCCTGGCAGTCCCAGACAGACCGGGCAGACATGCGTGTTCGGATCGGCTGATGCGTACCCGGCAGAACATCGACAGAACATCTTCGATTCCGTCAGGAGCTGCGCGTGGACCTCGAGGCCGATGATCGTTTCGAACTGCACTATGTTCCCCCGTCAACTATCTGCGAACGCCCCACAGAGTGCCGGGATTATAGCACGGTCCAGCTCAAATTCGTGACCGCTGAACGGGCGTTTCGCACTGCGAAAGATCTCGCAAGACCGCGACCACTAGCGGGTCATTTGCATATACGGGAGCGGATCTTCCGGCACGCCGTTGACGCGCACCTCGTAGTGAACGTGGGGGCCAGTCGACCGGCCGGTGGAGCCAACTTCGGCGATAACGTCTCCGGCGTTGACACGTTGTCCCGGCGTGACCAGCAATCGGGAGTTGTGGCCATACCAGGTAGTCACACCGCGGCCATGATCGATGACCACTAGCAGACCGTAGCCGCCGTTGTCGCCCGAAACCTGCACTGTTCCGCCACCAGTGGCGATGACTGGAGTGCCGGTTCGCGCAGCGATGTCGATCCCGGTGTGCAGCTCAGTTGATCCACCTTCACCAGAGAACGGGCTGTTGCGATAGCCATAGCGCGAGGTGATCGGGCCTTCGACCGGCCATCCCATCGGCATGGAATCGTAGAAAGCGATGTCAGCGCTGACACTCGGACCGGATTGAATTCCAGCGGGAGGTGCTGCAGCCTGAGCTTCGGCCTCTCTTTGGGCCTCTCGTTGGGCCTCTCTTTCCGCCGCTCGCTCGGCCTCAATCTGAGCCTGCTCGATCTGAGCTATGCGAAGTTGGGCTGTGGTATTGACCTCATCCAGATCGAACACGAGCTCATCGGCCCACTGCTCGATTGCCACGATGTTCGAGCGCAACGTCAGCCATGGGTCCGGATCTTCATCCTCGATATTCTCGGGAACTGGACCACCTGAGCCAGAATCCGTCGGTGGCAACCCGAGAAGGTCGCGCAATTCTCGCGCGATTTCATCCACAGTCTCTATACGCTCGGCGAGATCGCTGACCCGCGATTCCAGATCTTCCAGCGAACCTTCGCTGTGCTCCTGAGTCGCTTCAAGGGAAGAGTACGCCGCAGTCAGATCGCCTGACTGTTGCCGTGCCAGACTGCGGAGCACCGCACTGTTTCGCTGAATGGCTTCCAGCTCAGCTTGCAATCGCTCGACTTCACTCGCGCCGTAACGCATCTCGAAATCCGGCTCCACGCCGGAATCAAGCAGGTATTGCTGGCGATCGGAGACGGCGGAAGGTGGCGCCTCATCCCACTGCCGGACATTGAAGATCTCGTCGAGATCCAGAGCCAGAGGGATCTCGTCTTCGACGGGTTCTTCCAGAGATTCGATCATCGTTGTGGCGGTCGGATCTGGCTGAAAGGCGGATAGGTTCGCGTCGTCATCACTCGACGATCCGGTCATCAGCACCGCCGTCAGCACCGGGGCAGCGATAATTGCAAGCGCCAGAACCCCGATCAGCCAGAGCGGCAATGCCACTCGACGGCTGGCAAAAGCCTGTCTCGACGCAGGCACTGGTGGCGGATTCGACTCACTCTTACGAAATTCCGGAGTAGCCTGTTGTTCGTGGTGGCCTGAATGGCCGGAATCACGGGAAATCGGATGCGGACGGGACGCTGTGGGTTGTGACTGCGCTTCAGCCTGATGGGAATGTTCAGCGTGCCGCGTTTTCGATGGTGTCGAGAGCGGCTTGAGAATCGGTTTGCGATGGTTCGGGTCGCCGGAGCGATAGAGTTTCATGGCTTAACCATAATCACCGCGCTGCACCCTTGCCATGTACCTCAAGTACCAGTTGGTGGTACTACGTGACGACTTTGTAACAGCCCCCGAGATTGTGAAAGAGTGCGCGAACCGTATGATAGAATCCGGGGCAGAAAGAGGCCGCCACTGCACCAGTTCATCACGCCATCGGCATCCTCTTATTCAACGCGTTAGCCCAGCACTCCGAAACGTCAATCTGACGACGTGATGGAATTCGGCGAACCGAACCGGGATAGTCGTTGCGGCGGGCGTCTCCCGTTGCATTCTAACGAGGAGGCCAGTTCACCGGGATGGTCACCACACCAGATACCAAGCTCATTACGCTATCGATCAACGAACAGAACGTAACGGTTCCCGAGGGGACCACGATCCTCGAAGCCTGCCAGTCTGCCGGTATCGAGGTCCCGAACCTCTGCTACCAGCCACTGCTCCGGCCCTGGGGATCATGCCGTATCTGTACCGTAGAAGTGCTCGGCCGGCGAGGCGGACTCGTCGAATCGTGCGCCGCCGTGGCCAGAGACGGTATGGAAGTCAAGACGCACTCCGAGCCTGCGCTGGAGTCGCGTCAGTTCGTACTTCAGATGTACCTGGTCGATCACGCGCTCGACTGTCCCACCTGTGACAAATCCGGCGAGTGCTACCTTCAGGACAACACCTACCTGCACAACGTTCATACCAATCCGTACCAGCGCCCGAAACTGGCGCAGGAGTACGTCCATCTCAGTGATCTGATCGATTACAAGTGGGATCGCTGCATTATCTGTGCTCGCTGCACGCGCGTCTGTGATGAAGTCATCGGGGCAACGGCGATCGAAGTTCTCGGGCGCGGGCTCGAAGCCGAGATCGGTACCGCCTACGGTCAGGATCTCGCAGACACTGCCTGCACGAACTGCGGGATGTGCATCGCGGTCTGCCCGGTCGGCGCACTCACCGATCGCAAGTTCGGAATGCATCCGTGGGAGCTCGATACTACCGAGACGATCTGCGGCTTCTGCGATGTCGGTTGCACATTGAACATCGAACACAACCGCGGGATCGTTCGCCGAACCACGCACCTGTGGGAGCGTGGCGTCAACCATGGCTACACCTGTGAACATGGCAAGTGGGGCTACGAGACAGTCCAGCATGTCGACCGGCTCGAAACAGCGATGGTTCGCAATGAAAAAGGCGAACTGCTCCCGGCCGATCTCGATGATGCGGTGGACACCGTCGCCAGCAAGCTCAAGCACTATCAGGGCGATACCTTCGCCGCGCTGGCCTCGCCAGAGAACACCAACGAAGAGAGCTACCTGCTCCAGCAGTTCACCCGGGCCGTCATGGGAACCAACAACATCGACCGGCTGGTGAATCGTGCGGTAATCGACACCGAGTCAGCTCTACTGGAGTCGATCGGCGTCACCGCATCGAGCAACTCGCTGCAGGAGATGTTCACTAACTCGCACTCGATACTGGTGGTCGGGCCAGACATTATGAAGACTGCCCCGATCGCTTCCTACTGGATCTTCTGGGCTCGCAAGTATCGCGAGGCGGGACTCGTCATCGTCAGCGAAGACTATTCCCCGATGTGCGAGCGCGCCGACGTCTGGATCAAGGCGCCGATCGAGTCGCAGTCTGAAGTTCTGCTGGCCATCGGCCGAATCATCGAAGATCGGGAAGTCTCCCGGCCAGTCGACCCGGATCACTCTACATGGGATGAATTCCGGGAGAACCTGCAGAGTGTTGACCCGGCCGCGATCGCCGCTGAGTTGAACATCCCGCTCGAGAAGCTGGAGACCGCCGCTCTGATCTATGCAACCGGCGGGCGATCACGCATGGGCGAGACCGATCTGGAAGATTTCCCGCCGTCGGTGATCTTCTCGACGCTGGGCAGTGCCCCGGAAGCTGATGTGGCCGACGCCAGCCGAGCCGTAAACAACCTGGCGATCATGACGGGCAACATCGGTGTCGCTGGAGCTGGACTGATGACCTATCGTGGCCCGGCGAACCTGCAGGGTGCAACCGATATGGGCTGTCACCCGACGTTCCTGCCCGGGTACCAGCCAGTCGAAGATCCGGACGCACTCGATCACTTCGCCGCAAACTGGAGCCTGCGCTGGAACGAATCACAGATCGCGCAGAACGGCTTCCAGGTCATCAAGAAGCTGCCCGAGATTCCGGGCTACAGCATCACTGAGATGATCGATGCCATCCAGTCCGGCGAAATCAAGGCGATGTACATTGCTGCATCGAGTCACGACCGAAGCTACGGGTTCGACCAGCGTCTGCTGGAAGTGCTGCCGAAGCTGGAATTCCTGGTTGTGGAAGAAACGTTCGCAAGCCCGCTCACCGAGCTGGCGGATGTCGTCCTTCCTGCCGCGATGTACCTGGAGAAGGACGGTTCCTTCACTAGCGCGGACCGCACCATCCAGCGGGTACGGTACACGATCGCCGCACCAGGCGATGCCCGGGCGAACTCATGGTACATTCAGGAAATAGCCGGTCGAATGGGATATCAGATCTCGCACACCCACCCGTCATTGATTCTCGACGAAGTCGCCCAGCTCACACCGATCTATCAGGGCGTGTCATTCCCGAGACTCGAGCGCGGGTCAATGCAGTGGCCAGTTCGCCAGTACGGGACGGAAGATACGCCGTTCCTGCAGCTCGGTGACAGCCTTGCAGAAGAATCGATTCAATTCGCGTCGATCGAACGCTAGCGCAGAAACGCGAGGGACAGCATCGTGTTCGAAGAAGTTGGTGGATTCTGGGTCACCTTGAAACGTCTGGTTCGACCGAACCAGACCATTCAGTACCCCGAAGAACGCCGGGAGATGCCCGGCCGATTCCGGGGATTGCCAGCACTGCGTGCCGATCCCGAGACTGGCGAAGCGCTCTGCGTCGCCTGCGGACTCTGTTCGCGGATCTGCCCGACCAGCTGCCTGGAGATGCACGTCGTTCCGTCTGAAGAGGGCGATCGCGAGCTGGGAGAGTTCATCCTGCGCTCCGGACGTTGCCTGTTCTGCGGCATGTGCGCTCAGGTCTGTCCAGTGGATGCGATCACCATGAGTGGTCAGTATGAGCTGGCAACACAGGAGCGAGAAGGCATGATCTACACGAAGACCGAGCTCGCTAACTACGGTGCTCAGGAAGATACCTGGTGGGGCGCTGCCTGATCTTCCGCTCGACCAGAAACAGTGCGCAGCCACGGGCGGACGTCTGACACCAGCGCCGCCCGTTTTGTTTGTCCAGTACAGTTGATAATCGCGCCATCACGGCGTGAAATCTGCGAGCTACGAACCGGGGCAGACCGAATGAGTCTGCGCTGGCGAAAGGAAAGGGAACTTCGAATGGCCTCAAACTTCAAATTCTATTGTGGAGGCGAATGGCGCTCCTCGGAAAAGGTGCTCGAGATCACCAATCCGTTCAACGGCGACGTCGTTGGCACCACCTCATTCGCCACCAGAGACGATCTGGAGCACGCTACGAAGGCTGCGGTAGCGGCGTTTGAAAAGACCCGCAAGATGCAGTCATATGAGCGTGCCGCCGTTCTCCAGCAACTGGCAGACGGACTGGCTCGTCGCGAAGATGAGTTTGTTGAACTGATGACGAAAGAAGCCGGCAAGCCGATCAAGGATTCCCGCGTTGAGGTCCAGCGCGGCGTCTTCACTCTACAGACCGCTGTTGAAGAGGCCCGCCGAATCAGTGGAGAGACAATTCCGCTCGATCTGATGGCATCCTCAGCCGGCCGGTTCGGCTTCACCCGACGATTTCCGATCGGCCCGATTGCCGGGATCTCCCCATTCAACTTCCCACTCAACCTGGCACTGCACAAGGTTGCCCCGGCGATCGCCTCGGGGAACCCGATCGTGCTGAAGGTTCCAACGCATGATCCACTGACCATGCTCACCTTTGCTCAGCTCATCGACGAAACCGACCTTCCCAAGGGCGCAGTGAGCATCATGCCGATGGATCGGGAAGTTGGCGACAAACTGGTCACCGACGAGCGGTACGCGATGTTGAGCTTCACTGGATCCCCGAATGTCGGTTGGGATATGAAGTCACGGGCTGGCAAGAAGCGCGTTGTGCTGGAACTCGGCGGGAACGCAGGCGTGATCGTCGATCGTCGATCGGACGTCAAACTCGCGGCCCAGCGCTGCCGAGTCGGTGCGTTTGCCTATGCCGGGCAGGTCTGCATCTCGGTTCAGCGGATCTATGTCCACGAAGAGCGCAAAGATGAGTTCATCGAGGCCCTGCTGGATGAGATCGGCAAGATGAACATCGGCGATCCAATGGACGCATCGACCGACCTCGGCCCGATGATCGATGATAAAGCTGCGGGCCGCACCGAAGAGTGGATCGACGCCGCAAGGCAGCAGGGTGCTGAAGTCCTCTGCGGCGGCAAAGCCGATGGCCGGTTCTTCCAGCCAACGGTCATTCTCAACGCTCCGCGAGACAGCTTCGTTTGCTCCCGTGAGGCGTTCGCCCCACTGGTCAATGTCTTCACCTTCAACGACTTCACCGAGGCACTGACTCATATCAACGATTCCGACTTCGGCCTCCAGGCCGGCGTGTTTACCTACAGTCTGGAACACGCCCTGCAGGCATACGAAACGATCGATGCCGGCGGCATCATCATCAACGATGTTCCGACCTACCGGATCGATCACATGCCATATGGTGGAGTGAAGGATTCCGGCCTGAGCCGTGAAGGTCTTCGCTACGCCATCGAGGATATGACCGAGCCACGACTGGCCGTGTTCAACCGGGTCCCGGATCCGGACGCCTGATCGACGGCCCGACAGATTCTGGAGTATTGAGTGATCGGCAAACTCGGAAAATTCACCGCGCTGGCCGCAGGTGCCGGACTGGCAGGATGGTTGTTCTCCCGGAAACGGGGCAGAAATCCGGACAGACAGCTAACTGGCTCACCGAATGGTCAGAAGCCACGAATCGTGGTCGCCGGTGCCGGGTTTGCCGGGATCTCGACGCTCGAAGAACTCGCCAGGCACATCGACCCCGATGAGGCTGAGGTCACGCTGGTTGACCAGCACAACTACCACATGTTCACCCCGCTCTTGTATCAAGTCGCAACCGGAGCGGTGGACTCCGCCAATCTCACCTACCCGCTCCGCCGATTCTGCACAACTCGTGGATTCCGGTTCATCTGCTCGAAGATCTACGGACTCAACCCGCTTGATCAGGTGCTGACGACCGCCGCTGGACAGATCGAATACGACTACCTCGTCTTCGGACTGGGCAGCCAGACCAACTATTTCGGGATGCAGGAGATCCAGGACCGCTCATTCGGTCTCAAGTCGGTGTCGAACGCAACCGATCTCCACCGGAAGATCGTCCGCAACTTCGAACTGGCAGCCACGCTCGACGATCCCGAGGAGCGACGTCGGCTGCTGACGTTCATCATGGTAGGCGGCGGTGCCACGGGAATCGAGCTGACCGGTTCGCTGCACGACCTGGTGCGGCACAACATGATCAAGTTCTACCCGGAGATCAGCAACGACGAAGCCCGGATCATGCTCATCGAAGCCAGCGACCATGTGTTGCCCGGAATCAACGAGAAGATCGGCAAAATTGCGGTCAAACGCTTTGAGGAAATCGGCATCGAGATGCGGCTGAACACGCGAGTTGCTGGTATTCGCGACAACGCCGTGATAACCGTGGATGACGAGCTGATCTATGGAGACGTCATTGTATGGACCGCCGGGATCAAGCCGAACCCGATTAGCGCGGGGCTGGCCGTGGAGAAGTATCGGGACGGCCGGGTCATCATTGATGAACACCTGCGGATCCCTGCGGTCCCGAACATCTTTGCACTCGGAGACGCCGCTGCATCCATTGACCCCGAAACGGGCGACACACTCCCACCGAATGCCGCAGTAGCCGTTCAGGAGGGTGAAGTGACCGGGCAGAACCTGGCCCGTCTGATCCGGGGCGAACCCCTGATTCCCTTCACCTACCAGCCGATGGGTGAATTGATCGCCCTCGGTCGGCTCAAGGCGGCGGCAGAGATCGGCCCAGTGGTCTTCAGCGGCATGGTAGCGTGGATTATCTGGCGGATGGTCTACCTGACCAAGCTGATGGGCACCCGCAACCGGGCAGGGCTTGTGGTCGACTGGATCGCGTCGATCTTCGCCTACCGCAAGATCGTGGATACCAGCCCGGACGAGTAGCGCCCGGGCCAGATCAGTATCCTGCGAGACTAGTCGACCAGTCCACGCAACGTGGCCAGATTCTCGATGTCCTCGGAAAGATCCTCGCTCTTCTTGGTCTCCAGCAAACCGGGCACGTTTGCCAGTCGTTTGTCATTGACGAACTGCCGGAACCCGTCCAGTCCGATGAATCCCTGGCCGATGTGCTCGTGGCGGTCCTTCCGCGATCCGAGGTCGTTCTTGGAATCATTGAGATGAATCGCGAACAGTCGATCGATCCCGAGCAGGTCATCGAACTGCTTCATGGTTTCGGCGTACTGCTCAGGAGTCCGGAAGTCGTAGCCTGCGGCGAAGATGTGGCAAGTATCCAGACAGTATCCGACACGCAATTTGTCCTCGACTCCGCTGGTGATCGTCGCCAGATGCTCGAACGATGACCCCAGGTTTGTTCCCTGTCCTGCCGTGGTCTCCAGCAACGTGATGACGTCCAGCTCCGGCATGTCGTTGTGCAGCCGGTTCAGCGCCTCGCTGACTCGCGCCAGCCCAGCCTCTTCACCTGAGCCAGTGTGTGAGCCGGGATGCGTCACCAGATAGCGGATACCAAGCTGATCACAGCGCTGCAACTCGATCCCGAACGCGTCGATCGATTTCTCCCACAGATCATCTTTCGGAGACGCCAGATTGATCAGGTAAGAATCATGCGCCACCACCGGACCGATCTTCGTTTCGGCTTCCCGTTGCTTCCAGGCCTCCAGAACCGCTTCGTCAAACGGCTTCGCATTCCACTGGTTGGAATTCTTGGTAAAGATCTGCAGAGAGTCACAACCAGCCTTCTCGGCCCGGTCGAACGCCTTGTCGACGCCTCCGGCAATCGACATGTGCGCGCCAAATCGCATAGATTCTTTCCTTCCAGGCTCGTTCGTCTGGCCTAGTTATCGATCAATGCTTCGATCTTGTCCTGGCTGAATCCGACCACGGCCTGTCCATCTTTGACCACGATCGGGCGACGAATCAACGTCGGATTATCTGGAATGAGCCGGATCAACTCCTCATCGGTCACTTCTCGATCAGCCAGTCCAAGGTCCTTGTAGGCTTTGCTCCGCTTGGAGAGCAGGTCGGTCGGGGTCATTCCGATCTCGTCGAACAGCGCCCGCAGCTCATCCTCGGTAAACGGCTCTTTGAAGTAATCTCGTCGGTCGAAATCGACGCCATGTTCCGCAAGCAACGCCTGCGCCTTCTTGCAACTGGTTCAGGTCGGGTGAACGTAGACTCGCATCAGGCTTACTCCTTCATATCTGTTATTCATCACTACTTGTCATACGGCCAGTCTGGGTGCTCGAACGACGGACCCGGGTACTGATAGAATCCGCGGCCGGACTTCACCCCCAGCTCTCCCCGCGCCACCATCTCTTCCAGCATTTCCGGTGGTTTATCGTTGGGATCGCCGCTTTCCGAGGCGTAGTGCCGTTCGATATCCAGCACGACATCCAGCCCCACCCGGTCCATCATCGCAAATGGGCCCATTTTCAGCCCCGTCGACATGCACCAGAACCGGTCGATATCTTCGGCGGTACCATGGCCAGCGGCCACCACTTTCAGGCTCTCCTTCTTGACTGCTCTCCAGATCCGGTTGAAGAGAAACCCGGTGCTCTCACCCTGGACGATCACCGGATAGAGACCCGATTGTCGCAGGAAGGAGTAGACGCTTCCGAGGTGAGCCTCATCGGTGAACCCGGAAGTCATCAACTCCACAGCCGGCCGCATCCACGGATGGTTCAGAAAGTGGATGTTCATCAGGCGTTCCGGATGGCTCGTGACATCAGCCAGCAATCCACTTCGGAACGATGAGCTGTTGGTGGCCAGGATCGTCTGCTCATCGACTTCGTCAGAGAGTCGGGCGAACAGCTCGCGTTTCAGCTCCATCCGCTCCGGCACCGCTTCCAGCACCAGCCAGCAATCGCTTAGCTGTCCCTCATAACGATCAACGAACCGCATATTGTCGATCGCCGTCTCCGCTGCCCGATTCAGCACTCCAGTATCGGCAAGCGCCCGGCCAGTATCCCGAATATACGTCCTCGCACGATCCCGGGCGCTTTCATCGGGATCGACCAGTATGACATGGCTTCCGTGGGCAGCGAGCTGGAGCGAGATCTGTCTCCCCATCGACCCAGCACCGATCAACGCCACGGATGTTCCCGAACTCACGATGTCATCGCTCCTTCGCTATCGTCCGGCCGCAATCGAGGGCGCCAGATGCTCGGCAACCATCACCGCCGGCAGATTCGTATTCGCCCGCATGAGAACTGGAAATATCGAGGCGTCACAGACATGCAACCCACTGACGCCAAACACTCGGCCAAGGCTATCCACAACCGACGAACTCGATGTCGGTGGTCCCATTCGGCAGGTGCTCGACGGATGATAGTAGATTCCGACATCACCGATGATGAACTGCCGGAGATCGTCGTCGGACTGCACTTCGACCCCGGGTAAAGTCTCTTCTGACAACGCCCCGGAATCGAGCGCCGGTTGCATGATCGATCGGGCGAGCTTCACCCCTTCGAGCAGAACCGCGATGTCTTCACCGTCCGGTTCGCTCAGAAACCCGTGGTCGATGTCGGGGGCCTCTTCGGGGTCAGCCGATCGAACATGAACTGCTCCTCGTGATCGAGGAAACACACTCGATACATAAACCTCATACTCCCAGTCGCCAGACTCCTCGTTGAAGCCACTCACCGAATAGATGTGCAGATCGAAGGCATCTTTACAACGTGAACTCCGGGTCTTGGCCAACACCTGTTCATCCGGGCACCAGCCACTGGCTCGCTGCTGGCTCATCGCAGCGTTGATCTCATCGCCACCCCGGAACGTCAGACAAACCGCCGGGTGATCGGTCAGCGAGGCGCCAACGCCAGGCAACGCATGAGCCACGTCGACTCCGACGGCCTCCAGCGTCTTCGGATCACCGATGCCCGAACGCTCCAGAATCCCGGGTGAGCCATAGGCACCGGCCGAGAGGACAATTCGATCCCCCGTGATGATTTCCTCAGCACCGTTCCGCCGGATGACAACACCGGTCGCCCGTTCTCCATCCAGCGTCACCCGATCAACGACCGCATTGTCCAGAATCGTCAGCGATCCGGACTCCCGGACTTCCGCCGTCAGGTACGCCAGCGCCGTGTTCCAGCGAGTTCCCTCGGCGATGTTCACTGGCGCCGCAGCCACACCCGAGACATCGTCTGGCTGATTCAGATCCGCAACCTGTGGAATCCCTGCCTGCTGCGCGCCCTCGAGAAACAACCGCTGGTATGGCGTGATCTCCTCATCGCCGGGTTGACGGATTCGCAAACGCTTCATCGCCCGTTGGAACGACGGCCAGACCGACCCGAACGACCATCCGGGAATCCCCGACTCGCTCCAGGCATCATAGTCCCGGGCGTGCCCTAGCAAGGCAATACAGCCATTGTGCGACGAGCACCCACCGATCACACGCGCGCGATCGTAACCCGTCTGCTTGGTATGAGTGGGATGAGCCATCCCGATATATCCCCACGAATGAGAATCCCCGGGCAACGTCGATGCGTTCAGCAACTCCGGTGGCCATGTGTCTGGGTCATACAGGCCGTAATCCGGTCCAGCCTCGATCAGGCAGACGTTCAGGCCGTGCTCTTCCACCAGCAACCCAGCCAGCGCCGCCCCGGACGTGCCTCCTCCGGCGATCACGACATCGATTGAATTCGCT
>REEK01000169.1 GCA_007695115.1 Sphaerobacteraceae bacterium
CACCGGTTCCTGCCAGGGCGATGCCGGAAAGCGCCGGTAGCCCGAACATGAGACTCATTGCGACGATGATTGTCAGGGTTGTGAGCTTGCGCACCGGGGGCCTCTCTCGCCATGGGTGTCAGTGTCTGCGGAAACGGTCAGGCACCGGACCAGGTGTCCGGCGCCATGTTAGTTATCTACCAGGATTACTACGGGGCCGCGGTTTCGGTGATGGTCAGGGTGCTGGTGTACTCGCCGGCTGGTGTTCCGTCTGCAACGTCCAGATGGAGTGCCGGACTCCAGGTGTACACACCGTGTGCGCCAGAACCGGTTCCGAGCAGCGATGCACTAGAAAGGTCCTGTGGGTCATGAGACTCCACCGTGCCGCCGTCAATACCATTGGACTCGTCGATCGTGTCAGCATCGCTAACGGAGAAATCACCTGCTGATATGGAGCCGTCGCCGCCTGTCCGCTCGAAGTCGTCTGCTTCCAGCGATACGCTCCAGTTGCCGTCGGTACCACGAAGGTCGGAGACTTCCACGTCAACCGAACCAGTTGTGAACATGTCCAGCCCGTAGTCTTCAATGTCGCCCAGTCCGGCTTCCCTCAGCTCCATACTCAAGACACCACCGGCGATGTTAAAGTCAACGACTTCGGTGTCAGCACTAGCCGACGGTACAACCAGCAGGGCGCCGATTGCGACGGCAGCGATGCCGACCTTCAGGCGAGAAACGCGGGAGGTCTTCTGTACTGTTACGTTTTCCATTGTTCTGTTCCTTAATCATCTGCATTTACAAGTACTGCGTTATCGGTTGATCCACATGCCACGTACCATTCGTCACGCTGCCTGCCCGTCCCCACGGTCCCAGACAACATGAAAAAGCGCTGTATCTGTACGAGCCTCCCTTCAAAGGAGTAACTTCGAGACCAGCGCCTACACGCGTGAGCTTTCCAGGGTTTCCCCTGCTGGCTCACTCAGCGGCCGGTTACGCCACGTGCTCCCCCGGTGACATGGGCGTCCAGACTCATCACTCGGGATCTTCACATCCGCTGGTCTTCGATTGTTCGTCCGACTTACGCAATCCGTAAATCGATCTACCCTTACTTTACGTCAGTAGACAAAATGCAACATCACCCTTCTGTCAGGTTAGCGGTAGTCAGAAGTACCGAAGTTCCTACCCATTTGACTAGGTTGTGCCAGCAGCGTGACAAACGGCCTGCGGATAATGGAGAAAGGCACTATCGTAAGTGAAAGGCTAGTGATTTTGCGCACACAAGCAGGGAGCGCAAGGCTACTCCCCGGGGCAAGTATCGTGCGATACAATCGAATAGATGGAATGTTTCGAAGTAATTGGTGAGATGGCCCTCACCCCCGACCCCTCTCCCAGTACTGGGAGAGGGGAGAAGAGTTGAGATGCGATGACTAATCCTGACGACGCGACGATCGAAGCTATTCTGCAGGCGCAGCGCACGATCATCCGGACCCTGCACGAAACCAGCACGTCCTGGCTGGAGCTGAACGTCAGCATGGCGCAGCTCAAGACACTCATCGTACTGAGCGATGAAGGTCCGCTGCCGGTCGGGCAGGTAGGATGCCGGATGGGTGTCACGCTCCCTACGGCGAGTTATCAGGTGGAACGGCTGGCTCGTAAAGGCCTGATCGAGCGGGTAGAGGATACCCGGGATCGCCGCCGGACGCTGGTGCATCTGACCGACAAGGCGACCGAGCTGCTCCGCTCGCTGAGACAGGGCCGGGCGGACCTCATGCGCTCCTGGATCAATCAGATGTCTGCGGAAGATATCGCGGCGCTGGAACAGGGGATGACCGCTATCGCCGACATCGCCAGCCAGCAGCGCCAGCCCGAACCAGAGCCGGAACCGGCACTTGTCGATAGTCCGTCCGGAGCAGGATCGACGGGATCACGATGAGTCGCAACCAGCAACACGATCCGAACCAGGACACCCAGCAGACGAACCCGGACGAGAAACCGGGCATTCTCGACCGGATCGACCCGGTCAGTTTCGGCGCGCCGATCAACTCACTCCGGCAACTCTTCATCATTCTCGGCACGGTGATGCTGGGGATGCTCACCGCCGCGGTCGGACAGACCGTTGTCGGCACCGCCGCACCGCATATGGTGGCCGATCTGGACGGCGTGGAGCATTACGCCTGGATCTTCACCGCCTACCTGCTCGCCTCCACGATCACCGTACCGATCTACGGCAAGCTCTCGGATACCTACGGCAGGAAACCATTTTTCCTGGCCGGGATCACCATTTTTATGGTCGGTGCGGTGCTCTGCGGTATGGCGCAGGACATGAACCAGCTCATCGCCTTCCGGGCACTGCAGGGTCTCGGCGCTGGAGCGATCATCCCGATTGCCATCGCGATCGTCGGGGATATTTTCCCGCCGTCGGAACGCGGCAAATGGCAGGGTGCGCTCTTCGCCACGTTCGGCCTGGCGACGGTTATCGGCCCAACGCTCGGCGGCTTCCTGACGGACTCGTTTGGCTGGCGCTGGATCTTCTACGTGAACCTGCCGATCGGCGTTATCGCGATCATCGCGGCAAGCATGACGCTGCCCAGCACGGCAGTTGGCGAGCAGCGCAAGATCGACTGGTCCGGTGTGGCGCTGCTGGCGATAGCGGCAATTCCGTTGATGCTGGCGCTCTCCTGGGCGGGGCAGGAATACGCCTGGACGTCACCGGAGATTATCGGACTGTTCGGTGTCTCGATCCTCGGTATCGGCGCCTTCATCCTGGTGGAGCTCCGGGCCGAGAACCCGATCCTCAACCCGCGTTTCTTCGCCAACCGGATCTATTCGATCTGCATGATCGGCTCGTTCCTGACTGCGCTCGGTATGTTCAGCACGATCATGTATATGCCGCTGTTTCTCCAGGGTGTGCTCGGTCACAGCGCGACGCGCTCCGGCATGCTGGTAACGCCGATGATGCTGGGACTGGTGATTGCCAGCATCCTGGGTGGGCAGATGCTCTCCCGGATCGGTCGCTACAAATACATGGCGATCACCGGCTTCGTGCTGGCTGGCTCCGGCATGATTCTGATGGCGAGTATGGACGCCGGAACCAGCACGATGCAGGTGCTGCGGAACGTCATTCTCACCGGTATCGGGATCGGCATGATGATGCAGCTCTTCACGATCGTGGCGCAGAATGCGTTCTCGATCAAAGATCTCGGGTCAGTTACCGCCAGTGCCCAGTTCTTCAAACAGATCGGCGGGGCGCTCGGTGTTGCCGCGCTCGGTTCGGTGATGTTGAACCAGTACTCATCGGCCTACGATAGCCGGGTCAACGGTGAGCTGAGTGGAGAAGTAACCGCTGAGCAGGCGGCGGAATACCAGAACCCGCTCGAGTTGCTGACCCAGGCCGAGCAGGGAGCCACCGACAACGGGATCATTGCCTCAGACATCCCGGTCGCCCTGACAGAAGCTGTCCGGGAGAGCCTGGCGATCGCGGTGACCGATCTCTATCTGGTCGGCGCGGTGATCATGGGTATCGGCCTGGTGACGATGCTCTTCTTGCCGGAGATTCCGTTGCGGACATCCAACCGGGACGAAGAGGAAGAGACACCGAGCGAGGATCCAGCCGGCGAACCGGTCCGCACAACAGAGCGTGCCCGCCCGCAGGTCGATCGCCGTCAGCCCAGCCCTGAGCCGGAACCACGCCGGTCCTACGACTGAGCATTTCCTGGCCCTGAGCCAGCATCCGGCAATTGAAATTGGCTGTCTCCGCGGAGCCTGTACTGGCAGGCTCCGGCTGTGGCCCAGATTTCCTCTAACTCTGTGATGCAATCCCAGCGCACTGGAGTCGGTTGCAAATCGCCCCTCAACCTGCCATGATAGGCCCTATTCCGGCACAGCATCCACACTGAAACAGAAAATTCGGTCGGTCTCCGGGCATCCCTCTGGAGACCGGAATCTTTTCCGGGGATACAGCATCGCGAAGGTGGGGGGATACACCGCATGAGCGATATCACCGAGTACAAGACAGAGCAGCTGGAAACATCGACACGGTTCAACATCCGGCCCACCGTCTTCTTCCCGGCCGCCGGAATCATCATCGGATTCGTCCTCTTCGGCGTCATCTTCTCGCAACTCTTCGCCGATATCGCCGGAAGCGTGCAGGAGTTCATCTCCACCTCGCTGGGGTGGTTTTACATCCTGTCGGTCAGCATCTTTCTGGTCTTTGTCATCGCGTTAGCCTTGAGTCCATACGGGCGCATTCGTCTCGGGCCAGACGATTCCCGACCAGATTACAGCTATCTCTCCTGGTTCTCGATGCTGTTCAGCGCCGGAATGGGTATCGGACTCCTCTTCTTCAGCGTTGCCGAGCCGATCTATCACTTCGCGGTCGAGGTTCCCCCGGCAACTGATGCCGAGGCTGGCAGTACCGGAGCAGCCCGTGAGGCGATGAACATCACCTTCTTCCACTGGGGCTTTCACGCGTGGGCGATCTACATCATCGTTGGCCTGGCTCTCGGATATTTCGCCTATCGCAAGGGGCTGCCGCTAACCGTCCGCTCGGCCTTCTACCCGATTCTCGGGGACCGGATCCGTGGGCCGATCGGTGATGCCATCGATACGCTGGCGATCGTCGGCACGCTCTTCGGAGTGGCCACTTCGCTTGGCCTCGGGGTGATACAGATCAACGCTGGACTGTCTTACTCGATGGGGGTAGATGGCTCCCAGATGGTTCAGCTGTTACTGATCATCCTGATTACCGCCATCGCGACTGTTTCGGTGGTGGCCGGTCTCGATGCCGGAATCAAGCGGCTCAGTGAGATGAACATGACGCTGTTCGGTATTCTGCTCGGATTCCTGATTATCGCCGGACCAACGATCTACATCCTCCGGGCGTTCGTAGAGAGCACCGGGTTCTATCTGCAGAACATCGTGTCCACCAGCATGCGCACCGACATGTTTACCGATCCAACCTGGCAGGGTGCCTGGACGATCTTCTACTGGGGCTGGTGGATCTCATGGTCACCATTCGTGGGGATGTTCATCGCCCGGATCTCACGTGGGCGCACCGTCCGCGAGTTCATCACCGGTGTGTTGCTGGTGCCAACGATCGTCACTTTCATGATCCTGACGGTCTTCGGTCAGACGGGGATCCACATGGAGCTGTTCGGCGACGGCGGGGTGGCATCGGCGACAGCAGAGAGCCTCGATTTCGCGCTCTTTGCCATGCTCGACGAGCTCCCACTGACGCTGATCATGACGATCCTGGCGATGATCGTCATCGGCACATTCTTCGTCACTTCATCTGATTCTGGCTCGCTCGTGGACGACACGCTGGCCTCGGGCGGCAGTCTCAACCCATCCTGGCAGACACGCGTGTTCTGGGCCGTTGCCGAAGGTGGTGTAGCCGCAGTGCTGCTGGTTGCGGGTGGTCAGGCGGGCCTCACCGCATTCCAGCAAGCAGCGATTGCCACAGGTGTGCCGCTAACAATCCTGTTGTTACTTATGTGCTGGTGTATCTTCGTGGCCCTCAAAGAAGATCACGCTGAAATGACGGCCAGAGAGCGTGCCCGGCAACGTTCGGCACCACCACGACCGGCCACCGCCGGCGCATCGGCAACGGGGACCAGCGGCGACCCGAAATCTGGCCGGGGAGAGTCGCCAGGAACCCGGGACAAGCCAAAGGCACAGAGAAAGAAGCAGAATAAAGACGACAACTGAGGCACCGCCGCAGGCAGATGCCAGAATCCATGACAGCACCACCGCAATGTGGTGGTGTTCTGTTTTCGGCATGATACGCGCAGCCTCCCCCTGAAACCTCACGCTCTCCTTCTGCACAGTTCGTGGAATATGTATTGCCATTAGCGCTGTCATAGTGCGCGACCACCTGCTGATCGCGAAAATTCATCCCGCATGGGTTACGAGGGAGTGCCGACCAACGTGTGACGAGCCGGGCCCAATGTGCATGGGAGCTGCACATTGACACAGGCGCGCCCGTCAGGGGAAGAGGCTGGCAGTGTCCGAGGAGAACGAACAACAGACAGAGCAACTCGAAACATGGTCCAGGTTTGAAATACGGCCCTCCGTGTTCTTTCCATCCGCGGCAATCATCATCGGGTTCGTACTCACTGGTGTGATCTTCGTCGATGAGTTCGCCCGAGCGTTCGCATCGGCACAGGATTTCGTGAATACCACCCTCGGGTGGTTCTATATTCTGGCCGTCAGCATCTTCCTCATCTTCGTCATCTTCCTGGCACTCAGTCCCTACGGCCGAATCCGGCTCGGGCCAGATGATGCGCGTCCCGATTTCAGCTATGCCGGCTGGTTCGCGATGATGTTCAGCGCCGGGATGGGTATCGGGCTGCTCTTCTTCAGCGTTGCCGAGCCAATCAGTCATTTTGCGATCGACTCCCCTCCAGCGACGACAGCTGAACTGGGGACCGAAGGTGCAGCCCGCGAAGCGATGAACATCACCTTCTTCCACTGGGGGCTGCACACCTGGGCCATCTACATCGTCGTTGGCCTGGCACTCTGCTTCTTCGCCTATCGCAAGGGGCTTCCACTGACCATGCGGTCAGCGTTCTATCCGATTCTCGGAGACCGGATTCGCGGGCCGATCGGTGATGCGATCGACACGCTGGCGATTGTCGGTACCCTTTTCGGTGTGGCGACCTCGCTCGGCCTCGGCGTCGTTCAACTCAACTCCGGGCTCAGCTACACGGTCGACATAGAGCCATCGCGCATGGTGCAGCTCCTGCTGATTGCGATCATCACGGCGGTGGCGACAGTCTCCGTGGTACTCGGGCTCGACAAGGGCATCAAGCGACTCAGTGAAGCCAACCTGACGCTGTCCGGATTGCTCGTCTTATTCATCCTGATCGCCGGCCCAACCGTCTTCATTCTCCGAGCACTGGTGGAGAACACCGGCTACTACCTGCAGAACATCATCCAGACCAGTATGCGGACCGATATGTTCACCGATCCGGTCTGGCAGGGTGACTGGACACTGTTTTACTGGGGCTGGTGGATCTCGTGGTCGCCGTTCGTCGGCATGTTTATCGCCCGGGTCTCTCGTGGTCGAACGGTGCGTGAGTTCATCACCGGTGTGCTGCTCGTGCCAACCGTGATCACGTTCATCTTTCTAACGGTCTTCGGGCAGACGGCGCTTCATATGGAACTGTTCGGTGATGGCGGGGTCATTGGAGCCACCGAGGAGAGTCTCGATTTTGCGCTGTTCGCCATGCTGGAAGAGCTACCCCTTGGGCTGATTACCTCGGTCATCGCGATGATCATCATTGCCGGGTTCTTCGTGACATCGTCTGACTCCGGCTCGCTAGTGGACGACATCCACGCCTCCGGCGGAAATCTCAACCCTCGCACCCCGACGCGCATCTTCTGGGCGATTGCCGAAGGTACCGTGGCAGGTGTGCTGCTGATGGCAGGAGGTGAGACCGGGGTGGAAGCGTTCCAGCAAGCGTCGATCATCACCGGTGTTCCAATCGCCATAATGCTCCTCCTGATGTGCTGGGCGATCTTCTCCGCGTTCAGAGACGATCTGGCCGAGTCTCGCTCCCGGGAACGAGCCGGCAGTCGGGCAGCGCCCAGATCATCGCAGGCAAGATCCCGAACCACCGATGAGGACGGGTACTGACCACCGGTGTGATCATCCCGGTCCTTGACCCACGGCGTCGAAACCCGCACCATTCGGGTCGACGCCGCGAGGCAGGGATGTGGGGGACGCAGCGATGCCCGAGGAAAAACGTCATTATCTCCCGTCACTGGAGACCCGCACCCGCTACAACATCCGGGTTCCGGTATTCGTGACCTCGGCATTGATCGCTATTCTGTTCATCACCATCGGGCTGCTCTTCCTCGACAACATCGCATCAGGGCTGGAAGCGCTGCAGAACCAGATTGCAGTCAGCCTCGGCTGGTTCTACACCCTTACGATGACGATCTTCCTGCTGCTCACCCTCTGGCTGGCGTTCGGCAAGTATGGGGGAGTGCGTCTGGGACCGGATTATTCCCGCCCGGATTACAGCTACGTTGCCTGGTTCGCAATGCTCTTCAGCGCCGGCATGGGTATCGGATTACTGTTCTTCGCTGTCGCCGAGCCGATTCACCACTTCTCCATCGATGTCCCGCCTGCCAGTGGGGCTGACCCCGGCTCACCCCAGGCCGCCAGCGATGCCATGAACATCACGTTCTTCCACTGGGGTCTGCATGCCTGGGGCGTCTATATCCTGCTGGCGCTGGCCTTGAGCTATTTCGCCTACCGGGTTGGCCTGCCGCTGAGCTTGCGATCGACACTCTACCCGCTCATCGGCGAGCGCTATCGCGGCTGGCTCGGAGATATGGTCGACGTCATCGCGATCGTCGGAACCCTGTTCGGGGTGGCGACATCGCTGGGTCTCGGAGCGATCCAGATCAACGCAGGACTGACCTACGTTGCCGGTATCGAGGCATCACTCACGCTTCAACTGGCGATCATCGCCGTCATCAGTGTGCTTGCCGCGATCTCGGTAGTGCTGGGCGTCGATGCGGGTATCCGGCGAATCAGTTTCACCAACATGGTGCTGGTGTTCATTCTGGCGGCGTTCATTCTGGCGGTTGGACCAACCGCGTTCCTGCTGCAGAGCATCATCGAGAGCATCGGCTACTACGCCCAGAACCTGGTGCAAACCAGCACCCGCACCGATGCGTTCGTCGATCCTGACTGGCAGCAGGACTGGACACTGTTCTACTGGGGCTGGTGGATCTCCTGGTCGCCGTTCGTGGCGATGTTCATCGCCAGAATCTCTCGCGGCCGAACGATCCGGGAATTCGTGACCGGTGTGCTGCTGGTGCCAACGGCGATGACCTTCGTAGTCCTGACAATCTTCGGCAAGATGGGCATCTACATCGATATGTTCGGTGACGGCGGGGTTGCCGATGCCACCAGTAACGAGCTGGAGTTCGCCCTCTTCGCCATGCTGGAGCATCTGCCGTGGACAGCGGCGCTCTCGATTCTGGCGATGGTGGTGATCGCGATCTTCTTCGTCACCTCGTCCGACTCCGGATCACTGGTGAAGGACATTCTGGCATCTGGTGGCGATCTGCGGCCGGTCTGGCAGACGCGACTCTTCTGGGCAAGTACGGAAGGGATCATCGCATCGGTCTTGCTGATCGCCGGTGGAGCGACCGCGCTGGCGGCCTTTCAGCAGGCGGCGATCGCCATGGGGGTCCCGCTCGCTCTGCTCTTGCTCGTCATCTGCTATTCGCTCTGGCTTGCCTTGCGAACTGAACCGCTGGACCGGGAAGTCACCCAGAACACGACTGTGAAGGAGCAGGTGGAACGCCATCGCCACTCACAGCGATGAACGCACCGCAGATGACGGATCGAGCCTCGCCTCGATCTGTTCGACAACTCCCCGGATAGTGCGATAATGACCCGCGAGCACTGCCGAAGCACGGGACGGTCCTGTGCTTCACACGCTATACCGATTTCAATCCAGGAGAATGTATGAGTAATCAGATCGATGTCCTGATCAAAGGCGCCAAGGTTGTCGATGGATCCGGGAACCCGTGGTTCTATGGAGACGTGGCGATCAGTGGCGACAAGATCCTCGATGTCCGTCCCGCCGGCCAGATTGCCGAATCAGGTGCGGCACAAGTTCTCGATGCCACCGGTATGGTGGTCTGTCCCGGTTTCATCGACATCCAGAGCCACGCAATCGTCCCGCTGATGGTCGATGGCCGCTGCCTGTCGAAGATCACCCAGGGAATCACCACCGAGATCATGGGTGAGGCCTGGACCCCAGCGCCGGTCGGCGGCCGAAACACTGACGAGCTGCCGGATCGTGGCGGCTTCGGAGAAAAACTCGGCGAGTGGCGCGAGAAGGCGAAATCGTGGAACCGGTTCAGCGACTGGCTCGAAGCGATGGAAGCCTCGGGAGTGACCCCGAACGTCGGCTCGTTCCTCGGCGGTGGCACCCTGCGTCGCTACGGCAAGGGCATGGACATGGGCAAGGCGAACGCCGAAGAGCTCGAGACCATGCGACGAACGATGGCCGAAGCGATGGAAGACGGCGCCTTCGGCGTCTCCTACGCGCTCATCTATCCACCGGACAGCTTCGCCGATACCGAAGAGATCACCGAAATCTGCAAGGTCATCAGCCAGTACGGCGGCGTCTACATCACGCACGTCCGCTCAGAGGCCGATCAGCTCGTCGAGGGCATCCAGGAAGCGATCGACATCGGCAACGCGGCCGACATCGCCGTGGAGATCTATCATCTCAAGGCCGCTGGTCAGCGCAACTGGGGCAAGATGCCCGAAGTTATCGAGCAGATCAACAATGCCCGAGCGGCTGGACTCGACATAACTGCTGACATGTATCCATACCCGTACAGTGGCACCGGGCTCTCCTCGATAATGCCGCCATGGGCGCACGAGGGCGGTAATTTCTACGAGAAGTTGCAGGATCCGTCCCAGCTGAAGGAAATCAAGGAAGCAACGCTGAACCCGACCGGTGTCTGGGAACCGATGGCCGACCTCTGCACGCCAGACGGTGTGATCCCGGTTGGTCTCTATAAGGAAGAAAACATCAAGTATCGGGGCAAGTCGCTCACCGAAATCGCCGCCGACAAGGGCGTCGACTGGTTCGATGCGGCGGTGGAACTCCTCGTCTCCGAGGGGCAGCGCGTCAGCACGATCTACATGACGATCAGCGAAGACAACATTCCGATGCAGCTTCAGCAGTCGTGGAACAAGGTCTCCACGGACGCCGGCGGGCTCGATCCGGAGTGGGCACGCGCTCAGGGGCCGACCCATCCACGGGCCTACGGCACCTACACCCGGGTACTCGGCAAGTATGTGCGAGAAGAGAAAGCCCTGGAGCTGGAAGACGCGATCCGCAAGATGTCCGGTGCCGTGGCAGACCGGCTCGATCTCCGCGATCGCGGGATGCTCCGGGCTGGAATGTTCGCCGATGTAGTGGTCTTCAACCCGGATACCGTCACCGATAATTCGACCATCGAAGACCCGCACCAGTTGTCCACCGGCATCGAGCATGTCTGGGTCAATGGCAAGCAGGTGATCGCCGACGGTACACATACCGGCGCGACGCCAGGACGATTCGTCAAGGGTCCCGGCGCAAAATAGTTGAGATTGAAAAATACCTCTAGCCAGAGTGTCACACCCCTCTCCCGGGATTGGGAGAGGGGACAGGGGGTGAGGGCGGTTCATGGTCATGGCTTTCAGTTCGCTCGACGAGTGCATCAACTACCACCGAGAACAATGGGGCGTGCCCGGCGTAGTGGTTGGAATCTATCGCGATGGCGAAGTCTCGCTTCATCAGAGCGGAATCGGACACCTGCGTGCTGACTGGCCGATGCGCTCGGACAATCTCTTCCGGATTGCGTCGATCAGCAAGGTCTTTACCGCCACGGCCGCGATGATGCTCAAGGAAGAGGGCAAGCTCGATCTGGATACGCCGATCAAGCACTACCTTCCCGAGCTCCATCTGGAAGACCCGGTGGCCGAAGCCTCGATCACCATGCGCCATCTACTGAGCCATTCGTCCGGTATCTACGGTGATTTCTTCGATGATTTCGGTGCCGACGATCGCGCCCTGGCCCGGGAAGTCGCTCACCTGCACACGATCGAGCAACTCACCAGACCGGGCGAGCTCTGGCACTACTGCAACAGTGGGTTCGATCTCGCCGGGCACGTGATCGCCACCGTTGCCGGGCAGTCCTATGAAGACGTGATCCGGGACCGTATCTTCGATGCGCTCGGCATGGAACGGGCTGGATTCTTCGGGCATGAGATGATCACCTGGCCGCACGCAGTCGGTCATGATCCGGTCGAGCCACTTGCGCTCCAGCACGAGACTGCCGATCAGCACTATCCGAGGAACAACAACCCGTCCGGCGCGATTCTGACCAACGCGGAGGAGCTCCTCCGTTTCGCCGCGATGCACATGAACGACGGCCTTTTCGCCGGTCGCCAGCTCATCAGCGCACCCGGTGCCCGGGCAATGCGAGAGATCCAGATCGAATCCGGCGATTTCGCCGATCACTGGGGTATCGGCTGGGACATCCGCAACTACGGCAAGGCGACGCTCTACGGACACGGGGGATCGACCTGCGGTTTCCAGTCTCAGCTGACGATCTATCCTGAGAAGCAGTTTGCGATCTGCATCTGGACCAACAGTGGGCATGGACGACTGTCGATCAACCCGATCGAAGCCTGGATTCTGGAGCAGGAGCACGGGTTGACGAAGCCAGTTCCGGGGACCATCGAACTGGAACCGGCAGAGCTATCCAGGCTCGTCGGACGCTATCGACAGCCGCTCGGCGAGCTTGACGTTACACTGAATGACCGAGGTCTGCGGATCAGCGGGGTTTCCTTCAATCTGGACGACGGCTCCAGAACTCGTTTACCGGAAACGACCGTCCAGCCGATAACGCGTGATCGATTCATCGTGCTGGATGGGCCGCATCAGGGGGAGATCGTCAATTTCTTCCCGCGAGAATCAGACCCGCCGGTCTTCCTGCGGCGGCATGGGCGGTTGTTCCGGAGGGCGTAGTCAGCCTGCATCTCGCTGATCGATAATGCGATTCAGTTCTTCCAGCAGGGCAGGGGTCTCCGTCTGCGCTGTATGCCACACGAGAATCGGATCGAACGTATCGAAGTCGTGCAGGAGTTGATCTCGCATGTCGACGATGTCTCGCCACGGGACTTGCGGATATTCGCTCCGGGTCTCGGGATTCACACGATTTGCCGCTCCACCGAGCATCTCAAACAGTCGACTGGCCGCCAGTATCGCGAACTTGTCGTTGAGAATTTCGTCTTTCTCCCGGTCGCCGGACAATTCCACAATGAGTTCCGCGTGGTCGCGCATTTGCCGCAACGAGATGTCGTCATTACGGAACGTCATACTGAACCTCGGCCTCCCGGACTACTTCATCTCGAAAGTAATCACTGATAAATCCGGGTGTGTGAACTTCCGCTGGCCTCCCGATGATCGCTGAGAGTTCGTGATCAAGGCCGAAGAAGTGAAGGCCCGGGGTATACCCCTCCTCAAACTCCACGAGCACGTCGATATCGCTCTCATCGGTGAAATCATCGCGCAGCACGGAGCCGAAGAGTGAGAGCCGCTTGATCCGGTGCCTGCGGCAGAACTCGGCGATCTGATCCTGTGGAATGTCGATTCGGGCGCGGGTCATCGGAATCACTCCCCCTGCGTATCTGCGGGTACAACCCCATTGTACGGCAGGATCGGAAAACGCTTGATCGTGCTAGTATCCGGAACAGCGCGGGGCGAATCTATCCCGCGTTTTCATCAGATTAAACACACAGGAGAGTCATTCGTGACCACTATCGACACCCTGATACGCGGCGCCAGAGTCATCGACGGCACCGGAAACCCCTGGAAATACGGCGACGTTCTGATCAGTGGGGACAGGATTCTCGACATCGCCGCTCCGGGGAGCGTGCCGATCGAGAACGCGGCCACGGTGATCGATGCCAGCGGCAAGATCGTCTGTCCCGGCTTCATCGACATTCAGAGTCACTCGATCGTTCCGCTGATGCGGGATGGTCGCTGCCTCTCCAAGATCACCCAGGGCATCACCACCGAAATCATGGGTGAGGGCTGGACCCCGGCACCGGCCGGTGGTCGATTCACCGAACCGATGGATGCCCGACTGCTCGACGATGGCGACACCGGCGACTGGGCCGAACGCGCCCGAAGCTGGACCCGTTTCCGACACTGGCTCGAAGCGATGGAAGAGACCGGTGTCTCGCCGAACGTCGGGTCGTATCTGGCTGGCGGAACGCTCCGACAGTATGCCCGGGGTATGGACATGGGCGACTCCAGCCCGGAGGAGCTCGATGTCATGCGTCAGGTCATGGCAGAGGCGATGGAAGACGGCGCATTCGGCGTCACCTATGCCCTGATCTACCCACCGGACCACTTCGTCTCCACGGACGAGATCGTCGAGGTCTGCAAAGTCGTCGCCAAGTACAACGGCACCTACATCACTCACATGCGCTCGGAATCGCAGTGGATCATCGAAGGTCTGGAAGAGACGCTGGAGATCGGCGAGCGATCCGGAGTCTCGGTCGAGATCTACCACCTCAAGGCCGCCGGAAAGATCTGCTGGCACCTGATGCCGGAGGTCATCCAGCGAATCACCGATGCCAGAGCCCGCGGGCTCGACGTGACTTCAGACATGTATCCCTACACCGCGAGTGGGACCGGTCTCTCGGCGACACTGCCATCCTGGGTGTCCGAAGGCGGCAAACTCTACGAGCACCTGCTTGATCCAGACATTCGTGCCCGAATCCATGCTCAGTTGACCGATCCGGACGACGACTTCGATGGCCCGGCCACATCATCTGGTGTGGAGAACGTGATGCCGATCGGTTTCACAAAGCCCGAAAACCAGCAGTACATCGGCAAACGCCTCACCGAGATCGCCGAATCCCGCGGAGAGCACTGGATCGATACGATCATGAACCTGCTGATCTCCGAGCAGCAACGCATCATGACGATCTACCACGAGATGAGCGAGGACAACCTGCGTCTGCAGATCCAGCAGCCGTGGATCAAGGTCTCGACCGATGCCGGTGGGCTCGATCCGGTGTGGGCCGAACCAGAAGGGCCGACTCATCCGCGGGCCTACGGCACCTTCCCGCGTGTGCTCCGGCAATACGTTCGCGAAGAGGGACTGCTCACCTGGGAAGAGGCGATCCGTAAGATGACATCGTCGGTGGCTGACCGGCTCTCGATCTCGGATCGTGGCGTCCTGGCGAAGGGAATGATGGCCGATGTGGTGGTCTTCGATCCAGAAACCGTCACCGACAACGCGACCTTCGAGCAACCCCACCAGCTCTCCACCGGCATCGAGCACGTCTGGGTCAACGGCACAGCTGTGGTTACTGATAGCCAGCACACCAGCGCCATGCCAGGCCGGTTCGTCAAGGGACCGGGAGCGAAATAGTCCGCGCATCGGGTGATTGATCCGACAAACTACCAGAAGGGGAAAGACATGCCGACCATCGACACCTTGATCAGAGGCGCCAGAGTCATCGACGGTACCGGAAATCCCTGGAAGTACGGCGACGTTCTGATCAGTGGGGACCAGATTCTCGATATCGCCGCACCGGGGAGTGTGCCAATCGAGAACGCAGCCACCGTAATCGATGCCAGCGGAAAGATCGTCTGCCCCGGATTCATCGACATCCAGAGCCACTCGATCGCCCCACTGATGCGGGACGGTCGCTGTGTTTCCAAGATCACACAGGGCGTCACCACCGAGATCATGGGGGAGGGATGGACTCCGGCCCCGGCTGGTGGTCGTTTCACCGATCCAATGTCCGGCCGATTGCTGGCCGACGGTGATGTAGGTAAATGGGCCGAGATCGCGCCGGGCTGGACCCGATTCCGGCACTGGCTGGAAGCGATGGAAGAGACCGGCGTTTCGCCGAACGTCGGCTCCTACCTGGCCGGTGGCTCGCTCCGTCGCTACGGCCGAGGAATGGATCCGGGACCAGCGTCTACGGACGAACTCGATACCATGCGCCGGGTCATGGCCGAAGCGATGGAAGACGGCGCATTCGGCGTCACCTATGCGCTGATCTATCCGCCAGACAGCTTCGTCGCCACCGATGAGATTGTGGAAATCTGCAAAGTCGTCGCCCGGTACAACGGCACCTACATCACCCACATGCGCTCCGAAGACGAGCACATTCTGACCGGACTGGCTGAAGCAATGGAGATCGGTGAACGATCCGGGGCTTCGGTGGAGATCTACCATCTGAAAGCCACCGGCCAGGCGAGCTGGCACCTGATGCCCGAGGTCATCCAGCGAATCAGCGATGCCCGGGCACGGGGCATGGACATCACCGCCGATATGTATCCCTACACGGCAAGTGGCACCGGATTCTCGGCGATCATTCCGACCTGGGTCGCCGAAGGTGGGCAGTTCTTCGAAAACCTTGAGAAGCCGGACGTCCGGAATCGACTACACGAAGAGATGACCGATCCAGACAGCGACTACCGAGGCCGGGCGCGATCGGCCGGTATCGAGAACATCATGCCGGTCGGGTTTCGCTTGCCGGAGAACCAGCAATTCGTCGGCAA
>REEK01000171.1 GCA_007695115.1 Sphaerobacteraceae bacterium
CACAGAAAGGGAAGAGCCGATGCCAAAGCGCGTCCTTATTAAAGGCGGAATCATCAGTACCGATACTGACGTGTTCCGTGCCGACGTCATCATCGATGGCGAACACGTCTCCGGTCTGACGTCTGACTCGTCCGACATCACGGCTGACGAAACGATCGACGCCACCGACATGCTGGTGGTTCCTGGTGGAATCGATGCCCATACCCATTTCAAGGATCCGAATCCGGATGAAGTCGAGGGCTTCTACTATGGAAGCATGGGAGCCGTGGCCGGAGGCATCTCCAGTGTTGTCGAGATGCCACAGGCATCCCCGGTCTCCAGCACGGGTGCGCACATCAAAGAGAAGATCGGCGTTGGCGAGCAGCGATCACTGGTCGATTTCGCGCTGTGGGGTGCGGCGATCAACCAGGATCTGGAGTCGATCGAGGAGATGATCGATGCCGGGATCGTGGCAGTGAAGTCGTTCATGGCCGGCTCCAGCCCGGGATTCCCAAAAATTACCGATACCGGCATGCACGATGTTTTCAGCCTGCTGGCCGAGACCGATATCCCCTACGGTCTGCACGCCGAGAGCGACGATCTGCTGCAGCACTACACCGAGCGACTGCAACAGGCCGGCGAGAAAGATCCGATGGCCCACGCGAAGTCCCGCCCGCCGATCGTCGAAGCCGAGGCGATCAACCGGGCAATCTTCTTCGCCGAAGAGACCGGCGCTCGGGCCTACATCTGCCACACCAGCACGGTGAGTGGTCTCGAACTGATCAAGCGAGCCAAGGAGCGCGGGGTAGACGTGGAAGTCGAGACCTGCCCGCAGTACCTGGCGCTCGACACCGAAGATCTGGTCCGTCTTGGGCCATTCGGTCGCTGTGCCCCGGCTATCCGGGATCGCGAAGAGGTCGAAGGACTCTGGGAATTCCTCCGCGACGGGACGATGGATGTCATCTCCTCCGACCACTGCGGTTACACCATTGAGAGTAAAGAACCTGGCAAGGACGACATCTGGAAAGCCCCGCTCGGGCTCTCCGGCATCCAGACGATGCTGCCAGCCATGCTGGATGAGTTCATCAACAAGCGGGATCTGGACTTCATCGATTTCGTTCGTGTTACCAGCACCAACCCGGCGAAGATCTTCAGTTCCTATCCACGCAAGGGGACGCTGAGACCGGGATCCGATGCCGACATCGCCATCTACGATCTGGGCCGTTCGTGGGTTGCCCGTGGTGAGGACATGCTCCACAAGAACAAGTGGACACCGTTCGAGGGCAAGACTATCGGTGTCAGCGTCATGCGCACGCTGGTTCGCGGCAAGACGATGTACGCCTTCGATGGCGAGCACAACATCCTCGGTGATGCCGGACACGGCAAGTTCATCGCTCGTGGATACGGGGAAGAGGCATAGCCCCGCTCCGCACTCACCTGGAATGACAGTGGCGCCGCTCTGGTCGAGCGGCGCCGTTCTTCATCTATTCAGGAAACGAAGCGCTGGAGATCGTTATCCCTTGATCTTCCGCAATTGACGATAGCGCTCGTCATCCTTCGACCACACGAATGAACTGGCCCGCATACCCGGAGCGTCCATAACCTCGGCCGCGTCAATCATTGCGCGAAGTACCGCCGCCTGAGTCCCTGAGTCGTACAGATCACCGAACGTCAACCCGAACGGATGCCCCACGAACAGTGACCTGGATGGTTTGACGATCGCCGAAATCTCCGGAATCTGCGTGATCGAAAGCGTGGAGAGACCTGCGTCATCGAGACCTCGCTGAATCAGTCCCACGGACTGCTGGCAAACCGGTCAGGTTGGAGCAAGCAATACGAGATCCGCAGCATCCTGCCTGAGACGCCCTGCCAGCTGCGGCACCGTCTCCTGCAGCAATGGCTCGGTATCGGCAACGAATCCCATAAACGAGTAGACGTTCGACGCCAGCGAGCCGATTCTGCCATTCCGCACCGCGGCATGCAGATGATCCAGCGGGAGCACGACGTTCATGTCCGATTTCGCACGCCGGGTGTTGTAGCCACGATGGGTCAGTTCCAGATCCTCGAAGCTAGTGGACACAGGAAACGACCGGAATGATGGATCGCCCTCAGCACCCTTGATATCGAACGGTTGATCTTCCGTCAGATGCGCCCCGCAGGTCGTGACAAACGCCACCCGGGCCCTGTTCACCGGAATTTCCAGTTGATTGACCGGCGAGTAGTCATCGAACGCTCGCCATGTGAATTCGGGATTTATGCGTTCTCGGATAGTCGCCTGTTCGATCTCGGCGAAGTTCGCCCCATGTATATCAATGCTCTGCATGTATTCTCATCATTTCACTCGCGAGATTAATCGCGGGACAACACCCCGCAACATGGAGTGTGTCACGCGAAACGCGATCGGACAGTAATCGTCGTTACTTGCAACGTCTCCAGTTGCGCTGACGATTCCATCTAGTGGTTCGCAGGCTGAAGATTTGACTTAGGGCGGGCGTGTTGCCAATGAGCACTGAATAGCCCAGCTCGATACCCAGCGCGCGGTATACAGCGCCCGATCGAGCGTCTTCTGGAGTGCGATCTCCTGGGTCCGGGTGATCATGGTGGCACCGATCAGCTTCGGTCGAATGCCGACGGTGAGCGGAAGCAGTTCGTCGTCATAGTGATGCACCGCGTCCACACTCAAACCTGCGCCGGACAAGATCTCTGCATACCCGGCGGATGCCTGGGCACCAGCTACACAGATGAGGGAGTCAAACACGCTATCGAGCTCGGGTGGCAAATCGGTGTTGAGATTCAGATCACTGATCCCGATACATCCTCCCGGCAGCAGGCTGATTCGACATGTACAGAAGGAGCACCCACAGATAAGCGCATCGAAACAGACATGCCCCGGCGGCAGTGCTTCAGCATCGCCGATGCACCCGCACCAGATGCTACATCCAGCAACTCGTCTCCCGGGCCGAGACCCAGGTATTCACCCATACGTCCGGTCAACCGTATTCCACCAGGCTGACATGAATCCTCGAGTAGCCACTTCACGACATCGCTGGCATAGAAATCAGCACAGCATGCCTCCACATCGCTGTCAGAGACTTGCAATGCCCACTTGTTCATGCCTGAGCTCCAGCGGTATGTCCTGTGGAAAGCGATAGACGCGGCTCCGTTTCGCACGAGTCTCGATCTTTTCCCGAAGCTCTGCAAGGTGCTCCCGCATGTGCTGTTTGACCATACGCTGGACCACGAGTTTCCCGACGACCCAGCCGAAAATCCATCCAGGCAAAGCAAACCGACTTTCATACCGGAGCCGTGTCCATCCCTCGACATCCTCCAGCGTGAATCGGTCTTCCAGAACCGCGAACGTCCAACTCGGTTTCGGCAGCACAAACTCGATACGCTCCGGCTCGAAAAACTTCACCGATTCAATGGTCCTCAGCGTCAATGTCTTTCCAAAGGGGAGATGAACCGGAGAGCTGAATTCGGCCAGCACGCGATTGTTATCATCGTCGCGTTCCAGCACACGGATCGAACGGACCGGGTTCGACCGCAGTGAACGAAATGCACTCAACAGCTCGAAGCTCAAACGGCGATCTGCCCGGATGAGCACACTCTCTGAGGGGACAGCGATCGAAATAACGGGCATGTTTTCCTGCAATCTCTCTCTCGATGCGCTCTGATTGTTCGGCGAGATCCGCTGTCTGGCAGAAGCTGTAACGACCTGTGGCGAGGCGTTAGAATCGAATCAGTCGGCAACAGACCTTCGAATCATATCGATATTACAATTCTGGCAACCGGAAAGTGGGCGAAGATGCGCAACGTCGTCGTGCTTGGCGAAGGGATCGTTGGGGCCAGTGTGGCCTACCATCTGACACGGGAGGGTGTCCGGGTCACAACGGTCGACACCACGCGAGATGGGCAGGCAACCGCTGCAGGTGCCGGGATCGTCTCCCCCGGTGGAACCACCAGCGTGCTGCCAGATTTCAATCGGCTGATGGCGGCGGCGTTCTCTCATTATCAGTGGCTGATACCCCAGCTTGCCGAGGATGGTCAATCAGAAACCGGATTCGAGACCGTTGGAGAGCTCCTGGTTGCGCTGAACAACGACGAACAGAGCCAGCTCGGCGAACAGCTCTCGGTTGCGGAACAACGGCGCGCTGAAGGAGTCGGCGGTATCGGGGAACTGTCGCTAGTCGATGATGCCGCCGCTCGGGAGATGTTTCCGGCACTGAGCACCATTCACGGCGCGTTATACATCGCAGACGCCGCCCGGCTGGATGGTCGACTCCTGCGCAATGCGCTGCTCGGGGCAGCAGAGGCGCACGGACTCGAGCGAAAGTCCGGAACGGGAACCCTTCTTCTGGAAAACGGAAAGGTTCATGGAGTCCAGGTTGGCGGCGAACGGATCGACGCCGATGCCGTCGTTCTGGCAACCGGTGCCTGGTCGGCCGAACCACTGGCTGAGCTCGGGATCGACATCCCGATCGTGCCGCAACGGGGGCAGATCGCCCATCTCTCGATGCCGGAGCAGGTGACCCGTCACTGGCCGATCATCGCCACGTTCCAGCGTCACTATGTGCTGACGTTTCCGGAGAATCGGGTGGTTGCCGGAGCAACCCGCGAAACCGGCAGCGGTTTCGACTATCGTCTGACTGCGGGTGGAGTCCATGAGGTGCTGGGGGCCGCCTTCAGTGTTGCCGATGGGCTACGAGCAGCCACACTGAGCGAGGTGCGGATCGGATTCAGACCAATGTCCCCGGACAACCTGCCAATACTCGGGGCAATTCCGGGACATGACCGTCTGTTCATCGCCACTGGCCACGGTCCGGCCGGGCTATCGCTCGGAGCGCACTCTGGCGCGATGGTCGCCGACATGGTGCTTGGCAACGAGGTCGATCTCGACGTCTCGGCGTACCTGCCGGGCCGGTTCATGACTGCGTAGTCAATGACTTGCCAGTACTCTGGCTTGCTCCATCGAGCAGCCGGATGCCTCTATTCTCCAGTACAATGCGCTGAATACCGCTCCCACAAATTTTGCTGCAGGCAGCCTGCGTCAAATCTCATGTAGAGAGAAGATGGCGATGTCAGATCAGACTGAAGAGAAGCAACCAGTCACGTCTATCACCCAGGATGAGATGATCGCAATCCAGCGGCGTCTGCAGAAGCAGTTCGCAGTGGCCCCGCTGGCATTCTCTACAGATGGAAAAACCTTCAGCTATGAGGCGCCGCTGGACTACGCGATTCCTGCGGGAAGCTATGTTCAGATCGAAGCCGACGACGAAACCTATGTCGGACAGGTTATCGAGAAATCTGTCGAACAGCGAGAGGGTCCAGAATTGTCCATCAATGTTGGCGATGCTCTGGGACTCTTTCCAGAGGGCATCACGATGGACCGTGCCACAGTCCGTCCGAGAATTCGGTACGTTGATGGCCAGGGAATTCTTCTCGGAAAAGTCGATGTAGCGCAACTCGCACCGCTTCAATCGTCAGATGTGTTTCAAAACGGGGTGATCTCGCCCGCCACGCCAGAGTTCATCAATCTGCATCTCATGAGCGGCACGTCTGACAGTGCCGGGCTCGATGTTGGCAAGGCGATGCACGGAGATGAAACGAATGTCGTGGCGCTAAGTGCCCGGGGCTTCGGCCGGCATTCATTCCTGTGCGGGCAATCAGGTTCAGGCAAAACCTACTCGCTGGGCGTCATACTCGAAAAGATGCTGATACGGTCTCAACTTCGCCTGTTGATTCTGGACCCGAATTCAGATTTCGTGCGTCTTCCTGTCATGCGAGATAACGCTGGACTGGCGCATACCCCTGACACGCTAGCGGAGTTCGAGGCAGTGCGAGAGGCGATCCGTGTCTTGCGTCCCGGGGCACAATCGGACAAACACCGACTGGCAATCCGGTTTCGCGATCTCGACCGTCACGAGCAGGCTGTTGTGCTTCAACTCGATCCCCTGGAAAACCGGGAAGAGTACAGCGGGTTCTGGCGGCTTGTCGAAAACCTTGGTGGGGACGACGTCGAACTCAGCGATGTTCTGGAAGCCTCGATCAAAGATACGGCATCAGAATCTCGTCAGATAAATCTGCGTGTCCGCAATCTCGGCGTCTCGGAATGGTCGATCTGGTGCGGGCGTGACGAGTCTTCCTGCATCAGCAACCTGGACGAGGACTGGCGGGCACTCGTCGTCGATATCGGGACGCTCGGACTGGCGGCTGAGAAACAGGTGGTAACCCTTGCCATGCTCGGCAAACTCTGGAGACAGCGCAGCGAGCGCAAACCAACCCTTATCGTCATCGACGAAGCTCACAACATCTGTCCGGCCGAACCAGAGACCGCGCTCCAGGAGCTTCTTACCGAATGCGTGATAAAGATCGCGGCAGAGGGAAGAAAGTTCGGACTCTATCTGCTGCTGGCATCACAACGGCCACAGAAGATCCATCCGAATGTGCTCTCACAGTGCGACAACCTGATTCTGATGCGAATGAATTCGGTTTCAGATATGAAATACGTGTCAGATGTGTTCTCCTTCGTGCCACCCAACCTGGTGTCCGAAGCGTCACATTTCCGCCAGGGAAACTCGCTGATCGCCGGTCCGGTGGTATCTACCGCAACACTGGTGCAGTTCGGCCGGCGCATCACGGAAGAAGGTGGCAGCGACGTTCCCGCCACGTGGGCCGACTCAGCAAGGAAGAACTGAGGCAGTCAGGCAATCGGTGGTCGAGTGTATCGGGAAGGATAGCCCCCGGGATTACCCTTCCCGATACCAGAACCTCAGTGCCAGGTAGCAGCCAAGCACGGCCGCTCCGATATCGAGCGACACCCTGGTCATCACATCGACGAACACTCCCTCGAACAGCATCGGGATGAACACCATGAACACGAACCAGTTGACCCCGAAGATGCCGAGACCGAAACGTACAGCCGACCGAGTGGTGGATTCGGACAATACGGCGTTCAACAACAGAAGAAACGCGACTCCCACACCCAACCCCATCAACGCGGTCCAGCCGAACGTCAGAGCTGGTCGCTCCACATGTCCCGACCCGATGATCCCACCAACGTAACCGAGATAGCGTACCGCTACATAAACAAGCGCGATCACCAGCAGCGCACCAGTAGCCTGCAGTGGGCCCGTTTTACCTGCCACCTTTTCAGTCGAGCCTGTCGAGCGAAACACGAAGACTCCGAGCAGGATGCTCATCACCAGGACAGGAATCGCATCGCTCAGGCCGATCAGGAACTCGTTGAGAAGCGGATTGCCGAACAGGGCGACGCCCTCCAGCATTCCAACGAGCCAGAGGATACCTACCGCCGATCCGTATCGGATCCCTTTCCACAATCCCGTGCCGGGAATCATTGAATGATACCGGGCGAATACGAGCGCAGACCCGGCAAACGCGAATAGTGCCCAGGCTGATGCCACAACTTCGGCACCCAGCGTCCGACCCAACACGCCATAGCTCAGTTCATTGATACTCACCACGAAACTGCCCACGAGCGCATGAAAGAAGATCGCGAGAACGGCGCCAATGATCACGGATGCCACGAACCACTTGCGTGCCGAGCGGTCCAGTTGGTCCCGCATCCTCCCGGCGCTGGATATCTCGGGCGGCGGAGTGACAGTTAGATCTCTGGAATTTCCGGTGGGCGCCTTATGGACGACCATAGCTGACTCCTTGAAGCTAAGCCGCGTTCACCCGGAGTCGAGTGCTCCGACCTGTCTCCAGCATATTGCCTCCAGATCAGTGTCATCGTGAAATCTGCTGCATATATGCAACAGGCGCGTATCAGTCGGGAGTCGGAACTTCCTGGCGTGGGAGGATAAAGAGTGCTGACCGGGACTGGCTCTGCGCCAGAATCCGGTCAGCACAACTACCTGTCGATTGAGGGTCTAAACATCACGCCGGTTGAGGACGACACCGGCGACGATGAGTGACCCGACGATCCAGATGGCCACGACGATGATCGCCGGCGTCTCGCTCAGGTAGGTCGATGTGTCAATCGGCGTTATGCCGGCGAGGCTATCGACTACCATATCAGGCGTGAACTGGAGGATGTTCTGTTGAATCCAGATCGGAAGAAGTGGTGCCAGCAACACGGGGAGAGCGAAGAGACCGATCGATGTGGTGATCGCGCTGGCGGTCCCCCGCATCAGAAAGGCGATCGAGAATGGCACCAGGGTGCAGATAAGCCCCCTGGCTACCACATAGACGATCAGGACTCGAGCCACTCCAGTGTCGCTTAGCGTATACGTCTCGAATCCGTACGTGCCCAGAATGGTCTGGTTGATCAGGAACATTCCAGGGATGGTGATCGCACTTATCGCCAGTCCAATCGCTCCGACAACCATCGCTCGGGCGGCCAGCACCCGGATGCGTCGGGGGTTCAGGGCAAATGTTGTCTGGATCATCCTGGTGCTGTATTCCGACGTGACCGCCGTTACTCCGAGCACAATCAGAAGATTCGTGCTAAACAGCAGACCTGCCATTCCTCCGAGGAATGGATCGAATCCCGTCTGGGCGTCGTGGCTCCAGCCATCGACCGTTAACCCAGTTACGAATGCGACGAGTGCCGACAGCCCGATCGAGAGAACAATCGCCAAGCCAGTGATGATCCAGGTCGATCGGACCGATCGAAGTTTGGTCCACTCGGACAGGAGCTGTGCTCCGAATCCGGGGCCCCTGCTGCTTGTAATTCGTTGAGTTGGCGCGATGGTAGCAGTCATACTGCCGAGTCCCTTCGTCGAGGAGATTTGTGAATTGTCGATAGTTCTTCACCGTGTGGTGCCATTGGAAGCGGGACGCTGAACGCACTCCTCAGACATCACGCCGGTTCAAAACGAACCCCGCAAGCGCGAGCGATCCAACAAGCCAGATGGCCACGACCATGATCGCCGGCGTCTGGCTCAGATAGGTCAGGGAACCAGGAGGGGTAAGACCGGACAGGCTGTCGTTCGCCATATCTGGCAGGAAACGGAGAACATTCTGCTGAATCCAGGCAGGGAGAAGCGGCGCCAGCATGAACGGCAACCACATGAACCCGATCGAAGCAGTGATTGCACTGGCCGTTCCGCGGAGCAGAAACGCGATCGAGAACGAGATCAGGGTATACGACAGCGGAACCACAAGCGCCACGACAACCACGAATCTGGTTGCGTCGGTGTCGGTGATGCTGACTGTCGGTATGCCATACGAGCCGTAGATCAGTTGACTGACCAGAAACATTCCGGGCACGGCTATCGCGTGGATCAACAGTCCAATAACTCCGACGAGGATCGCTTTGGCGGCGAACACCCTGGCTCGCTGCGGGCTGATCATGAACGTCGTGCTGATCATCCCCGAGCTGTACTCCGAGGTGACAGCCGTCACGCCGACCACGATCAGCAGAATCAGCGAGAACAACAGTCCGGTGAGACTGTTCGTGATCGGATCGAACGTTGCCTGTTCGACGGCACCCCAGCTATCGAACGTCAGTCCCATCGCCAGTGCGACCGCTGCGGAGAATCCAATCGAGAGTCCGACGGCTAGCCCCGTCACGATCCAGGTCGATCGGACAGATCGAAGTTTGGTCCACTCGGATTGGAGCTGTGCTCCGAATCCGGGATCTCGGCTGGCGATGATGTGTTGAGCCGGCACGGTTGTCGCGGCCATCTTAGCTAGCTCCTTCTGCGGTCAGTTCGCGAACGGTTTCCTCGGCGGTGCTTGAGCCTGCTTTTGAGGTCTCGTTGGCCCGGTACTCCACGCTGTCGTGCGTCAGCTCCATAAAGGCAGCTTCCAGACTCGCCCGCTGCGAGGAGAGCTCGCTCAAGCGAATGCCACGTTCGAACGCGGCGGCGCCGATCGCGCCGGCATCCAGCCCGGTAACCGAGAGTTCGCCTCTGGTTCCGTTCTTGACCACGCCTCCCATCGCCTCCAGGTGCGGCGTCAGGCGAGCTGCGTCAGGAGAGACGACTCTGACGTGAGTCAGGGCGCTCCGCTGGGTAAATTCAGACATCGGCAGGTCGGCGATCAGTTGGCCCCGTCCGACGACCAGCACATGGTCCGCGGTCTGCTCCATCTCACTCATCAGATGACTGGAGACGAAGACCGTTCGACCTTCTTCGGCGAATCGCTTCATCATTGATCGAATCCACTGGATGCCCTCCGGATCGAGCCCGTTGACCGGCTCATCGAAGAGGAGGACAGGCGGATCGCCGAGCATTGCCGAACCGATGCCAAGCCGCTGGCGCATTCCCAGTGAGAACCCACCGACCTTCTTTCCAGCGACATCGGCCAGGCCGACCATATCGAGCACGTCGTCAACTCGACTCTTGTGAATTCCTCCCGCTTGCGCCTGCCAGAGCAAGTGGTAGTAAGCGGAACGCCCGCCATGCACCGCGGACGGATCGATGAGCGCGCCCACTTCATGCATCGGCGCTCGCTTGTCCCGGTAGGATTCCCCGTTGACGGTCACGGAGCCCCCGGTGGGGTTGTCCAGTCCCAGGATGAGCCGCATCGTTGTCGTCTTTCCTGCTCCATTTGGTCCAAGGAAGCCGGTAATATGGCCAGCTCCGACGGTGAATGAGAGATTGTCCACTGCAGTCGTCGTTCCGTACCGTTTGGTCAATCCGCGTAGCTCGATCATCCGCTCGTTCCTTTCAGTCTCGTTAGCAAGTTGTTCGTTTTTCGTGAAACAGACAGGTGTGATGAATCTGGAGGTCCGCGTTTCCTGCATACAGGAGGGAGACTACTCACCATCTGGTACGCCCCTCCGATCGGGACAGGCGGGAATAACCGAGATCAACGGCAAGCCCAGGTCGCGCACTTTCCGGATCAAACCGTGCAGAGCAGCCTGATCGAGCACTGGCCCGGTCACGAGTGTTTCGCCGTTGTCCTCCGGCGTGATCTTCATTCCCGTGAACCAGCCGGACCACTCGGCGCCCAGATGGCCCTTGATCCGGATCTGATAGACCGCTGCCTGATCCAGATCTGTATACGGAGACTTCTCTGACATTGGCCTGTTCCTGTTCATTTCCTTGTCACTCTGCAGAGTCGGCGGCGTTCGTTCGTCTCTACGAGCCTAGGTGCAAGGAGGTATTGCCGTGCAGACACCAAGGTGTTGTCTCGGGGTGTTGTTTCTGAAATTGCGGGTAGTCTGGGTGGATACGATGACCGGTGTTTATGAATTGAAATGGCGGGATCGAGGATGCCCTCGTCCCGCCATAGCGATGTCGTGGTTGTTCGCGTCCTAGATCTCTATGACCACGTTACCCCGCTTGCGGCCGGTATCAACGTAGCGGTGAGCGTCTACGATCTGATCCAGCGGGTAACATCGATCAATCACCGGGCGAAACTCTCCAGCCTCTGCCAGCTCCGCCAGAAAGCGCAAATCTTCTGCTCGCCCCGTTGCCGGCCCGGCGACGATCTTCTTGTCGCTCGTCATGCTGATAAAAGGCGCGGTGAGCAGGTCCGTCAGTGTTCCCAGAACCAGGAGAAGGCGTCCGCCTTTTCGCAGGGAGTTCTTACTACGGGAGTATGGCGCCGTGCCGGCGGTATCGACGATGACGTCGTACCTTTCGCCATTGAGTGTGAAGTCCTCGCTGGTGTAGTCGATAACATGCTGCGCACCCAGACCCCTTACCAGTTCAACGTTCGCAGTGCTGGCAACCCCTGTCACTTCCGCGCCGAAATGCCTGGCAAGCTGGACCGCGGCGGTTCCAACCCCTCCGGACGCGCCGATGACGAGTACCTTCTCTCCCTTTCTCAGGGGCCCTCTTCTGAAGAAATCCAATGCGGTTGTGCCGCCAAACGACAGAGCCGCAGATTCGCCATAGGACAGGTTGGACGGCTTGAGCACCACCGAACCATCTTCCGGCATGCATCGGTACTCTGCGTGGGAACCCATGTGGGCACTGGTATAGGCGAAAACCTGGTCTCCAATTTTGAACCTGCTGACATCTTTGCCAACGGACTCGATCTCTCCAGCGAGCTCGGTCCCCAGGACAGGTTGACGCGGCCCTCGAAATCCGAAGATGAGGCGTCCAACCGGTCCGAAACCGCCCGGTAAAATGAGGCTTCGTGCTCGCCAATCTCCAGCAGTGATCGTTGTCGCGTTTATCCGGATAAGAACTTCTTTATCACCAGGAACTGGTTTCTCGACTTCCTTGACTTGAATTACTTCCGGTGGACCGTATTCCGTGTATATGGCCGCTCTCATGAGTAACCTCTCCATGCTTCGCTTGCCACGTTCGATCAATCACAACGGGTAGCATCGATGCCTGCCCCTCCAGCTATGGCGTGCTCAGCTGGACGTCAGGTTGAGTTGCTGGCATTCGTGCGCCGCGCAGAACCAACCAGAAGGCGAACGTCAATTCTCCGATCACTCCTGGCACTGCAACGACGAGCAGGAACAGGGTCTCGTAGTCCTGGTAAACCGGCAGGATTATCTGTGCCCAGTTGTCGATCAGGTAGCCGCTCCCAGCAATCATCAGCAACACGCCAACTACTCGTGACATCTGCCCTGATGTGACCATCAGATAGCCCAGCACAAGCAAGTGCAGGCCAAACACGACCAGTCCGACAAGCCATGTGTTGTTGAATGCATCGATCAAAACCATCACCTGGGCGTTTAGCTGATCTACCCCCAGGGCCGTTGAATAGCGCGCGTCATCAAGACGCTGCAGCACGCCCATGTGATTGCTCAAGGCAATCACGAGAATCCCGGTGTAGATCAATCTCAGCCACGCCGCAAGAAGGGCCAGATTCCTGTTTACTGGGCTGAAGTACACGTAGAGAGCCCAGGCGACAATCGCATCGAGAATTGCCACCAGGAGGAATGCGGCGATCCCCGCCCTGAACAACATCTCGTTCGAACGCAAGTTGCTGACGGTCTCTGCCGCATCGCCCGGGGTAATGAGGCTCTCGAACACGAAAAAATTGCCGAACAGACCGAGAACCGCCATTAGCAGCAGCCCCAGACCTGCAACCTTCGCGTAACCATGATGTGATGCTTCTGAAATGCGATCGACCAAATCAGCTCCTCCCTTGTGACCAGGTACGAACCCCACGAACGTCGGGACGACCCTTCGACTGGCGCAATAGCCTGCGCCACACGTCCATTCACACGAGCCTATGTGCAGGGAGGTATTGCCGTGCAGACACCAAAGTGTTGTGTCGGAGTGTTGTTTAGAGAGTGGGAGAACAATCAGCTGGTTTCGTCAGCATTGAAGAGGTCGTAATCGCCAGGGAGATTACAGGAGTTTGAGCTCACGAGCGCGAGCGATGGCCTCGGTCCGTCGCTGTACCTGGAGTTTGCCGAAGATGACTCGATTGTGACCTTTGACGGTGTTCAGCGCGACGAAGAGACGCTCGCTGATCTCGCGATTTGACAGCCCTTCAGCCACAAGGCGCAACACTTCCAGTTCCCGCTGGCTCAATGGCTCGATCAGCGGCTGAGCTGGCTCTTCAGCATTCACCGGGGATTCGTTCCGAGTTTTGAGACCTTCGGCTTCGAATGCGGCCAGTAGCCTGGCGGTGTAATTCGGCAGGATCCCGAGCTCGTTCGCCCTGGTTAGTAACTGCTGGATCGGCGCACCTTCGTCAAGAAAGATGCGGATGAAGCCTTCCGGCTCGGCCAGTGTCAGGGCATCGCCTAGCAGTTCCAGAGCCCTCGTGTCTTCGCCATGCCTGGCGTGAGCCACCGACTGGAGAACGAGAACGCGCAGCAGTTCATCGGCCCAGTTCAGCGCCTCCACCTTATGTCGAAACGACTCCAGGATCTCCAGCGCAGTCGAGCTATTTCCCTGGGCGAGACACACCCGGGCATGACTGGTTGGGATGTCGTACGTCTGGGCCAGATGTTCGGCCGCCGCGAGATTGCCCTCATGAAGGAAGACAAGTGCCTGGACCTCGGCGATGCCTGGCATGCGATGCATGTATCCAAGCCGACCCGCGGACTCGCGGGTCTTCGCCAGCAGCGTCGTAGCGCCAGCCACGTCTCCCCGGAAAAGCATCAACCGTGCGAGGAATAACTCACAGGAAACGAAGCTGTCGATCGTCTCTACTTGCCTCGCTAATGGCACGCTTAGCTGCGCATGGTGTTCGGCAGTGGTCACGTCGTTCCACTGGTAGTGAATCCGGGCAAGACCGGCATGCGCTTCACAGGCAGTCGGCCCCGGTGGATCACCAACCAGGTCCAGCACGCGCCGGTATGTCTTGGCCGCCAGATGGAGTTGGTTGTCGAACTCCTGCATATTGCCGAGGCCAGTTGAGGCGAAGATATTGATGTGGCGGTTGCCGGTAGACTCACAGGCAGCCACGGCTTCGACAAAGGCCTGGTTGGCCGAAACACGATCTCCACGCAGCTGGTGTGCGAGTCCGAGTTGCCAGGTGACGGCCGTGCGTACGGCGAGGTTGTTGGGGTGCAAGTACTCCAGTGCGCGGCGCAACTCGGAAATGTTAGTTTCCAGGTCGTGCCGGAAGGTGGCAAGCAATGCCCGGTTGGCGGCAATATGCCCGATCAGGTCTCTGGCTTCGTCATCGAGCTGGACGCCTGCCAGCGCTGCTTCGGCGGCTTGCAGTTTCGGTTCAACCGCGGCAAGGTCTCCGGCCATTGATGTCGCCGAGGCAAACGTTACCCAGAGCGACGGCCTCTCGTCCAGCACGGTTGTCGGCAGTGACTTCAGCCAGTTCAGGACAGGTGTCACCGCGCCACGAAAGTGAAGGGGGACCCCGTTTCCCATAATCAGGCGCTCGGCACGCTCGATGTCTCCGGCAGCCGCCGCATGTTGAAACGCTTCGATATCCAGACCTTCGTGCTCGTACCATTCGCTGGCGCGTGCGTTTAGTTCAGCTACTCCCAGGTGCTTGTCGTCCGGGGATCTGACGGCGGACTGCTTCAGTTGTTGCCGCAACAGCTCAGCGAACAGATGATGATACCGATACCATCGCCGGTCATTATCGAGCGGAACGATGAACAGATTGGCGTGTTCGAGGAATTCCAGCGTCTCTTGACTGGTCGTAGCGGAGTCCGCCATCACTGCGTCGCACAGGGGTCCGCACATACGATCAAGGATGGACGTGCGCAACAGGAACTCCTGAACGTGTTCGGGCTGCTGTTGCAGGACTTCTTCAACCAGGTAATCGAGCACGAAACGGTGACTACCAGTGAACGAACTGATGAAGCCGGCCACGTCGTCACGCCCTTGCATCGAGAGCGCGGCGAGTTGCAACCCAGCGATCCAGCCTTCCGTGCGAGCCTCCAGAACGGCGATGTCACCACCTGAAAGATTCAGGTTCATCACCTGGTTGAGAAATTCGTCAATCTCACCTGAGGAGAATCTCAGATCACTGGCGCGCAACTCGGTCAACTGACCCCTTGCACGCAGCCGCGGTAGCGGTATCTGTGGGTCCTCACGAGTTGTGATCACCAGGTGCATCTGTGGCGGGATGTGTTCGATAAGAAAACTGACGGCCTTTTGCACGTCCTGGGAAATGATGGTGTGGAAGTCGTCGAGGACGAGAACGAACGGTGCAGGCAGTGCGGCGATCTCATTGAGCAGAGCCGTGAGGATCGTTTCAGGTGTCGGAGGGCGAGGGGACTGGAGCGAGCGGAGCACGCCCTGTCCGATACTCGCATCGATCGTCTGCAGCGCGGCGATCAGGTAGGTGAGAAAACGCGTCGGATCGCTATCCCCTTCGTCGAGCGATAGCCAGGCGCCGTCTCGATCGCAACCCGAAATCCACTCTCGGACCGTCGTAGTCTTGCCGAACCCCGCGGGAGCAGATATCAGGGTGAGCTTTCGGTGCAGCCCTTCGTTCAACCGTGCCGTCAAATGTGGACGATGCACGACCCCCGGTTGAGGCAAAGGCACATAGAGCTTCGTGGTCAGGATTGCCTGGGACATTGACTAACCCCCGAACCTCGCTACGGCGCTGTATTGCAGAACAGCATCATGATACTTCACCAAGCATCCGGCCGTTTACTTTCCACGACCCACCGGCCCGGGTCTCTTCAGGGCAGGGCGCGTGCGTTTTCAGTGGGGATGTCCGTCGAAAGTTGTTGAAGGGAGGCAGCGTGGCTGCGACGAAATGGTTG
>REEK01000172.1 GCA_007695115.1 Sphaerobacteraceae bacterium
CTCGGCTGGCCCTGGCTCTTCGCCTTCGATCGGCCGCATTGCCCGGAGATGTCCGAGCCGTACCACGACCAGATCGAGCGACGGCACGATGATTACTCTCTGGAGACCCAGCCCTCCGAACCAGTACGCATCCTCGGGCAGATTCGGCTCTTTGCCGGGCTTGTTCAGCCAGACCTGTCCGCCGTACTCGGGAATATCCCAGGCTGGTCCAGGTGAGCTCACGAAATCAGTCCAGCCATCAGCCAGAATCCGCTCACCGTTCCAGACACCGTCCTGCAGGTAGAGCTGCCCCAGCCGTGCCCAGTTGCGGGCGGTCCCGTAATCGAACCCGGTGAGGATGAAATTGCCCCAGAGATCGGTCTCCATGATCTGCTTGCGGATGCCTATCTTGTCGAACAGTTCACGCTGCGGCCAGGAGAGATATTCCTCCCCCATGCCTTCCACGGTTCGACGCACCAGCGCTCCGAGCGACAACGGGTCGCTGTTGCGATAGCGGCCAACCGTTCCCGGTGGATGCTCCAGCGGGCGATGGAGCATGAAATCGAAGACGTTGATCGCTTCGTAGTACGGCCAGAAATGATCGGCTACGCCGAGTTCCCAGGTGTTGCGCGATTCGGTGTGCCCGGAACATTTCAGTCCACTGCTCATTTGCATCAGCTGACGGATCGTGATCTCACGTCTGGGGTCGTCCGGATCCTTCCACTCGGCGAGTGGTGCCGGTTCATCAAGCTCGAAATGCCCCTGATTAATCAGCATCCCGATCATCGTCCCGGTTACCGATTTGCCCATCGACCAGCTCTCGAGCTGCATGTCTTTGTGGATCCCCGGTGCATAGCCCTCGGCGATGATCTCACCCTGATAGAGCGCCACGAACGCCGCGGTGTGTGCGTCCGGATCGGCAAAGGCTGCTTCGGTAGCGGCGTCTACCTGCGCCTTGTCGATGCTCGGGGAGGGAGACTCCGGGTTTGGTGCATCGCCCATCGGCCAGGGAGTCGTTTCGACATCCGGAAGTGATGAATTTAGTTCGACTGGGGTGAAGTGCAGCTCGCGGTCCGCCCGGTCTAGCGGAAGAATCGCGCAACCCTGATCTCCATGGTGTCGGGCCCGTCGGGTAATGGCGCCGAGCTCGATCAACCGAGCTGCTTCGGCCGCCCAGTCCGCATCGAAATCGGGATAGTCTTTCTTGTACGCCTCGATCAACTGCGGAACGGCAATCTCGTCGAGAATCAGCATCATGCTGACGGTGTGGGTGGATTCGTCGACACTGATCTCGACCCGATCCCGGAGAAAATCGCCGACGCCACGCCACCAGAGGGCGCTCTCCTTCAGGGCGTCGGACGGCCTTCGACCGGAGACATAGATTGCCGAGCAGAGCTGTTTCACGGGACGGCTGAGCAAGAGTTCAACAGGTATCGGGTGTGATGGTGCGGACATCGCTTCCTCCAGGATTTGTCTGACTCCAACGTGGATTGCTGAAATTCAGCCTATGGTATTCCGCGTCCAGACGCAACCGCGATACACTGCCGACCAGATTATCCGGATTGCTCTGGAGGAATTTGTGAGCCAACTTGAGATCATGTTTACCGGTACGGGATCCCCGAGACCGACGCTGGAACGTGCGAATTCCGGTCAACTGCTGCAAATCGGCGATCGAACGATCCTCCTCGACTGCGGGGGCGGAACGACCCGTCGGCTGCTGGAGGCGGGGATCGACCTCACCACGATCGATACCCTGATCCTGACCCACCTGCACTCGGATCATACGCTCGACTATGCGGAGTTTATGCTCGGATCCTGGGCGATGGGCCGCAGTTCGATGCAGGTCTATGGCCCTGCCGGAACCCGGCGATTTCACGATCTGGTGCTGATGCAGCCGTACCAGGCGGATATCGAATACCGGATTTCGCTGGGTCGCGCTCCGGCGGGAATGACCGATGTCGGGATCAACGAGTACGGACCAGGTGTCGTGCTGGATGAGCCAGATCTGAGGATCACGGCAGCCGAGGTGGTGCATTCCACTCTGACGTATGCGCTGCGGTTCGAACATGCCGGTGAGGTGCTGGTGCATTCTGGCGATACCTGCTACTGCGATGCGCTGGTAGAACTGGCCCGTGGTGCGGACGTGCTGGTCCACGATGTCTGCATGGCCCCATCGCCGGCGTTTGAGAACAATCCCGCGTTTCCCAACCTGTATGAGCATTTGAAAGAACATCACGCAACCCCAGCCGAGGCTGGACGGGTCGCCCGGGAGGCGGGAGTCAGAAAGCTCGTGCTGACACACTTCCTGCTCGGCGCCCGCATTGAGCAAACGATTGAGGAGTGCCGTGACGAGTTCGATGGAGAGATCATCATCGGTGAAGACCTTCTCCGTGTTACATGCGACTGAAAGGCGATCTCATGACAATTGAGGATGACCCAAAACACATTGCCGAGGCGCTGGTTGAGTCACACCGACCGACTGAACTGCAGATCTCACCGGATGGGATGTCGGTCGTCTGGAGCGCTACGCCATACGGAAAGACTGAAGATCATCCCGTGTCGGCGCTCTGGATCGCTCCGACCGATGGCGCCACGCCGGGCAAACAACTCACCGCGGGAACAGCCAACGATGTCTCGCCCCGCTGGGCGCCGGATTCCCGACAGATCGCATTCCTCTCCGATCGGGCCAGTCGGGGTACTGCGTCGCTTTTCGTGATTTCGATCGATGGTGGCGAAGCGGTTCAACACGATGTGAGCGATACGCCGATTCAGGCCCTGGAGTGGTCGCCCGACGGTTGGACGATCGCGTATGTCAGTGCTGACGAGGCTGCTGAACAGGAGACGGACGCCAACGTCTACGGGGAGTGGTGGCCACTCGGACGGGTTCGCTTGCTGAACCTCGATCATGGGGAGATCACCACGCTCGATACCGGGGAGCAGCATGTCCGGGAGATCGCCTGGTCGCCGGATGGCCGATTGCTCGCTCTGCTGACGAGCCCGACCCCGGAGGATGAGTCCCACGGGCAAAGCGAAGTCTCGGTTGTGCATTTAGACACTGGGGCCGTCTCCAGTCTTTGCAGTCCGATCGGGCTGATGCCCTCGAGCATCGTCTGGAGTGTCGACGGCCAGAGTATTATCTATCTCGATTCTCAACGAAGTTCGGTCTCAGCCACGACGGTGTACGTGGTCGATACCAGTGGTGGCGAGCCAGTCCGGATCGGTCCCGGCCCGGACGACACGGTCTGCGTCAATGGACTGAGTGCGATCACTGGATCAGATCGACTCCTGTTGTCGGTAGCCGATGGGTTGACCACCACGCTCGATCTGATCGATCCATCGACCGGATCCCGTGAGGGCTTCTATCGGTTTCCGGATGGCGATATCCATCTTGCCCGGGCGGCGCAGACAGACGCGAACGGGGAGATGCGTCTGGCATCGATCTCGTCAACGGGGTCGACGCCTCCCGAGGTGCATGTGGGGACGGTCGAGAATCAACGCTGCGTCAGTGATCATCATCAACCGTTGATGAGCGGCGGATTTGCCTTTGGCAAGCAGGAACCGTTCTACTGGACGTCGCCGGACGGCCTGGAGCTGGACGGAGTTCTGATCAGGCCATCACGCGACGTCGCCGAGCCGTATCCAACTATCGTGCAGATCCACGGTGGTCCCTACGGACGCTGCACGATGGGCTGGAATCTGACGCCGACCCACTGGGCACAGTACATGGCCGCGCACGGCTATGCAGTGCTGATGCCGAACTATCGTGGCGGGCAGGGACACGGAGATGCCTTCGCATCGTGGGGTGATGGGCAGGTCGGCGACATGGAGTTCACCGACGTCTTGACCGCCGTCGATGCGGCCATCGAGCGTGGCATCACCGATCCCGATCGACTCGGAATTGGCGGCTGGAGCCAGGGCGGATTTCTGACTGCCTGGGGCATCACCCAGACCAATCGCTTTCGTGCCGGCGTGATGGGCGCGGGTGTCAGCGACTGGGGAATGATGGTGATGACCAGCGACATTCCAACCTTCGAGTCATATCTCGGAGGCGGCAGACCGTGGGACGGTCCCGGCCCGCACCGGTTCATGCAGCACTCTCCGATCTCCCACGCGGCGAATGTTCGCACTCCGCTGTTGATCCTGCATGGAGAAAACGATGCCCGGGTTCCGGTTAGTCAAGCGATCGGCTACCACCGGGCGGTGCGTGAGACCGGCACCGAATCTGTGCTGGTCACCTATCCACGGGAGCCGCACGGGATTCGCGAAGCCGATCATCAGGTCGACCTCTTCTGTCGGGTCAGAGACTGGTTCATTTCACGCGTGTAGCATGAATGATCGGGATTAATGTGCGAAGATGACCAGAACCTGACAGGATCTTTGCGACACAGGAGGCTAAAACATGTCTGACAATCAGGAAAAGCGGCCGTTCGAAGAGGTCATCGTCGAGACGCTGGCTCCGGCTGACCCTCAACTATCGCCAGACGGCAACCTCGTTGTCTGGACGGCGTCTGCCTATGGCAAGAAGGAAGACGTTCCGGAATCTTCACTCTGGATTGCGTCGGCTGATGGCTCCGAGATGGGTCGACAGTTCACCTTCGGGGAGAACAATGACACCTTCCCGCGATGGGCACCGGATGGACAGTCGATCGCGTTTCTCTCTGATCGATCCGAGCGCGGGACGAACGGAATCTACGTGCTGCCGGTTGCAGGTGGCGAGGCCAGACCGCTGGTGCAGCGCAAGTCCTCGGTCGACACGTTTGCCTGGTCACCGGATGGAAAATCGATCGCCTATCTGAGTGCCGATGAACCCACCGATGAAGACAAGCGGCGTAAGGACGAGCGGGACGATCCGGATGTCTATGGCGAACGCTGGCCATACTCCCGGTTGTACATCGTGGATGTCGATTCAGGAGACGTCACCGAGTTGAGCAGCGGCGATCGTCACGTCTTCGATCTGGCATGGTCGCCAGATTCTTCCACCATCGCATTTCTGGCTAGTCCGACCCCGGAGCTGGAATCGCGGCATCGGACTGCGCTGTACACCATGGGACGTACAGATTCCGAACCGACGCACGTGGCGGATGCCAACCGGATGGCCTCTGACCTTATCTGGACTGCCGATGGGAACCACGCTGCCTTCACGGCGGGCCACGCTGCGACAACCTCGGCACAGACTGCTTTTGCCGTGAACCTGTCCAGTGGGGAATCTCGTGTGATTGGACCTGACGATCAGGAGCCCGCCTGCGTTGCTGGACTCACCGCCGTTCCGGGCGACCAGCGTCTGGTGCTGGTGATCGCGCAGGGGCTAACGACTCGGCTGGAATGGGTCGATCCCGTCAGCGGAGAGCGGTCGACGATCTACCAGCCGAATGTGGGCGACATCAGCACCGCAGGGGTCAGCCTTCGGGCCGAAAACGGATCGGTATCCCACCTTGCGGTGATTTATTCTGCAGACGTGAAGCCGTCTGAGGTCTTTGTCGGGCCACCCGGCTCACTGGTTCAGGTGAGTAATCATCACGATGATCTGGGTCAGTACGAGTTCGGACCGCAGGAGGAATTTCACTGGACCGCGCCAGACGGGCTGGAACTCGACGGCGTGTTGATCTATCCGCCGAACGCTGGCGATGGTCCGCACCCGTTCATCGTCCATATCCACGGTGGTCCCTACGGGCGATACACCATGGGCTGGAATCTGCATCCGCGAGCCAACTGGCAGCAGTGGCTGGCGATGCATGGTTATGTGGTGTTCATGCCGAACTATCGCGGAGGGATGGGGCACGGCAACCCGTTCGCCAGCAGTCTGTACGGAAGCATCACTGACAAAGAGTTCGACGACATCATGTCCGGCGTCGATGCGGCGATCGAGCGAGGCATCGCCGATCCAGACCGCCTGGGGATCGGTGGCTGGAGTGGCGGCGGACTGCTCACCGCCTGGAGTGTCGGGCATACCGACCGCTTCAAGGCCGGCATCATGGGCGCTGGCGTCGCCTACTGGGGCGCCATGGCGATGGATACGGACGTCTACACCGTGCTGAACGACTATGCCGGAGACGCCCCGTGGGATGGGCCGGGTCCGCATCGTTCGAAGCACCACTCGCCGATCTCTTTCGCGAAGAACGTCAAGACACCACTATTCATCATCCACGGGAAAGACGATCAGCGTGTGCCGGTGAACCAGGCAACCGGCTTTCACCGGGCGCTGATGTCCATCGGGGCCGAAACCGAGATGGTGCTCTATCCGCGAGAGAAGCATCCGATTCTCGAGCAGAAGCATCAGATCGATATGTTCCGTCGGGTACGGGACTGGTACCAGAAGTGGGTCTAATCGACGGAAAGGTTAGTCGAGAACGATGACTGACGATCCCGCAATGTGGAAGCCGCGTGTCGATTCGGTTGATATCGGATCGCTGAGTGAACGCGAGCAGCGAGTATTCGCAAACCAGGTGAAGAAATGGGGCGCACCACTCGCCAATCATCAGATTTATGCCAGAGTCCCGTCTATTTTCCACGGAGCACAGGGCATGTGGCGTGGTCTCGGCGAGTCCGGGCACCTCGACGGAGCGCTGGTGACGATACTCAATCGACGGGTGGCGATCATCAATGGCTGCGTGTTCTGAGCCGATCTGAATGCTGCCGTGGGCAGTCAGATCGGGCTTCCGGACGACAAGCTGGAGGAGCTCGATGCCTGGGAATCGAGCGATCGCTTCTCCGCTCGTGAACGCGTCGCGCTGGAGTATGCCGATGCGATGACCTTCACCGACCGCGACGTCGATGATGCGCTATTCGAGCGAGTCCGGGAGGAATTCGATCAGGAGGCGATCGTTGAACTGACGGCAACGATCGCCTGGGAGAATGCGTCGAGCAAATTCAACCGGGCGCTCCGGGTGCCTGCTCAGGGATTGTGGGATCAGGTGCGACAGAAGTAGATCAGCTGCCGATCGCCTGCTGCATCCCTTCAGGCCGTTCACCACGCAACAGCTTGATGTCGGCGTCGACCATGATCTCGACCATCTTTTCGAAACTGACCGAAGGCTCCCAGCCGAGTTGACTGCGCGCAGTGCTGGCATCGCCCACGAGCAGATCGACCTCGGCCGGACGCAGAAACCGCTCGTCGAGCGTGACGTGATCTTTCCAGTTGAGATCAGCCGCAGCGAAGGCGAGTTCGCACAGCTTCTGCACGGTGTGGGTTCGACCACTGGCGACCACGAAGTCGTTGGGCTGATCCTGTTGCAGCATCAGCCACATCGCATAGACGTAGTCGGGAGCGTAGCCCCAGTCTCGCTGGGAATCGAGATTGCCGAGCGCCAGAGTATCGGTCAGGCCGAGTTTGATCCGGGCCGCACCGTGGGTGACCTTCCGGGTCACGAACTCCAGTCCCCGGCGTGGGCTCTCATGGTTGAAGAGAATCCCGGAACAGGCGAAGAGATCGTAGCTCTCCCGGTAGTTGATGGTGATCCAGTGACCGTAGAGTTTGCTGATTCCGTATGGCGAGCGGGGATAGAACGGAGTCGATTCATCCTGCGGAACAGCCTGCACCTTTCCGAACATCTCCGACGAACTCGCCTGATAAAAGCGGGCATCAGGTTTGATCAGCCGCAACGCTTCGAGAATCCGTGTGACCCCGATGGCGGTGAACTCTCCGGTGAGTACCGGTTGTTGCCAGGATGTCGGGACGAATGATTGCGCAGCCAGATTGTAGACCTCATCTGGCTGAAACCGCTGGAACAGATCGATCAGGGAAAGCTGATCGAGCAGATCTCCCTGGACGAGTTCGATTTTATCGAGCAGGTGAGAGATACGGCCCACGGTTTCGGTGCTGGTTCTGCGCTGCATACCGACCACCCGGTACCCTTTATCGAGCAGAAGCTCGGCGAGATAGGAACCATCCTGTCCGGTGATGCCGGTAATCAGTGCTGTCTTCATTGTCAAACTGGCCTTCCGTCTTTCAGGTCAGGGTGCTTCGGCGAGCAATTGCCCGCGCAAGTCTAGATGATACACAGGTCGGATGTCCGCCATTGTATCCATGGTGCTAGACTCGGTGACAGTGATACCGCATCTGATTGACCCCAATCCCGGGAGCTAACCGTGCAGAAGCATTTGCCATTCGTGAAGATGAGCGGCGCCGGAAACGATTTCATCGTCTTCGCCAGCGAGGATGTCGAGGATCTCGATCACAGCTGGCTGGCCGAGCGGCTCTGCCAGCGTGGGATCTCGGTCGGCGCTGACGGCATCATCATCATGACCCCGATCGACGACGATTCCGTGCAGATTCGATTCTTCAATCCGGATGGCTCGCTGGCAGAGATGTGCGGCAATGGCAGTCGTTGCGCCGCACGCTTCGCCGCAGATCATCGGCTGGTCTCGGCCGAAGACTTCAAGCTGGTGACCGATTCGGGGAGTCTTCAGGTGGAGCGCAAGGAGGGTGACACATATCGAGTGGTCATGCCTCAGCCGCGTCGGCTCGAGCTCGATTACCTGAGCCATCAGGACGGCATGCTCGATCTCACAGTCGATTCGATCCACGTCGGAGTTCCGCATTGCGTGGTGCAGATTGAGGGGCTGAGTGAGCTGCCGGATAATCGACTGGTCCGGATCGGCCGATCCTTGCGATACGATGATTCGTTCCCGGACGGCGTCAATGTGAACTTCGCCGAGGAACAGGAAGACGGAACGATCCGGCAGCGAACCTATGAGCGCGGGGTTGAGAACCTGACAAAAGCCTGTGGAACCGGTGCTACGGCAATCGCCAGTGTCATGATGAAGCGGGGGCTGGTTGATCCGCCGGTGCAGTTCCAGGTCGATGGCGGGAAGTTGACTATCTCGGTGGAGAACAATGAGTACTGGCTCGCTGGAGACTCCCGGGTGGTCTATACCGGAGTGATCAACCCTGAAGCGTTCGAGTGGTAAGGCAAAGCGGAAATCGGGCCCATGGATCACGATGAACCAGCGTTTCTCTACACCGTCCAGCAGGCCCGGGATCTCATCCCGGAGCTTCGGCCGTTGATTGCAGCCATGCAACTCGAGCGGCGCCGTTTGCAGGATGAGGTGGACCGTCTGAACGACCTCACCCCGGCGATGCAACAGAATGGGCATGCGGTGCGGGCCGCGAACCACGAGCGAATGATCCTGGAATTCAGCGAATCATTGCGTGAGAAGCTCGATCAATTCGACATGATGGGTATCGACGTCAAAGACATCGAACACGGAATCATCGATTTTCCAAGCGAGCGGGATGGCCGGGTTGTGTATCTCTGCTGGCACGTCGAAGAGGAGACGGTCAGCTACTGGCACGAAGTGCACGAGGGATATCAGGGCCGCCAGCCGCTCGATGAATGAACAGGACAATGCATCGTGGAAACGTTTTCCGGGACCGGGCGCCTGTTGACACTAACTGGCGATGAACTCGGCCCAATCACCTACCAGTATCAGATCGATCGAACCCACCGGGTCTGGAAGGGAACTGCCCAACGGGCAGATCTTCCGGAAGAACTGCTGCCGGTACGGGCCGGGCCAGCCGAGATCGAGGTTGAATCCGGCGATCGGGCACCGGTGCACTTCTATCACCACAACGGGCTGAAGGGTGTCGAGATCAAGTTCACCGGCCGCGGCGCCCCGCCTGGGGAGTAGTCGGCGCAATCGATTTGCAGACTTTCGAGAAGATGATGAGAACCGGAGGAGCTATATGACCGACCAGTTGACCAGAGATCAGATTCCGGCTGAAGAACAGTGGGATCTGCGGGATCTGTTCGAGAGCCCGGACGCGTGGGAAGCCGAACGCCAGGAACTGCTGGGGATGATTCCCGGCATTCAGGAATTCCAGGGCACGCTCGGCGAGAGTTCGAAGCACCTTCTCACGGCGCTGAAATATGAAGATGAACTCGACGAGAGACTTGGCAGGCTGTTCGCCTACGCCATGCTGGAGCGTGACCAGGATACCCGCAAGACAGACGCAGTCCAGCGATACGAGCAGGTGATGAACGTGGCGGTTCAGGCGAGCCGGGCGAGTTCCTTCATGGCTCCGGAACTGCTCACACTGAGCGACGAGCAATTGAAATCGTTTCTGGATGAAGAGCCCGGACTGGAGCCGTTCCGCCGGTCGATCGAGCAGGTGATGCGGCAGCGGCCACACGTCCGCTCAGCCGAGGTCGAAGAAGTGCTGGCGGATAGTGCCGAGATGGCGCAGGGGGTGGACAATGCCTTCACGTTCCTGGACAACGCCGACATTCAGTTCGGTACGATCACCGATACCGACGGCACGGAGATCCAGCTGACCAAAGGGCGCTATCAACTGTTGCTGGATCGACGCGAGCGCGAGGTCCGGAAGGCCGCCTATGAAGCGCTTCACCAGCCGTACATGGATCACCGGAACACGCTGGGTGCGCTATTGACAGGGTCAATGCAGAAGGATGCGTTCTTCGCCCGCTCCCATCGCTATGAGACCTCACTCGAAGCGGCTCTGAAGCCAAAGGCGATCCCGCTGGACGTCTATCACAACCTGATTCAGCGAGTCCGCGACTTTACCCCGTTGATTCACCGCTACCTGAAGCTGCGAATGCGGATTCTCGGCATCGATGATCCGCATCAATACGACCTCTATGTTCCGTTGATCGAGATGCCGGAACGCCAGTACAGCTTTCAGCAAGCCTCGGAGACGATCCTCGAATCCTTCGAGCCATTGGGAACTGACTACCTGAAGGTTCTTGGTGAGGGTCTGAAGAACCGATGGGTAGATGTTCACGAGGTGGCTGGTAAACGGGCGGGTGGCTACAACCTGGGGATTTACGGGGTGCATCCGTTCATCCTGATGAACTGGAACGGTTCCCTGAACGATGTCTTCACGCTAGCTCACGAAGCGGGCCACGCGATGCACTCTCACCTGTCGAACACCAATCAGCCGCACCCGACATCGTCGTACACGATCTTCGTTGCCGAGGTGGCCTCTACCGCCAACGAGCAGTTGCTGACCGATTACCTGCTCAAGCAGAGCGATGATCCCCGGGAGCGCGCCTATCTGATCAACGAGGCGCTGGAGACGATCCGGACGACGATCTTCCGGCAGACCATGTTCGCCGAGTTCGAGCTGAAGGCACACGAACTGGTGGAGAGCGGAGCCGGAGCAACTCCCGATTCGCTCACCGAGATCTATGCGGGACTGGTTTCGGACTACTACGGCCCGGATCTGCAGATCGATGAGCAGGTCTCGTCGGAGTGGAGCCGGGTGCCGCACTTCTATCGCGCGTATTATGTCTATCAATACGCCACCGGTCTCATTGCGGCGATGGCGCTGGCCAAGCAGATTATCGACGGAGAACCGGGCTCAACCGAGCGTTACCTGGAGTTTCTCTCGTCAGGTTCGTCGAAAGACCCGCTGGATCTCCTGCGAGATGCCGGGGTCGATCTGACGACCGACGCTCCGTACCAGGCTGCGTTCCAGACGATGGAATCGTATCTCGATCAGTTCGAAGCGCTGGTCGATGAACTGGGTATCGCCGCGTCGTGATGCTGCCTGGAGACGCCGGTGACTTCCGCAGCATGGAGTAGCCATGAGGATAGAATTTCTCGGGACGGGCGGGGCCACAACGACCCCTCGCCCGTCCTGCCAGTGCCGAATCTGCGTCGAAGCCCGCGAACGGGGTGTGCCGTATTCCCGGACCGGCCCTTCGCTATTCGTCCATGGGCCGGATATCCTGATCGATACTCCGGAAGAGAGTAACCTGCAGCTGAACCGGGCGGGGATCGACCGGATTGCTGGCTGCTTCTACTCGCACTGGCACCCGGATCACACGATGGGGCGGCGGGTCTGGGAGACGCGAAACATCGACCTGCGGGGATACCCGGCGGAGAATCAGCGCACCAACATCTTCCTTCCGGCCCAGGTGGCGCAAGACTTCCCGGAGCGACTCGGCCTGCAGGAGCACTTCGATTTCATGACCCGCCAAGGTACGGTGCAGGTGATCGAGCTGCAGGATGGAATCTCGGTTGAGTTGAGCGCGGTGGACATCACGCCATTCAGACTGGCTGAGGACTACGTGTACGCTTTCCTGCTCGCCGATGATCAGACGAAGGTGCTGCTAGCTCCCGACGAACTGTATGGGTGGTCACCGGAGATGGCACCACTGGATCTGACGAACCTTGATCTGGCTGTATTGCCGATGGGTGTCACCGAGTTCGACGTCTTTACCGGAGAGCGACTGATTCATCCGGAGCATCGCGTACTTGATCTGGAGATGACGTTTGCCCAGACGCTCGATGTCGTCCGGGCGCTCGGAGCGCGACATACAATCCTGACCCACATTGAAGAGATGGAGCAACTGAGCTTCGACGATCTGAAACGCCTGGAGCGGTCTCCAGAACTTTCATCGCTGAACATCACCTTCGCCTGGGACACGATGGTCGCAGATCCAATCGTGCCGTTCGGTTGATCGTTCGAGAATTTCAGGAGACATGAAAACGGGGAGGCCATTGGCCTCCCCGTCTGTGTGTCCACGTTTCTTGTGTTGCGTTTGAGTGCTACTGGAGCGCGTCCATCACTCGCTGGGCAACATCGTCGGAAACCCAGGCGGTCCAGACATCCTCGTACTCCATCAGCCACCATTCGGCAGCTTCTTCCGGAGTGGCGTCGTTCTCGCTGATGTAAAGCAGCGCTGCGTTCGTCAGCTCCATGTCGCTTTCGTAGGCGGTGAGAAAGTCCACCAGGTGCGGAGCGTGCTCGTTTAGCTCGGTACTGACGACTACATTGACGTCGACTTCAGGGAAGCCGCACGCTTCATCGACAGTGCCCTGCTCCTGAGCAGCTGCGGAGACTTCTTCCCAGCACTCTTCAGTGTATTCCGGCTCTTCGATGAAGGTCAATTCGTACTCAGCAAACGGCCAGCTTGGCGTCCACAGGTAGCCGATCCACGGCTCGCCACGGTCGTACTCGCGAGCGAGGGAGGCGAACAGGGCGGCTTCGGAACCAGGCAGGAAGGAGTTGTAGTACTCATCCAGGCCGTAGCTGCGGAGACGGACATCGTTGATCTCGGTTGCTTCCCAGCCGCCGACACCGTTGTAGACACGGCCCATGCTGGAGTCTTCCTCGTCTTCGAAGACTTCCCAGACGTCGGCAAGATCATCAACGTGGCTCAGGTCTGGGGCCAAGGGCTCGATTCCACGCTCCTCGTCACCTTCGATGACGTAGGTTGGAACGAACCAGCCCTGAATGGCACCAACATAGTTGGACCCGAGATCGTGGTAGGTACCGGCCTCGACTTCTTCGTGGTACCACTCCGGCATGTTCTGGACCCACATCTCGGTCACAGCATGAATGTCATTGTCTTCCAGTCCCTGGAGGATCGGAAGCGTTGACCCCGGAAGCACGTCGGTCTGGTGCCCGTAGCCTTCTTCAATAATGAACTGCGCAACGCGGTTGTGGAACATTGCGCTATCCCAGTTGAAGTCGCCGAAGATAATATCCCCGCCAATGAGCTCATTGACGTCCGGATAGTCTCCTTCGTCTGCGACCTCGTCTGCATCATCGGTCGCTTCAGCGTCATCATCTTCAGCTACCGCATCGTCGCCGTCATCTTCGACAACAGCTTCTTCATCATCAGTTGCGGCATCATCTTCGTCATCAACGACTGCATCATCAGTAGCGTCATCGGTATCTTCTACGATTTCGGTGTCGTCGGTATCGACGACATCGTCGGTCGCGTCATCATCAGCCTCACACGCCGCGACAACCAGTGCCAGTGAAAGCAGCACCGGAAGAAACAGCCATGTTCGCAATGAACGTTGCATATAGATCTCCTCCACTTGGGGTCAACCACTCCGGGGAATTCCCGGGCGAGAACTGCCGGAACCGCAACACCGTGGACATGCGTATTGCAGAGACGAGGGAATCATGATCGTGTTCGTATCAATCGATCACTCTCGGAGCCGACCGACAGTTCAGGATCAGTTCCGGTCTGCCTCGTCGATAACAGGGTAACCACATTGTCGTTTTCAGGCAAGGTAATGGTGATCATTTGCGGGAGAATACGTATTTTTCCGCATTGTCGGGACTGGCTCAGCCGGCCATGCTTTCTGAAGGTGGAGATGCTGGCCAGCCAGCTTTACCCGACAGGTATAATCGGGATTCGTGGCCATGTGGCCAGACGGGACCTGATCTGCAACGAAATTCGGCGAAAATCGCTCAAATCCGATCCGGAAGTTGGAGCACTTTCCTGTGACCGAACAGCGAGACATCTACGACATTACGATTGTTGGCGGCGGCCCAGTTGGTCTTTTCGCCGCCTTCTACGCAGGTATGCGTGGGCTGAGAACCAAGATCATCGATAGTCTGGACGAACTTGGCGGTCAGTTGATCGCTGTCTATCCCGAGAAATATATCTATGACATCGCGGGCTATCCGCAGGTGCTGGCCAAGGATTACGTCAAAGGAGCTGTCGAGCAGGGACTTTCTACTGGGGCGGTTCCGGTGCTTGGCGAGGATATTCAGGTGCTGGAGCATCTGGAAGACGACAACCTGCTTCGAATGGAGACGGACAAGGACGTTCACTGGAGCCGGACAGCGTTGATCTGCGCCGGGGTGGGTGCCTTCGAACCGAAGCGCCTCGATGCGCCGGGCGTAGCCGAGCTCGAAGATAACGGAATCCAGTATTTCGTTCGCGGGCTGGATCGGTTTGTGGACAAAGACGTCGTCATCGTTGGCGGTGGTGACTCCGCCGTGGACTGGGCGCTTACGCTCGAGCCGATGGCCCGGAAGGTAACCCTGATTCATCGTAGCAAGTTCCGGGCGCATGAGAGTTCGGTCCAGAAGCTCGAAGAATCCTCGGTTGACCTCTACTACCCGTTCTACGAGGTGAAAGAGGTCCGCGGAAGCGGACATCTGGAAGAGGTGACGTTCCGCCAGAGTCGCACCGATGAAGAGCATACGGTGCCGGCTCAGGAGATGATCATCGCGATCGGGTTTGTGGCCGACCTTGGACCGCTCAAGACCTGGGATCTGACGATCGAGCGCAACACCATTGTGGTTGATCCGCTGACGATGGCCACCGGTATCCCGGGAGTTTTCGGGGCGGGAGATATCGTGACCCATCCGGCGAAGTTCAAGCTGATTGCCACCGGTGCCGGTGAGGCAGTCGTGGCGGTGAACCACGCGGTGACCTACATGGACCCCTCTGCCCGGCTCGATCCCGGACATTCCACCAACATCATGGAAAAGAAGAAAAAGCAGGCCGAGAAAGCGCAAGTCTGACCGCTTAGCCTGCAACCAATACTCGAACACAACCGCCCCGGTATCCCAATACCGGGGCGGTTCTGGTGTCTTGCGCTGAAGATCTTCCCGCTTGACCGTAACGAAACTATCCCTCCAGAACCCTCCAGCTATTACGTGTTCAACTCATGCGTCAGCAGAATATTTCGTGTCAGGGGCAAGTCCATCAAGGATAGTTTGTGATAATGGTAGACAGCATGCAACGGACTGTGCTATCTTATGGACGTTCGTCCAAAAAACGATTCACGACGGCTAACGGAAACCGTGTGGGTCTAAATCTCTATTCGTTTCGGTCTTGCCAGGAGCCTGCGGGAGCACCAGTCCCGCGCTCGATGCTGCGCACTACAGCTAATCTGGCATTGTGCGAGGGGGAAACTTGGCACAGTTTATCCTGCGTCGGCTCATCTGGCTGGTGCCGACGCTTCTCGTCATATCGCTAATCACCTTTCTGGTGATGCACGCAACGCCTGGCAGCCCGCTGCAGCCAACTGCGGCCAATGCCAATCCGCTCCCACCTGCCGCACAGGAGAACCTGATGCGTCAGTACGGC
>REEK01000080.1 GCA_007695115.1 Sphaerobacteraceae bacterium
TCCACGACGACCGCGCCACCAAGAAGGTGCCCGGCCTGCAGACCGGTGATGGTCAGCAACGGGATACTGGCGTTCTTCAAGGCATGGACCCAGACTACCTTTGATTCGCTCAAGCCTTTGGCACGGCCGGTACGGATGTAGTCCTGCCCCAGCACATCGAGCATGGTCGAGCGGGACAACCGGGCGTAGCGGGCAACACTGAAGGCAGCCAGCGTCGCCGTTGGCATGATCAGTTGCGCCAGACTCCCCCTGCCACTCGTCGGTAACCAGCCGAGATAGACAGAGAAGAACAGGATCAGCAGCAGCCCCATCAGGAATGCCGGCACCGAGAGTCCGAGCACCGAGATCAGCGTTGCGGCTTTATCTCCCAGCGATCCACGATTGAGCGCAGAGAAGATCCCCAGCGGCACACCAATCAGGAGTGATACGGCCAGCGCAGCAGCACCGAGTTGCAGCGTGGCCGGAATTCGCGCGAGCACCAGCCCCGTTGCCGAATCCCGTTGCCGCAGAGAGTCACCGAAGTCCCCCCGGACGGCATCGCCCATGAAGCGCAGATATTGTTGCCAGAGCGGGTCGTTGAACCCATAGCGCTCGCGAATCTCTTCGAGGTTTGCGCGGGAGGTGTCCATCGGCACGAAGAAGTGCACAGGATCACCCGTCAGGCGGGTCAAAAAGAACACCACCGTCAGCACCAGGAAGATCACAAACACCATGTGAATCAACCGACGAATGATATAGGCAGTCATCTGAATACCCAGCGGCCCGCCCCGAAGGGCGGGCCAGTAGTGATTTTAAGAGTTGCGCGGTCCTGCGTCGCCCATCCACATGAATTCATCGGCTCGTGGCGTGAACTCAACGTTCTCAGCGACACCATAGATGTCGTGCTGCTGCCAGAGGAAGAGCCATCCAGCATCTTCGTGGATGATCTCCTGGATTTCGTCCCACTTCTCCTGGGCTTCATCCGGATCAACGGTGCGACCTGCGTCGAAGATCATCTCTTCGAGCTCCGGGTCACCGTAGCCACTGTAGGTGGAATCACCCGTGAAGAGGAACTCGATGGTGCCCTGTGCTTCCAGCGCCGGACCCCAGCCAAGGTAGAACATGTCGCCGGTTTCCCGGTTGACGATCTTGTCGAGGTGGGTGCCCCACTCGTTGAACTGCACATTGACGGTGATACCGATACGGCCGAGCTCGGCAGCGATTGCCTGCGCAGCGTCGGCATCCATCGGATAGCGACCCTGTGGAGCATCCATCGTGATCTCCAGCTCGTTCGGGTCGACACCGGCCTCTTCGAGCAGCTCGAGGGCGCGGTCCGGATCATACGGATACGGCTCGATGTCCGGGTTGACGTTGGCGTTGACTTCCGAGAGACAGCCAGCCATCTTGGTGGCTTCGCCCTGGAAGATACCGTCGATGATTGCATCGACATCAACCGCATAGTTGATCGCCTGGCGAACGCGAACGTCTTCGAAGACGCTGCCTTCGCGGTTGTTTACCAGCGCAACGTAGTTGACGCGGGAGGACGGGATCGATTCGATGCGGGCCTCGTCGTTGTCCTCGACGGTGTCGAGCGCATCGATCGGCACGTCCTTGACGATCTGAATTTCACCGGCCAGCAACGAGGACAGACGGGAGCTGAATTCCGGCATAAAGCGGAACTCGACCTGATCGACCTGCACATCGTGCTTCCAGTAGTCCGGGTTGCGGTCCAGCAGAAGTCGCTCGTCACGAACCCACTCATTGAACATGAATGGACCGGTACCGACCGGGTTGTTGGCCAGCTCGTCGTCTCCGACCTCTTCCCAGTACTCGAGCGGTACTGGCTCCAGCGCCACCAGACGGGTCGGGAAGATCGGGAATGGCTCAGAGGTGGTCACGCGCCAGGTGAGATCGTCGATCACTTCGATATCTTCAACTGGCTGGAAGCGCTCCAGGTAGTGGCTCTCGTTGGCCTCATCCTGGACCCACTCGAGCAGAACCTTGAAGTGCTCCGCCGTGAGGACTTCACCGTTGTGGAACTGGATGTTGTCGTCAACCAGCTGCATTTCCCAGGTGAGATCGTCGATGACTTCGATGGTGCAGAGCCATGCGCCAACGGCGAAGTTGTCATCCGGGTCGTAGTTGACGGTGCGGTCGTAGATGTGGCTGATCATGATGCCGGTCGTCCAGTCGACGATCGCGGTTGGCATGAGGGTCAGCGCGTCAGCACCGATACCGACGGTAATGCGATCGACGCGATCACCAGTTGGCTCATCGTCGTCAGCATCGTCGGAATCATCCGGATCTTCATCGTCGTGATCTTCGTCATCGACGTGGTCGTCCGGCTCATCGGCTACGGTGTCATCATCGTCATCGTCGTCGTCATCGGCATCGTCGAGATCGACCTGGCCGGCGTCGGCCGTATCGTCGACTTCTTCGCCGTCATCGCCATCGTCTTCACACGCTGCGAGCAGCGTGCCACCGATGGTAGCGCCGACACCGAGAACCGTTGCGCGCTTGATCAGGTCACGTCGGGTCAGTTGCCCGGTCGCGAGCGCATGCCTGAGATTGCCCAGACTGGAAAGATCTGCCATGGCTTCGTATCTCCTCCTCCATAGAACAGTATGTATTGTGGCCTGTGCGACAGGCCCACAAAGGTAAGCGAAGCATAGGCAGCGCGTTGATATGATGTCAAGGAGATGTCACTATCCATCGCACCCCCGGCGAGCTGACATAATCCCTTCCATTCTTGCCGATTCTTACGCGATAGACGCCCATGTCCACGCAGATCAGATTCTCGTCTCAAAAAAGTGCCATCAGTGGTACGTACTTCGCGAGAGTTCGGCGTCGAACGCAACGCACGTTCATCACGAAAGGGGCAGGAATGGAGTGGTTGCAAGACAACGCGGAACTAATCTCCGCGCTGGCGACGGTCCTGATGACGATTGCCTGGGTAACGTATGCCCAGTTCGGCATCATCACCTATATTCGGCAGCGTCAACCGCGAATCGTGATCGACAAAACGGCCGAAAGCTCGATCAATACACGCTTCGTGGTTGTCAATCTGAGTGAGTATCCGATCTACATCTCGGGCATCCTGGTGGTTGTCCGTCGGGATGGCGAGGAATTCGTCCACAAGATCGATAATTTCCGGCGATCGACGAATGACGACGGTGAGGAACTGGATGAGGCGGAGTCAATGGAGTCCCAGCTCCGGCATGGCACTCTGGACGTCGGCCAGCTCTTCATGATGGGGAGCAGCCGGGAAACACTGGCATGGCTGCTCGATGATGAAGCGGAAGATGTTAACGAAGAGCGTGTGCAGCGGCTACGCCGGGCGCTTGGCGCGGTTGACGAGTTCGAATTCCGGGTTGTTGCCATGGCTGGCAATGATGACAAGCCGATTGCGGCCAGCCGGAAGTTCGAAGCCGTTGCATCGTACGGTGACGACGATGACATCTACGACACCCGCATTGTTGTGTCAGACGATTACACGCGCCAGTTTGCCGGTTGGCGGGATCGGTCCGTTGCGCAGGAATGGACGCAGCTGATTCGGGAGAACTAGGGGTTCCGACGACAGGCTTTCGTCACTGCTTTGCTAGACTTGAGCGAAACAGAGATGATGACCAGCGATTGAACGATCCGGTTGATCAGAAAGCAGGGACCCTGTTGACAGTGGTACAGGATGGTATTCGAGACCGCGCCGGGCTGGAGCGCAAACTGGCGATCACCAGTTTCAATGTCGATCCAGGCCGTGCTCACATTCGCATCATCGATCACGACGTCTGCCTGCAATGCGAGTTTCAACAGTGCATCAACTGTTGTCCAGCCGCCTGCTATACCCCGCAGTCAGATGGGCGGGTGATCTTCTCATATGAAGGCTGCGTGGAATGCGGCACCTGCCGGATCGTCTGCAACGAGTTTCACAATGTCGAGTGGACCTATCCCTCTGGCGGGTTCGGTGTCCAGTACCGCTTCGGCTAAATCCGGGCAGAACGCCAACTGCGTGATCACTCGCTAACCTGCACAATCATTGGAGAGATGCTATGTACTGGTTTCGCAAACAGGTGCTCATGTGCACCGCATCACATTGCATGCAAAAGGGTGCAAACCAGGTTGCCGGGCGCCTTCGGATGGAGCTCAAGCGCAAGGGGCTCGATCACGAGGTGCTGGCCAACACCTGTGACTCGATCGAGGTCTGCGATCTCGGCCCGAACCTGGTCATTTACCCCGAGGGCATGATCTACCGGAACGTTCAGATGAAAGACATCCCGAAGATCATCCGCTCCCTGCAAGAGGGCGGCGAACCGGTGGAATCACTGATTCTCACTCCGGATTCCGAGGATGAGGTTCAGCGGCGCAAGCTCTTCGAGGAGGCCACGGCATCTGACGCGATCCCGACCGATGATTTCATGAACCTGGTGGAGAAGTACGAACTGGATCAGGCGTGGGTCGATGAACAGGCAAAGCGGGGATTCATTGCTCATAAAGAGCGCGAGGGGCAACCCGTGATTACCGTCACCAGCAAAGCCCGGAGTCGCTACGGGATTCCATTGGCTGAAAGGTAGTCATCACCGTGAACCGCCAGTCGGGTGAACTCGCGCCAACTCGTGAGCCTGGGAGTCCGGAGCCGGACAGTCAGCCATTTGTTCACCCGGCTGAAGACGAGTTCGCTGCGTTCCTCGATTTCTACCGCATCCAGTACCAGTATGAACCGACCTCGTTTCCGCTCCGCTGGCACGATGATGGCCGTATCGCCGAGATGTTTACCCCGGATTACTATCTCCCGGATCAGGATCTCTACGTCGAACTGACCACCATGAAACAGGCGCACGTTACCCGGAAGAACCGGAAGATGCGTCGCCTGCAGGAGCTGCATCCCGAGATCAATATCGTGCTGATCTACCGCAAGAACTATCACGAGATTCTCTCCCGTTTCGGGTATGGCTCGGTGGACATCACATCGCTGCGTGAAGATCAGATCGAGCGGATTCTGCTGAGTCAGAAAGAAATACAGGCTCGGGTTCGCGAGCTCGGGAAGCAGATCTCGGAAGACTACGCCGGGAAGTCGATCCTGCTGGTCGGCGTTCTCAAAGGAATCACCTTTTTTCTCGCCGATCTGGCCCGTTCGATCACCCGACCGCTGGCGATCGACTACATGCAGTTGACCCGGGCTGTGGATGACGGCGTGCAGATCGATAAGGACCTCGATCTGGACATCGAAGGACAGCATGTTCTGCTCGTGGAAGACATCGTCAACACCGGTGTAACGATGGACTTTCTGCTGGAGCGCCTGCGGGAGCGAAAACCGGCGAGCCTCCGGGTCTGTGCCTTGCTGGACAAGGCCGATCGGCGACTGGCACCGGTGAACGTCCGGTACATCGGGTTCGAGATCCCCAACGAGTTCGTGGTTGGCTACGGGCTGGACTACCGGGAGCTGTATCGCAATCTGCCGTTTGTCTGCGTCCTCAAGAAAGACGTCTACGAGGCCGGTCCGGCGCTGGAGGGGTAACCGCACAGAATAACCGCACAAAACCTTCTCCCTCTCCCAAATATGGGAGAGGGTCGGGGTGAGGGCCGTTGTCCCGGATAGCTCAATCGTCGATCCCCCACAACTACGTCATCCTGGGCGGCCCCACGTCATTCCGATCGCCCACCACGTCATTCCGAGCTTGTCGAGGAATCTCTGGCGTCCGGAGCGGATGCGTTTGTCCGGAAGGGGACTGCTGGCGAACATCGTAGATCCTTCGACAAGCTCAGGATGACGTAGCCAACGGGGTTCCTCGCGCCAGGGCAATCGAGACGGCAGGGGCAATCGTCCCCTACATCGAACACCATTGTTCAGTCAACCAGCCCGCGCCAGAGCCGCTTCGTGTTGCGGGTGAGCGACTCCCACGGATCGCCTGATTCAATCGTCCGCTCAAACTCACTGCCGATGGTTTCCAGCAAATCCTGACTACGCGCCGGATGATCAGGATCCTGTTGCTGAGGCTCTTCGAGTTGTCCGGACTCCCGCTGCTTCTGGCGTTCGGTCATGTCGACCGACTTCCGACGCCTCGGCTGGTGCTCTTCACTGGAATCGCGTTTCATCATGCCCCATCTGACTATCGAGTGATCGAGCGAGCGTCTCCACCTTCGAACCGCAATTCCTGTACTACCACGCTGGATATGCAGCAAAGCGGTTTGCCAGTCGATCGAATCACTCACTCAACGATGTTTCGCTAGCGACCAAACAGACGAGCAATGAACTGCCCGAGACGGCCTCGCCGCTCAGGTGTCGGGAGACGCGAGGCTGGCGGTGATGATGCCTGCTGCGACAGTGGCCGTTCATCGGCGACCGGCGTCTGACGATTTTTGTTGCGTAGCTTCTCGCGCGTTTCGATATGGTTCCAGACGCCTTTCGGAATGAGGCCCGACATGATCATCATGGAACTCCAATCCAATCTAGCTTCGAAGTCGTCGCCAGAGACGAGTCAGCAGGGTCAGGCTGTGACATCGGTTGTGAAATCTGAACTCAATGCTATCAGTTATGCGCCTCCATCAAGTCGCATTCCGCACCACGCCGCTCGCCGGTACGAAACTCCTGCGGGTGCGTATCTCTGAGCGACACAAGCTGCTCAGCGAGAAAGCAACGTACCATTTGAATAGGGCGAACAAATAGTAGGGGTGTTGCAAAAAACGACATGCGTGGCCCGAATCTGGCGTGATATGCTTTTCGAAATCGCTACACAAGGTAGCGTGAAACGACCTCGCAGGTAAGGCGAGGATGCATGGAAGGACGTGGGACACCCATGGCTACAGGTACGATTATCACCATCCGTGACGACAAGGGCTTTGGCTTCATTGCCCCGGGCGGCGAACGAGGCAACGATGTCTTTTTCCACCGCTCTGCTGTCGTCGACATCGAGTTCGAACAGTTGCGCGAAGGTCAGGAAGTCAGCTTCGATCAGGAGCCAGACCCGCGTAACCCGGACCGACAGCGCGCGATCAACGTTCGCCCTGCTGATGGTGTCTAGATCAACCAGCTTCGTCTACCGTGTACCGTAGCTCACGCGATCGTCTTCGAACTGAGCAAGATGGAACCGCGAAGATCAACAGGACACGAATGACGCAACGGCCCGCTTGAACGAGCGGGCTGTTTGTTGTTTAAAGCGCTGTTTTCCGGGCGAATACCTCGATCGCGCCACCCCGCCCGAACCTGGCAGCAACCGCGCAAACCACTCTGGCAGGGACGCCAATCAATCCAGCCAGTCGATGATAGCTGGAGTCCCGAAATTGCCGGCCCCGCAACTTGAGCGATACGCCGGTCAGATCTCCCATCAGGCTGTAGACCAGACCAGCGGTACCGGGAGAGTGATCGATTCGCTCGATGGCCAGACCGGCAGATTCCACCGCCCGTCGCGCCGTCTCCGGGCTGAAGTGACCCACGTGCCGGGGAGCGTCCAGGCTGAACCAGCGTCGCCCGAACAGTTTGGCTTCGAGGCTCGCGATATTCGGCACACCGAAGAGCAACACCCCGCCCGGCTTCAACAAACGAGCAATCCGGCCAAGCGTCGCCACGGAATCGGGCAGATGCTCCAGGACATGCCACATGGTGATCACATCAAAGGACGATTCCGGCAATGCAACGGATTCGACGCTGCCGGTCTCGATTGGCAGTCCGTACACGTTACGACCGTAGTTCACCGCCGACTGGCTGAGCTCGACTCCCTGCACCTGGTGTCCGGCATCTCTGGCGAATTTCAGAAACAGCCCGGTTCCGCAGCCAACATCGAGAATCGATTGCGATTGCCCCGGCTGAATTGCCTCCACACGGGAGAGAAGACCCCGGGCAACGGCGATCGCTTCCGGTGTCTCGGCACCACCGCCGACGGGGTAGTAGACATCGGGGTACCAGTTTGGGAGTGCGTCTTCTGTCGGTCTGGGGTTGAGGAAGACGAAACGGCAGTCTCGACAGCGAACTACCGGGAACTCGCCGGGCAATCCAACCAGTCGGTCACGGGCCACGAATAGCTGATCGTGTGTCCCCGAGCCACACAGCGGGCACGGTGTTATTTCGAGTTGTTCGCTCCAGTCAGCATCAGCCATCAGATCACCATCTCGAGAGTGGTTCATCGAGCTCGTAGAGCGTTACCCGGACGCCGTTTACCTCGTGCTGGTCAACGGCCTGCCCCTCATCTTCGAGCCGGGACTCCAGGTGCAGATCCGGGTCGTCAGCCAGCGCTCGATCGGGAGACTCTACCAGCCAGATGCGTTCAGAACCTTCGGCTTCCTCATACATGATGTGCATCATGTCGGATTCATCGAACCAGTCGATGGTGAAGCTGCCCATCGCGAAGCCGTGAAGATCCTGAAGGCGAGGATCTCGCTGCTGATGGTAGTCCCAGGTGGTGATCAGATAGCCCGGCATGACTACCAGGGCATCGCCGGGCTGGTGGCGATCCGCCACCCAGGCGTAGGCCGAGCGCCAGTCCTCTTTCTCGGCAGATTCAGTCCGATTGACGTCCCGGATGGGTGCCCAGGCAAAGCTGACCAGCAGCACCATCGCCAGAACGGCCAGCGCCCAGGCGTACCGCCGGCGCAACAGCCAGCCGAGCGCAGCCGCTACCAGGATCAGATAGAAGGGGAGCGCGACGATGCCATAACGGTCGGAAAATACCGATTGCTGGAGCGAGACGAGCCAGAGGCCGATGATCGGCACCACTACGAGGAGTGAGATCAGCAACCACCACCGCTCCTGTCGGCGCCAGTAGGCCAGCCCGGCAATACCTGCCACGGCCAGAACCGCGTAGAGGATGGACGCCCAGAGCCGGATGTCGTCATCGTAACGGTCGACTGCGAACTTGATGGCGAACGTCTCCAGCGCAGCAGGCAAGGTAACCGCCGGGTGCCAGGTGTCGGCCCCACCACTGATGACGCGGGTGGCCCAGAGCGCGATCGGGACATACGGCAACGTCAGCACGGCAATCGCAATCGCCCAGGAGCGCTGCCGCTCCGGCCAGTTGCGCCAGGTCGCCACTGCATAGAGAAATTGAGCCCCGAAGACGAGAATCGTTGCCACATGGGTGTAGAACATCAGCGTTGTAACCGCCGCGTAGCCAATCCACCACCAGCGATCGTTACGTTCCAGCGCCATCACCAGTGCCCAGGTGGATGCCAGCGCCAGCGCCACCACCATCGTGTACATCTTGGCTTCTTGCGAATACCAGATGTGATAGGGCGACATCGCCAGCAGTCCGGTGGCGATCAGGGCCGGAGTCGAACCGGCGATGCGACGCGCCAGCAGATAGATCAGCGGCAAGGCCAGCACCCCGAAGACAGCCGATGGCAATCGCACCGCGATCTCCGAGATCCCGGCCACCTGTATCCAGAGCGCCAGCATCAGGTTGTAGATCGGGCCGTTCTCGCCGGGCGCCACGAACGTGCGCATCACCTCGCTCAGCGGCTGCTGGGCACGGATGACGACATCGGCCTCATCGAACCAGAGGCTTTGCCGGTTCAGCGCCGTCAATCGAAGAAAGGCTCCGACCAGCAGAATCACCGCCAGCGCGACATAATGCGCAGTGATGGCGTAGCGCTGAATGGAGATACGTCCCTGTGGGGTGGATTGTGCCTGGCTCGCGGTGGTCATGCCCGGGTCCGCAGCTACGTGCCGACGTTACGCTCCGCAACGCGGCCCAAGTATGCCGCAGGCGAGGGGAACCGGCGACGGAGCATACTCTGAAGGCGCCATTCTCACCGGGAGGTCGTCTAGCGCTCTTCGGCGCTCTTCAACAATGCGCCGCATAGCACTCGGATTGTCTCCTGCTCCCAATCGTCTGCCGTCCAGCCGCGCTCATGTACCAGATAGTCGAACGAATCCATACTGGAGACGGCGTGGTACAGATCGGCAGCGGTCTCGGCATTCAGCGACTCGACGAGGTGCCCATCCGACTCCCAGATGGAAAAGATCCGGAGATGCACCTGGCGACCCCGCTCACGGCCGGTGCGCAACGTTTCAGCCAGCTCGGGCTCTGACGAACCTGCATTCCGCATGATCAGCAGGTTGTCGCCCTCTCGCTCGAACAAGCGACGGTCGTATGCAACGAAGTGGACGAGCTGGCGTTCTGGATCACCATGAGCCGCGCCTATGTCGGCCATGGATTGCTCAACCCCGGCAGCGAGATCCATCTCGTCCATGATCGCCTGCAGTAGTCCGGATTTCTTCCGGAAAACGGCATAAATGGTCTGATCAGAAACCCCGGCTTCAGCGGCAACCTGCTTCAGACTGGTCCGGGCATAGCCTCGTTTCAGAAAGAGTGTCCGCGCCGCACCAGTGATGCGCTGTCGAGTCATCTCGGCTTGCTCGCGGCGAATGGGCGACTCATACGGGCCGCGCTCCATCGAATCATCTCCGAAGCCCATCCAGTAGACCTCTTCCATAATCATTATAGTGCTGCTATAGTGATTGTAGTCAACCAAAATTTATCCGGGAGGGAGCATACCATGGCGACTGTTGGGATGGCTGCAGCACAATCGCGCGGCCTGTCGCAGGGACTCATCGGTGGAATTGCGGGGCTTGGGTTTGCTGCAGGGGTCATCCTGCAAAACGGAGTGTTGATGGCGGGATCACCGCTACCGGGGGCACCGCTGGACGAGGTCGCCCGCTTCTACTCCGATCAGGGTGGGCGGGTGATGATCGCCACCGGGTGGATTGCGATCAATGCCGTATTTCTCCTGACGTTCCTGTCAGTGGTGACATCACGCCTTCAGGAGTCGGCTGCCTCGGCAGTCTGGGGTCGCGTCGCCTATGCGGCCGGGATCGCACTGATGGCGCTCTTCGCAACCGGAGCCTCCATGCAGGCGGTGCTGGTCACGCGGATAAGCGAACTGGAGACGAACCAGGCAGTTCTTGGACTACTCTGGGCGATGCACTCCGCTTCCTTCGCGATGTCGATGGTCGCGCTGGGCGTCACGCTTCTCGCGCTTTCTCTGGGCGCGCTGGCAATGCCCGTGGTTCCTGGCTGGACGTTAAAGCTGGGGATGCTGGGCGGTGTCCTGCTTCTCTCGGGTGGGGCGTTCGCGTCCAACGTTGTCGATGGAGGACCGTCGCTTTTCATAGGATTCATTGGCTTTGGGGTGTGGGTCGTCTGGTTGATTACCGCATCGATCCGGATGCTCAGAACCGACAATTGAGGATACCCGCTGCCTGCAATCCGGGCGGGCAGAAATCCCGCCCGGATAACCAGTCGACGGTTGGTTAGAGGCTCTTGATGTCGTTCAGGACCTCTTCGGAGTGTCCTTCCACGCTGACGTTCGGGTAGATCTTCCGGAGTACCCCGTCTTTGTCGATGAGGAACGTGGTCCGCTCGATCCCCATGAACTTCTTGCCGTCGCGTTCGCGCTCTTTGTAGGCGCCATAGCGGGTGCTGACGTCGAAATCCTCGTCGGCCAGCAGCGGGAACGAGAGCCCGTACTTTTCGGCGAATGCTTCTTTCGAAGCCACATCGTCGCCACTCACACCAAGAACCACAGCGCCTTCATTGGAGAATCGTTTGCTGAGATCACGGAACGCGCACGCTTCTTTCGTGCAACCAGGTGTATCGTCCTTCGGGTAGAAGTACAGCACCACGTTCTGCTTGCCGGTGTACTGATCGAGTTTGTAGGTCTTTCCGCCGGTGCCCGGCAGGTTGAAATCCGGAGCTTTTTCTCCGATCGGTGGAGTCTTCACATCGCTCATATGGTCCCCTTCTGGTTCAGTGATCGGCAAAATTCATCGTACTCCTCAGCATACCGCGATTCGGGCACATAGATCACATAGACATGTTGGCGGGAGAGGAGCGGGTGCAACCAACGGCCCTCACCCCGACCCTCTCCCAATACTGGGAGAGGGAGAGAGTCGAAACAGGGGGAGGGGTCTGGGCTCGTGCGACCTCAGTACCGCTCAGGCACGTTGTATTCGACATCGAGCAATCGCAGCCGGACGTAAGTGAAGTCGCCCCAGTCCTCTTCCCAGTAGGCCTCACCAGCCACGCCCATTCGGACACCGTCGAACTCACCGTATTCGTGAATCGGTGTCCACCAGGGCAGCCACTTGATCTCACCGTTTCCGGCATCCTGGTAACGGGGGGCCATCATGTTTACCGGCCGGCCTTCGTCATCGAAGTAGAACGTCGCCTCGACGGTCATCCCGCCATAGGTCATCTCAGCCTTCGCCGAGTTGTCGTCGATCGCTTCCCAGGTGATGTATTCGCTGACGGCGCCAGCCGGGAACCAGAAGATCTCGTTCAGGTAGCGCACCAGCGTCCCCTGATCCATATGTTCGCCGGTCTCGTCGACCACCGGAATCAGTGAGGCGACCTTAATCGTCATATTCCCGCGACCATCGACGTACCGATCCCGGCCGCTGATCGGGATCACCGACATCATCGACGTATCGATCTTCCAGATGAATGAAGGTGGATCGGTGGTGTAGTACTGCTCGGCAGTGAACGGCATCCAGGCCTCATCCGGCCCAAGCCGGATTTCGCCTTCCTGCTTCAGTCGAACGGTTTCCGGACGCTCCCGGCCAACGACGTTGGAGTAGTGAAGCCAGCGCTGCACCGGAGCCGGCAGATGTTCGATGTCCGCTTCGGACAGAATCGCTGGCTCAGCCGCGGACGTTCGTTGAAACAGATCCGAGATCTCGTGATTGACACTCCGGTTGAAGGTGTATCGTCCGATCATCGCCGCAGCGAACACGCCGGCCAGCAACACGAGCAGCGCCCCGGCGAAAATCGAAAATCCTCGACGCATTTGGCACCTCCAGGCAAGAGACATTGACTGGCAGGGAAGACACTTCTCCCCACCAATCCGATATTAGTTCGCCTGAAGGTACGGATTCGCGAAACTCCACCACCGCGTGTAACAGAACCGTCACGGTTTGCGACCCAGCAATCTGATGCTGAATCAATCTTCCAGATGAACCTCATGCAACTGGATGAGGTTGCCGCAGGTGTCATCGAACACGGCAACGGTCACATCGTCCATCTCGGTCGGTTCCAGCACGAACACCACACCCAGGTTGCTCATGCGCTCGAAATCTGCCTCGAGATCATCGCTGGCAAAGGATGTCACCGGAACTCCGGCATCGTACAGGGCCTGTTTGTAGACCTGAGCAGCTGGCTCGTCATCGATCAACACATTCGGGTTGTCGTCTGGTTCGAGCAGCAGCTCGATCCCGTCCGGATCGGCCGGAGATACGAGCGAGAGCCAGCGGTTATCGCCGGCGGGAACATCGGTCTTGACTTGAAATCCAAGCACCTTGGTATAGAAGTCGACGGCCTCTTGCTGGTCATCGACCAGGACACTGGTGACATCGATACTGAGCATTCCGGCACCTCATCAGTTCAACGGGCGGCTAATTGTCTTCGGCCCCACTGTACCCCGAGATGGCCAGATTCGATACCCGCATGACGTCTGAACCTCATGTAATCAGCCGAAATATCAACCGTTCGGCTCCCCGTCGCCCATCTCCCGTTCGACGATTGCTTCATATCGGTCGTTGTGACGGTGCCAGCTATCCCAGGACCATGGCTGAGGAGATCCGGAGAGCACGTGCTGCAACAATTCGAGGTGGGCATGCCATCCGGCCATGAAGTTCGCCATCCCGGTTGACGAGTAGATCGTGTGGCTCAGCCGCAGCAGGCAGCCTTCCTCCGAAGGGGAGAGCTCCCAGCGGACAACGCCATTGGCATCGTCTCCGAATGTATGTTCGAACAGGTAGGGTGGCTCGTACCGGATTACCCGCCCGACGTGGGTGTGCTCGATGTTCTGGAAGTGCAGCACATAGCGACCATCTGGAACCGGATCGAGTTCGGTCGCCGCAAGCCACTGCTGAAGCTTTTCCGGGTCGGTGAGTGCCGCCCAGACCCGCTCGATCGGATGATGGAGATGGCGTTCGAATCGGATGACATAGAGATCACCGTATTGCTCTATGCTCGCGTCGTCACTCATCTGAATGTTCACGCTCCTTCTCTCGATCGAGATGGGCTTCGAGCGCGTCGAGCCGGTCGTTCCAGAACTGCCGGTACGGTTGCAGCCAGGCATCGATCTCCCGCAGCGGTTCAGATCGTACCCGGTAGAGCCGGCGCTGGGCATCCCGACGTACCTCGACCAGTCCGGCCTCACGCAGAACGCGCAGGTGCCGAGAGACGCCCGGCTGGCTGATTCCGAGAATCTCCACCAGATCGTTGACCGGGCGTTCCTGGTTCCTCAACTCATCGAGAATCCGGCGACGGTTTGGCTCGGCCAGAACCTCGAACGTCGATGTCATCATATGTACTTCCCGTTTTAACCCGGTTGATGCAATTGAATGAGATTCCCGCAGGTGTCATCGAAAATGGCAACCGTTACCGGGCCCGCATCTGTCGGTTCCATTTTGAACTCCACACCCAGCTCCTTCATCCGCTCGAACTCACCATGAATATCGTCGGTGCCGAACGACGTGAAGGGAATCCCGGCGTCGTACAACACCTGCTTGAAGACCTGAGCAGCCGGCTTGCCTTCGATCTCGATCTGAGGATTCCAGTCCGGCTCGAGAAGCACCTCCGGGCCGTCAGGATCTGCCGGCGAGACAACCGTCAGCCAGGCAGCGCCGCCAACATCCACGTTGTGCCGCACCTGGAAACCAAGAATGCCGGTGTAGAAATCATGCGCCTTCTCCTGATCATTCACCATCACACTCATGACTTCGATCCGGATCATCGTGCATTCCTCCTTGCATCGGGTGCCTGCCGACAACCGCGAGACGTCTGTGACCTCGACAATGTCTTGGCGTAAAGGAATCTTGCGAACGAATATACCCCTTACGTTATATACACGTCAAGACATATAGTTCGCCCAGTGGTTGCCATGGGGATGCGGCACCATCCCGCTCCGGGCAACTCAGTACACCGCTGAACCCATGTGACGCACGTGACATACTTCCCCGGGCGCAGACGAGCGCTCACTGATGATCTGACGTGCTAAACAGGACTGGCGATGCTGAACCGGCAGACCCTCACATTGCTGATACCTGGATTGCTGCTGACCCTTGCCTCGGTTCTGCTGGTGGCCAGTGGACACGGGCGGCTCCCCGCACTGGCGCTTATGATCGGCTCTGTGGGGCTCATCATCGGAGCGCTGTATCAATCCACGCGTTCAGCGCCAGTCAGCCAGTCAGCCCCGGAACCGGCCCTGACTCGTGACGATGTGCCGTTACTGGGTGCGATCGTCCTCATCCAGCTCGTCGGGCTGCTGTATATGCAGACCTTCCCACTTCACTACGTCCAGGATGAGTTCATCACCGGCTATACGTCGTACACATTGCCGTCGCTTACGGAGATTGAATGGTTTCGTGGTTATCCGGGCCCCGGTGAGTGGATCGCTGGCTTTCCGATCCTGTACTACGCGCTGCAAAAGCCGTTCATCGAGCTGTTCGGGCTCTCGCTGGAGACGATCCGGATTTCGACCTGGCCGTACCATCTGATCTCGGCCGGACTGGTCTATCTGATCGGCAAAGAGGTATTCCGCTGTCGTCCGTGGGCAGTGGTGGCGGCGGTCATCTTCGTCTTCCTGGCACCGAACCTCTACATGGCCGGCTACGGGATGCACAACATCAGCAGCACCTGCTTCTTCCTCGCCGCCTTCTACGCAGCACTCCGGATGGTGCGGGATGAGGACCGCCGCTGGATCGCACTGAGTGGTGTCGCCTCGATCATGGCTTATCTGACCTACACATCGTCCTACCTGACGCTGCCGCTGATCGGCCTGTTCATCCTGCTG
>REEK01000076.1 GCA_007695115.1 Sphaerobacteraceae bacterium
CGACCGTCCAAAGTCAGCCAGATTGCCGACGAACTTCGCGATTTCGCCAGCGATCGTAACGATTCGACCGGCTCGGCAATCGTCTTCATGCCGTGGACTCAGGATCGGAAAGATGCCCCCAACGATGCAACGAAAGTAACGCCGCATGTGACGTCGATGGCCAGCTACCTGGAGAGAGAGCTCGGGACCGAGGTCGCGATCTACCACGGCAGGATGGAGACGAACGGGAATAGCGATCCTGACTCCAAGGCTCAGATGAACGATCGGGAGCGCCAGATCGAGCAGGATGCCTTCATCCACGGTGATCGGCGAATCATGATCGCCACCAAAGGCTTCGGGATGGGTATCGACAAGCCCGACATCCGGATGGTGATCCACGCCACGCCTCCGGGCAACCTCGAAGCCTACGTTCAGGAGGCCGGTCGGGCTGGTCGCGACGGGGAGCCGTCCAACGTGGTGCTCTACTACAGTCCGGACGGCGCCAGAACGGATGACTGGACTTCTGACTTCGGGATTCAGCAGAACTTTCTGGAGAACAAGCGGATCGAACGGATCGACGTCCAGGGAATCGCCCGCTATCTGATGATCCGGTACCGGGAGGGACAGGAATCATTCGATGTCGATTCCGAGGACTTGCAGTCGTACATCGAGCGATATCGCCTCGATCGTGATGAGCTCCCGAAGACGTTCCGGCCTCGTCGTGAGGAGACCAATGAATCGTCCGACCACGCGCACGTTCTCGATCGCGGGCATCAGTACCGGGAGTGGTCCGATTATCTCTATCGCGTTCTGCGGGAATTGCTGACCTTCAACACCATGCTGAGCCAGTCGGATCGGGGGGCATTCTTCGAGTCGGTCACGAATCGTAACCGTGTCAGTGAAGCGGCGTACCGGGAATTGTCGCTTTCGGAGCGCCGGGAACGCGTTGGCGCCAGCCGTCGAGCTTTCCCGAATATCGCTCAGCAGCGCGCCAAACAAGCAGGTCGTCAGAGACCAAACCTGGATGACTGGTTCGGGCTGCCAGATCTGGCCTGGCCCCGCGGGTGGCGTGTTCAACTCGGGTCTGTGTTCGCGGATTCGAAGGAGCTGGTTGAGTTCGTCAAGGCGTTCTGCCAGGCTCACGAACAGCGGTACGAGAATGCGCGTGATTCCTATGCCCGGCTGCTGACCGATTATCTGGGGCTGAAGCCCGATGGGACCATCAATACCTCGGCCACGCCAGAGTGCCTGCGATCGGTGATGCTGGGGTATCTGAAGACGAACGAGATCGTTCAGGATGGCAACTGTCTGAGTTGCAGTAACTGCGTGCCGGATGAGCGGTTCGACAAGTACACAATCGAACAGCGCCGCGCGGCGGTCATCCGCATTCCTGAGAATATTCAGACGGTCCTCGACGACCTCGAGGCATCCACCGATTCGATTCCGGACCCCGATCAGGTGTCTACATTGCTCGAGGCTAGCCGACGGGATTCCGAGGAAGCACGCGGCCTGGAGCGGTACGTTGCTGGCTGGTCTGGGCGAATTCTCGATGAACAGCCCGGCCATGTCGGAATTCGCTGGTTGCGGGTGGAGCTCTTTGACAGTGAAGAGGAGATCGAGCTTCACGAAGACGAGTTCGTGGGGCATCTTCGCTCCCTGCTGCAGCATCTCCAGTCGACCCACCTGCAGCGGCTCTGGGATCTGTTTGCCCGGGTCAGAGATCTGGCCGGCCTGTCGCGAAACCCGGATGTGGTGCGATTTCACGCCGAGCTGGCCGAGCGACTAGGCGATCACAGTGAAGAAGCGAAGGCGTTGCAGGGTTTTCAGGCGCTGGCGGCGGATTCGACGATCGGCGCCGATACATCTGCCTGGCTCTATGGACGGATCCGTTTCCTGCATCGCCCGGAGGGACCGCTTCCGGACACGGATCGCTACGAAGAAGCGGTGCTGCGACTAGCACGAATCAGCCCGGACGTGGAAATGGCCGGCGCTTACTACCGGGAGCTGAAGCAGTCCTGGCGCTGGAGCGAGATCGAACCCGAGCTTCACACATTGCAGCTTCATCGGACCGTTCGGGTGAGTGCGATATGGGCGCTCCTGCGGATCTGGCTGGAGAACGACCAGGTCAGCGACAGCGAGCGGTTCGGCATGATGATCGATTACCTGTCTTCGGCACCCGGTGAAGTGATCGATCGGGCGGACCTCAACGATATCCGCCGGTTGGTCGACGAGATCGAAGAACTCCCCGATGCTGCACCGACCCTCGCCGGGAAGATCGCTGGCCGGTTGATCGCGGAAACCGGTGACGGTGAGCCGCTCGACAATTACAGCGCCCGCCTGGTGGAACGTCTCTTTGCGGCTGGACGCGAAGTGCCGCGAGAACTGTCGACGGCTTTTCTGCCCCGAGCGCTCGACCCCCGACTGTCTCCGGCCGTTTTCCATCAGCTGAAAGACCTCCTGCCGTCGGAGCGGGCCGCGCGACTTCGCACCGCCGAGATGTTGAGCGAGCAGCTGCAAGATCTGGACGAGCAATCGCTCCGAGCCTGGCTATCACTCTTTCCAGTCGAGTTGCACGAGCAGTCGGTGGCGATGAGCCAGCAGGTTGTTGCGGCGATCTCGGCTCCACCGGCGTCGATCGACCTGCTGGATGAGCTCAAAGTGGTGGCTCAGGTAGCGTTGTGGAGCGACGCACTACCGCAGGCACTTCATCGGCACTGGATTAGCATCATGCGACGCCAGCCCGGGTTGCTCGGCGAGTACATTCAGGATGCGCTCGAGGCCGAACCACCGGTGATAGAGCTTGCCGAACTCGCCTTTAGCCGAATGCTTGAGCACGCCTCGCCACGGGATCTCATATCGTTCCTCCGCTGGGCACGCGGCAGCGAGGTGGTGCGGGTTTCTACCTTGATCACTGATGCCGCGGAGCTGTTTGAACTCTTGATTCAGTGGTCCACTGACCAGCAGGCTTCGAGGAAATCAGATTCCCGGGATGC
>REEK01000003.1 GCA_007695115.1 Sphaerobacteraceae bacterium
TTGAGTTGACCGATCGGGGGGATGCGGAATCAACCCGGGCCGGGCCGACAGAGGCGTCGGCCCCTACATAGAACGTGGAGGGGTTGGGGGTGAGGGCCTTGAACCAATCAGCACAGGCCAACCCGACTGCACCCGACAACCTCACCGACTGCTACAATCGAGCGCTGGAGTAAGGAGCATCTGGTGCCATTCGACTTTGCAGGCCTCGTCATCATGGGGCTGCTCATGGCGGTTATCTCGATACGGACGATCTACGAGACGATCCGGAACCGCAAGCGGCTTTTCGACGAACATTTCACCCACGCAGATCGCCAGCACATGAGTGTTGCGGCGTTCTTCATCCTGATTCCGATCAGCGTCTTCTTCCACGAGGTCGGCCACGCGGTGGCGATCTGGTGGTACGGCGGTGAGGTGGTGGCCTTCGGGTTTTTCTTCTTCTTCGGCTTCGTTGGCTACCAGGGCATCAGCGATCTCGTCGAACTCTTCTGGATTGCGCTCTGGGGCAATATCGTCAGTGTGGCGATGGGCCTGGGAGCCCTGACGCTGGCGTTCCTTCGCCCGATGCGGGCTGCCATCAACTATCTGTTCATCATGTTCGGGATTCTGAGCGTCATCATGTCGCTGGTGTTCTACCCGGTGATGGACCTGTTCAGTGATCTCCACGGTGACTGGTCTACCATCTACTCGTCAGACACGATGAATCATGCAATCGGCACCGGAATCGTGCACGGGTTGATTCTGCTGGGAATGGTTGTCGCCTGGCAGATTCCGGCGGTAAGACTTCGCTATGCCAGCATCACCGGACTCCAGCCGGAAGAGATCCGCAAGGTCAATCGAAAACAGGTGCAGCAGGAGTTGATGGAGGCAGCCAATATCGCGATGGCATCCTTCGACGGATTGGCCCGGGTCGAACCGATGACATCGACGAATCGGGATGTCACCGGGGTCCAGATCAGCTGGACCAGTGGCGGCTTCACCCGGGTCGTTGTGGTGATGGGGCAGGTGCAGCGACGATTGCGGATCGAGATTATTGGAGGGCTCCGGGCGCTCGATGGAACGGAGCTGGGCGGCGAGCAGCGGATCAAGGGCATCCGGGGCCTGCCCGAACCGAAGCGGGTTGCCCCACACATCCTCAGGGCGTTGAAAGAGGTGGATCGCTGGTCGCTACAGCAATCGGACGAGACTCCGCCCGATCAGGCTTAATGAGAGATACGGCAACGCGATTGCCGCCGACCAGAGAGCAGATCGAGACAGGCAGCGGGAGGTAGTCACGTGTCCTGGCTTCGCAACTGGCTTAACCGCGCAAAAGAAAACCAGGGACCCGGGGAAGAATCGTCGTCCCGGACTGATGAGAACCAGCAGACGAGTGAAGGTCCGCCCGGCGCATCCTCGGACGAGGACCACCGGCAGGGCTTCCACATTCGGGATGCTGAGCGTCGTCAGCTTCGCCGCTTGCTGCGTCGTCAGGATGATCTCACCTACGATCTGCAGCGAGCCGAAGAGTCCCTGAATGAAGAGAATCAGTGGACCGAGCGCATCGAGCAACTCAATCAGGCAATCGAGCAGGCGATGGCCGACCGGGAAGCGATCGAACCGTCCACCGAATCAACACCGCGGGTTCAGCTCGATCCGGTTCCGATTGAGATCGTCGAGCTGAAAGAAGAGGAACCGGCGAACGTCAGATTGAGGATCGGCTCCACGGAGATCGGCTATCGGGAAGAGATCGACTGGGCCGAGCGAGGCCACAATGTGGCGAATCCGGAACTCCGGCGAATGGCCGGGGATGTCGAGCCGTTGCTCCCTGAGCTCGAATCGGCCGAACGAACCCAGGAACTGCGTGAGCACCTGCTTCATAGCCTCTCGACCTACGCCAATCAGTTGCTGGAGCACGCGGCAGCCGGGAGCGAACTCCCAGCGATGACGCTCGCAGACATAACGCGAACCTGCCCGGCGTGTGGCGGCTGGCTGGATCAGAAGAACCGGTGCCCGATCTGTGCCGAGCTCAACTGGAAGCGACAGGAGATCGACGCCGATCTGCGGCGACTACGCAAAGAGCGCGACGACGTGATCAGCGATCTCGAACGGCAGCGTGATCGGCTTCCGATAGTCCGGCGGCAACTGGCCGAAACCCAGTCTGACATCGAGAAACTGCGGGCCAAGGGCGTCGAGCCAGCGACCTGACGATTCGCCCCGACACTCGCACGTTTTGTGAACGCTGGTATGATACTCACGCGCACGTGAGCAACGGTGCGGTACGTCCCGCTGTGTGGCTGACGCGAACAGGCAACGGAGCATTTACCTTTGGCAAAGCAGCTTGGAATTGATCTTGGAACAGCCAATGTGCTGGTTTTTTTGCGTGGCCGGGGCATTGTCCTGAACGAGCCATCGGTTGTGGCGATCTCGGCCAGGGATGGCAAGGTCAAAGCTGTCGGTATCGAAGCCAGAAACATGCTTGGGCGCGAGCCACGGGAGACGATCGAGGTCGTTCGCCCGATGCGTGATGGCGTGATCGCCGATTACGTGGTCACCCAGGAGATGCTTCGCTATTTCATCAACAAAGCGGTGGGTCGATTCTCCCTGATCCGTCCAGAGGTCATGATCTGTGTTCCAGCCGGGGTAACCGGAGTGGAGCGACGGGCTGTTCGCGATGCGGCGCTCAACGCTGGTGCCCGCCGGGCCTATCTCATCAGTGAGCCACTGGCAGCCGCAATTGGCGCCAAGGTTCCGGTGGCCGACCCGAGCGGCAACATGATCATCGACATCGGTGGTGGCACCACTGAGGTGGCCGTAATCTCGCTCAACGGCATTGTTGTGGCCCGCTCCATCCGCATGGGTGGCAACCGGTTCGACGAGGCGATCCAGAATTACATCAAGCGCAAGTACAACCTGCGGATTGGTGATCGCA
>REEK01000179.1 GCA_007695115.1 Sphaerobacteraceae bacterium
TGTGATCCCGTCGAAGGTGGTGTTCAGCGTCGATTTTCGTCATCAGGAGTTGAGAGTCATCGATCAGATGATCGGACAGCTCCATGAACGTATTGATACGGTAAAGGAACGACACGGCGTCGAGATCGAGGCCGAGCAACTGTGGCTCAGTGAGCCAACCCCGTTCGATAGCACGGTTGTGCAGGCAGTCGAAGATGCTTGCCAGTCGTCGGGTATTCCAGCGATGAGGCTCTGGTCTGGTCCCGGTCACGATGCCAAATACATGCAGGCGGTCTGTCCATCTGCAATGATCTTTGTTCGAAGTCATCGGGGGAAGAGTCATTCCGAAGATGAGTTCTCCGCCCCGGATGACGTTGAGGCCAGTGTCAACGCGTTGCTCCATTCACTGCTGGCAATCGCCAGCCAGCCGTAGCGCGATGACGCCGGTCATGAACCTGTGAGTCAAGAGGAAAGAAGGGACGTTCAGATGTCGAAAGTACAGGAATTGATTCCGCGCGTGCTCAGCCGCTACTCTCCGGTGACCGTCGATCGCGGTGAAGGTATCTACCTCTGGGATACCAACGGCGATCGCTGGGTTGATTTCACCTCGGGTATTGCCGTGACCAACACTGGCCACAGTCACCCGAAAGTTGTCGAAGCGATCCGTGAGCAGGCAGGCAAGATGATTCACGCCCAGGCGAACATCCTGGCGCATGAGCCAATGCTCGAACTTATCGAGAAATTGACCGCGACAATGCCGGACGGGCTCGATAGCGCGCTGTTCAGCAACTCTGGTGCAGAGGCAGTGGAAGGGGCCATCAAGCTGGCCAAAGTTGCCACTGGTCGTCCGGCCGTCATCGCGTTTCGTGGGGCATTCCATGGACGGACCCATCTGACGATGGCTCTGACGAGCTCGAAGCTCAAGGTGCGTGGACACTACGAGCCACTGGTTCCGTCTATCTACTATGCACCGTATCCGAACACGTTCCGCAATCAGTTCAATGTGCCGGACGAGGATATGGATCTCGCATGCATGGATGAATTGGAGGAGCTCTTCGCCACCCAGGTAGCACCGGACGATGTGGCCGCAATCATCATCGAGCCGATCCTCGGTGAGGGTGGCTACGTGGTGCCACCGACCCGTTTCATGAAGAACCTGCGCGAGCTGTGTGACAAGCACGGAATCATGCTGGTCGCCGATGAGATTCAGTCCGGTGTGGGCCGAACCGGCAAGATGTGGGGCTTCGAGCACTTTGACATCGTTCCAGACATCGTGGCTGTGGCCAAGGGATTGGCCTCTGGCCTTCCGCTGAGCGCGGTGGTGGCCAACAAGAGCGTCATGGACAAATGGGAGCCGGGCGCTCACGGCGGGACCTTCGGCGGCAATGTGATTGCCTGCGCGGCCGCCAACGCCACACTGGATGTCATGCGGGACGAGAAATTGCCCGAGAACGCCGCCAGTGTTGGCGAGTTCCTGATGTCCCAGATCCGGGAGATGATGCCGGACAACCCGAACATCGGCGAAGTTCGCGGACGTGGTCTGATGATCGGGGTCGAATTCGTGACCGGAGACGGCAAGATGAACCCCGGGGCGGTGCAGCATGTGGTTCAGAAGGGCCACGAGCACAAGACGCTGATGATCACCGCGGGAACCCACGATCAGGTGATCCGTCTGGCCCCGCCGCTGGTCATCAACCACCAGCAGGCAGAAGAGTTTCTCGATGTCTTTGCGGACTGCATCAAGGGATCCTGATCGACCAGGCTGGCGCTCTGCACGTCCAGAGCGCCAGTTGGCGTCACTTTCCCGGTACAGAACCGTCTGGAGGCGCTCCTGATGTCCATCCAGCACCTGAATGAAGACCAGCGCCACGCCTTACTGGAGTCTGCGCGGGAGGTTGCCGGCCGGGCCTATGCCCCCTACTCCAACTTCTTTGTCGGAGCGGCGCTATTGACTGAGATGGGGACGATCTATCGGGGATGCAACGTGGAGAACGCATCGTACGGATTGACCAACTGTGCCGAGCGCACCGCGATCTTCGCTGCGGTGGCTGGTCTTGGCGCTGATCAGCTCTCGATCCGGGCTATCGCCGTGGCAACGGCGCACGGTCAACCCGCGGCCCCGTGTGGTGCCTGCCGGCAAGTGATCTTCGAGTTTAATCCGGATGCACAGGTTTTCTTTTTCGGCGACAATGGGATGGTCTCGACAACTGCGCGTGAGTTGCTGCCCTATGGGTTCAGGCTCTGAGGTTGAACGACTCGCGGGAATCACCCGAGGAGGCTCGATGAGCAGCGAAAAGCCCGGCCCCGACGCGGCAAAGGTCGCATCAACGCTTAGCAAATACGCCATGGCCGCAACCCAGGTTCCGGACCTGCTCAATGCCCCGATGCGTGGGTGCGATCTGATCAGTCACGCGCCAGATATCGAAGTGCTGTCCCACTGGGCTCTGTTTAACCCAATGGGGCCGACGATCAAAGCGGTCTTCACCGCCGCCGTGCCGGATGAGGATCGACTGTTGCTGGGCCACTGCATGATCAATCCGTTCCAGTCCGAGCATGTGGTCTGTGGGATGTTCGAAGGGAATCGAGAATCCGCGTCGGAGAAGGCCCGCGAATACATCATCGAATTCTTCAACCGGAATGGTTCGCCGCCGTTTCCGTTTCTTCAGCACTTGCCAACGCTGATCTGGCCGAGTAGTCAGGGTATGTTCTCTGTGCCAGAATGCGCCACGCTGCTTCATCGCTCACTAGTGCATGTAAAGCCGGAGGATCTGGACGAACTCGCCACGCGTTTGCAGACCATGCGCGGGCAACCGTGGCAGCGGAACCCACCCAAGTCGTTCTTCGGGGTCGATCAGGAGGCCGAGACGGAACCCTTCGAGGGAGCCTGGCCACCACCCTGGGAGACGTATCAGAACTGGTTGCTGACGGTGATGAACGTCGAGCACTGCAAGGCTGAAATCCCACACGTCGGAGCAGCCTGGAACGGCGCGATCACTTTTCAGGGCAACATGGGGAATCAGGAGATGGCCGATCAGGCGATGAGCTGGGAGACGGCCCAGCTGTTCATGCGACGGATGCTCTCACACGCGATCGGATCAGGGTCATCGGGTGGCGCAAAGCCTCCCGAATAGACCGGCACGAGCATGATGAATCAGCGGCAAGCGGAATTCTGCAGAGTTGAGGGTCTACGGTGATCGATGACGACACTAAACGGAACGCTGCCGACGTGGTGAGTTCGCTGACGGTGGACGCGCTGGTGCACGATCTCGCTCAGCGGCTGGCTCCGCTGGTGCGTGAGGTTCCGAATCCGTGTCTGATCGGAATTCAGCGCCGTGGCGACGTGCTGGCCAGGCGAATCTGTGACCTGCTCAATCGCGAGCTCGACATCGATCTGCCTCTCGGGACACTGGACATCACCCTCTACCGTGATGATTTCGACAGCCTCACTCGAACACCGGTTGTTGGCCAGACCGATATCCCGTTCGCGATCGATGACCGGACAATCATCCTGGTGGATGATGTGCTCTACACTGGCCGGACGATCCGTGCGGCGATGGATGAAATCCTCGAGTTCGGCCGTGCCGGGCGGGTTATTCTGGCGGTGCTGGTAGATCGTGGCTGGCGAGAGTTGCCGATCGCCGCCGATTTCGCTGGACAGGTGCTGACCACTGAGTACGCCGACGTTGTGCAGGTCCGCGTGAGCGAGATCGACGGGCAGGATGAGATCCGCTTTATCCCCGCCGGAGAGCGTGATGCCAATGTCGATTGAATCTGCCATTCCGCCCGCAGCGGTTGATCCAGCGAGGATTCTGGCAACGCTGCAGGCATTTGCCCGGATTGGCTATCAACCGGGTGGCCGGATGCTCAGACTCGCATTTACTCAGGACGATCTTCGCGCCCGGCAACTTCTACTTCACTTGATGAGTCAATCCGGCCTGGAGAGGCGTGTCGACGAGTTTGGCAATGTCTTCGGACGTCTGCCAGCACCCGGAGAGGCCAACACCCGACCACCCGTGTTGATCGGCTCGCATCTCGATACGGTCATCGACGGAGGTCGCTTCGATGGCTCACTCGGTGTCGCCGCAGCGCTGGAAGCCGTTGCGCTTTTGAAAGATCATGCGGAGTCGCTGGAACGTCCGGTCGAAGTGGTGTCGTTTGCGGCTGAAGAGTCCAGCCGTTTCGGGCGCGGAACGCTTGGCAGCGCCATTGTTGCCGGTGTCTGGCAGCCAGACGAGATTATGCACTTGCAGGATGTTGACGGGCGCACTCTGGGGGCGGTGCTGCAACGTATCGGCCTCGATCCGGCGCGGGTTGGTGATGCCCGCCGCGATCCCGGCGCGTATGCGGCGTTTCTGGAGATCCACATCGAGCAGGGACGCGTGCTGGAGGAATCCGAGAAGCAGGTCGGCATCGTCTCCGCGATCGCCGCTCCCACTCGATTTCGCCTGACGCTTACCGGGCAGGCCGATCACTCTGGTGCAACGCCGATGACGCTTCGGCGGGATGCACTGGCCGGTGCGGCCGAGGTAATTCTGGCGGTGGAGCGGTTGTCGAAGGCCCGTGAGAGCGTGGTCGGTACCGTAGGGACTATTCAGGCTGAACCAGGCGCGATCAACATCGTTCCGGGACGCGCACGGCTCAGTATCGACATCCGGGCGACGTCGTCGGAGAACAAACGGGCGGTCGTCGATGCGCTCACCGTGGAGATCGAGCGGATTGCCCGGGAGCGTGAACTGGATGCCACCACGGAACTTTTGAGCGATGAAGAGCCAGTGCCGCTGGATGGTGAATTGATCGACTTGCTGGAGTCGTGCAGCGAGGCGCGGTCCATTCCGGCTATCCAGATACCGTCCGGAGCCGGTCACGATGCGATGCAGATGGCAAGCATCTGTCCGGCCGCGATGCTGCTCGTACCCAGTCGGGCCGGCATCAGCCACAACCCCGATGAGTGGACCGATCTGGATGATCTGGTGGCAGGTGTACAGGTCTACTCGGATGCCGCCTGGCATCTCACGATGTCCTCTAGCGAGCCCCACTAGTGTGGTGCTGAAAATCCTTTGGAATGCATCTTGATCTAGACTCTCCAATTGCCAGGGTAATCGGAGCATTGTTCCACCCGTTTTTTTTCGATATTCCGAAGGAGAACCCAATGAAACTTCAGAGACTGGGCATTCTGTCGCTAACATTTGCGCTAGCGTTGATCGTTGCTGCGTGTAACGGTGACGACGACCTCGTCGACGATGTCCCACTTATCGACGACAACGATGATACCGAGCAAGTCGATGACACCGCGACAGTAACGGACGACGAAGCTGTAGATGACGCTACCGACGACGATGCAGTGGTCGATGACGAAGACGATGCCGTGATCGACGATGAAGATGATGCTGTCGTCGATGACGAAGACGACACGGTGGCCGATCAGGAATCCGCCAATGTCACTATTACTGACGAAGGAATCGAACTCGTCCTGGAAGACGCGGATGTCGACATGACTGAGGAAGACGACGCAGTCGCGGATGACCAGGAAGACGCGGCCACGGACGAAGAAGATGAAGAAGAACTTCTCGACGATCAGGTCACGTTCTCGAGCGGCAACATCCTGTTCAATGTCACAAACGAACGGGACACCGAGGTAGGCCTCGCAATAGAGTTTGAGGACGCCGGAGCCAATGGCGAAGATGTCTGGGAACTCGAGGAGACTCTGGGTGAAGGTGACTCAACCGAGTGGGACGTGGACCTCGAGCCCGGTGACTACGTCATGTACGCGCTGGTCGACGGAGAGCGCGACATGGATATGCAGGTGCCATTCACGGTTGAGGGCAATGGGAACGGCGAGATGAACGGTGTCGATGATGCTGACGATACCGAAGAGGACGTTGATCCCGAGGTTGACGATGAGAACGATGAACCCCTGGAAGACGACAACGAAGCTGATGACGCGTAACGCGCGTTAGACTGAGTGGAACCATAGCCACGAAGCAGACGACCCGGCAGCTGGCTTCAGGCCGGCTGCCGGTCTTTCATTTCGAAAGAGCTGCAATACCTCGGGCAGAGCAGCTCGACAGATCGCAACCATGGGACGAGCGCGGCATCGATGCCGCGCTCGAACTTCGTGTGATGAGGAGGAGAACTGCGAGTTAGTCTTCTTCGGGCGGCTCCCAGGTAACCGGGGCCAGGATCGGCACCGAACAGTTGACAACGAAGGTATCCGGATCGGTATCCGGTACGCCACCGTAGAGAGTAAGGTCACCAGCTTCGACCAGTTCGTCGAGCTGTCGTTGGGAGGTGACTGCCACGGCCTCGTCTTCGTTTACCCATTCAGCGGCAAAGTGCTCCCAGAACGGGCTCCAGGCGAGATCGCCAGCGTTGGCGTTGAATATTCCTGGCTGGAAGCCCATCGCCCCAGTTCCTTCAAGACCGTTGAGGAAGATCGTAATCGGTGCAACGGCGCGTGCTTCGATCAGCAGGCCACTGGCGCCAGCTTCGCCGGCACCCATCATCGGGGCCATCGGCAGCGCCGAGGTGTCGGTGATGATGTAGCGACTGCCCGGATAGCACTGGTGGAGCTTGAGGGTCACCTGTCCACCATCCAGGTCCGGATCCTCGATGAGCTGGCCGCCGCCCAGGGCTTCGACCTTGTCCTCATCGACCGGAATCTGTCCACCAGGCCAGGTGATGACCGGGTAGTTGACGATGATGTCGGTCTCTTCGAGATCGATGTCTCCAGCGTCGTTTGCGTCCATGATGGCCTGCTCGGACGTCAGCGGCTCGTCCATCATGTCGCCGTTTCGGCAAATGTGGATGCGGAACGCTGGCGAGAAGTTTTCCCCGTCAGCTGGCGATGAGCTCATTACCGGGCGCTGGTCTTCATGGCCGTTTTCGAAGATATACAGTTCGCTGTGGCTGCCTGGCTCATCCAGTGCGTTTGCCATTAGCGGAACGTAGACCAGACCCTCTTCAGTGGCGAAGTCTTCATCGGAGGCATCGGTGCGGATGAAGGTCACCTCTTCGCCATCAACCCAGCCCATGTGAAGCTGCATCGTGACTGAGCCGAACGGACCATCCCACCGCCCGTCCGGGGCAAGGTGGTAGTCGATCACGTCGTCGACGATGACCTCGGCTTCTACGTCTTCATCTTCATCATGATCGTCCATCTCGTCTTCATCGTCGTGGTCGTCTACATCTTCGACTTCGTCCTCTTCGTGATCATCATCTTCTTCCATGGGATCATCATCGTGATCCTCTTCGATTTCTTCTTCCTCTTCCTCTTCCTCTTCTTCGTCATCGACCTCTGGCTCTTCATCTGGCTCGTCGTCATCCGACTCTTCTGCAACCGGAGCAGTATCGTCGTCATCATCGTCGGCACAGGCTGCCAGGACGAGCGTTGCCGTGGAGCCAGCCAGAACGCCAACTACGGTTCGTCGGGTCAATCGCTGGGCGAGCATGCGTTCGATATCCATCGCCATCGACCATTTCCTTCCTCACTACGTCTGTGCGTATACGAGAGCAGCGGGGTCGTCTCCGCTGCATCCCCTCACTACGTGAATAAATTCAGCATAGGGGTATGGGCGCGGCGCTACCGTAATGGCGCTTACCAAACGCAAAGACATTTGCGACAGCGAGGTTGGATGGATTTCTGGTGCCGTTTAGCGATCGGCGATCTCGGCGAGCTGGACTTCATCGATCAGGGTAACCTTGCGGCGGCCAGTCTGGATGGTTCCAGTGGTCTGCAGCTCATTGAGTGTGAGCGTGACGGTTTCCCGATAGGTTCCGATGATCTCTGCGAGTTGCTGGTGTGTCAGCCCTTTGACGACCCGTCGACCGCGCCAGTCGGTGTCTTCGGCAATGCGCAAGAGCAGGCTTGCCAGTCGTGAGGCTACGCTCTTGAACGCCATGTCTTCCAGCCGGGATTCAGCTTCGGACAGCCGGTTGCCGAGTGCTTCTGCCAGTCGAATCGCGACTTTTGAGTTCTTGAGCAGCAGGTTTTCCACATCGTTCCGGCTCATGACACAGACCAGGCTCTCACTGGTCGCTTCGGCGTAGCTCTCACCGAGCCGCTGTCCGAGGATCGGCATCTTGCCGAACACATCGCCGGCCTGCAGGTTGGCGGTGACCAGTTTCTTCCCCTGCGAGTTGATCCGGTAGAGGTCAACTGTGCCTTTTTTCAGCAGGAACAGCACCTCTGAATCATCCTGATGCGGGGAATAGAAGACCTTTCCCTTCGGTGTAGAGATCATGGTGGTGACTTTGTCGATGTGTTCCATCTCGGGTTGAGACAGGTCCTGAAAGATCTCGATCATCGAGAGGTAGGCAAGCTTGTTTGTGCGCTCGGAATGGATGGTACGTGCCGTTGACTGTCTGGTGATCACGGCGAGCCTCACATCATCGAAGTTGAAGGCGAAGTGGTCGATTTCTGGTGACGCAAAGCGATCGGTGTGACGCTGCGTACGCGGAAGCGGCATAACGCTTGCCGTCGCGCCGTGTGCGTCAATGGGCTTGATTGTGCTTGCCCGCAATCAATTCCTGTTTGCCGAAAGTAAACCATACGAATTGTCGTTCGGTCATGCCGGAAGATACCAAATGTTGGCGAGAGCTGGCGGAGCTGAGTCAGTTGCTCTGCTGTTCGGCCTGCGCCATTTGTTCCGGAGTCATTTTGATTCGACTGGCGGCTTCATTGATCGCTTCCCGAAATGCCCGTGCCTGCCCCTTGGCGACGCCCGCGATGCGAATATCGTCCTTCATCCCGCCGAATGTCTCCAGAATAACCGTTGCCTTGATCAGGCCGAACTGAATCCGCGTGGATGCAATCCGCTCGATCGAGATAACTTCCTCCTCGCGCTTGAGTCCGAGCCATTCACGCTGCAGGACTTTGACGGAATCCTCGCGCAATTCCATCTGATCGGGCATGAAGAACTTGGTTGGACTGCCCCATCCCTTCAGAATGCGCGACGCCTTGATGATCATTGGCAATCTCCTTGTTGTCATCGAACAAATGCTTTTCGGTGCCGGTCACTGATTGGGCAATCGTATCAGCCCCGGTCGATGTCGGAATATCTGCCATACCGTATCTGGAGCAGAATCAGTACCCTTGGAGACAGCGACGACGCTACGTCATCAGCGAGAGGCTTCAGGGTGAACCAGGAGACATTTCGAACCGCAATCGCCATTGGGTGTGTGCTTGGGGCGACGGTTATTCACTTTACCGGCACGATCGTCTTCACGGTGGGTGTGATTCTGTGGTTGTTCCTGGCAATGGGAGCCGGATTCATGCGCCCCTCTGGCTGGATGCTACTGGTTGCACCGCTGCCGTGGATTGTCGGCGTTGGTGGGGGAATGCTGATCGGCCAGCATGAATCGCTTGGTGAAGTCTGGCTGTTGCCGTTCTTGCTGAGTACCGCCGCCGGGGCGATCGGGATCATCTTCGGGGTTGCAGCTCGCAAGGGGAACACCCGAACCAAGCTGGAGAGCCAGGGGAAGTAGCTCGATCCTGATCAACTCTCTGCGTGCGCTTCGCGAACTTCAGCGTTGATCGCAGCTCCATAGAGGAACGCCAGGCTCATTATGTAGAAGAAGACGACCAGAATCACGAAACTTCCCAGCGCCCCGTAGATACTCACTGGGTCGATCACCCAGAGAAAGACCCTCATCCCGAGCATCACCGCGACCCACAGAACCGTCACGATTATCGCTCCAGGCGAGAGAAAACGGAGTCGATCCGTGTAGCGGCCTCCAGCGAACCAGTAGAACATGCAGAGCATCAACAGGACGATACATCCCATAAGTGGCCAGCTGAGATAGACCCAGATCTCGGCGAAGCTGTCGCCCATCTGCATACCTTCGGCGATCAACCTGCCTATCCCCCGCCCGAACAGGAAGACGGCAAACGAGAGCAATAGCACGAGACCCATCAATCCAGCCAGAGCGATCGCCAGGATTCGATTCCAGATCATCGGTGGGCTGTGTTCTGTTCCGCTGATCCGGGCTGAACCCTTCATCAGCGAAATCATCGCTCTGGATCCGGACCACATCGCGACGACGATTGCACTGATGATTCCGAAGCTCAGCATCCCGCTGTCTGATCGGTTGACCGCTTCCTCGATGAGTGGCACGAGCAGTTCACCGGTATCCCCGGGTGCCATCCGGGCGACGGTCTGCTCCAGATCATCGACCATCGCGATCGGCACGATCTGAGAAATCAACGCGATCCCGGCGATCAGGAAGAGAAGTAGCGGAGCAATCGCAAGGATGGTGAAATAGGCTGCCTCGGCCGCCAGTGCGCTCACATCGTTACCTCGCAGGCGCCAGACAGCCCGCGCCAGCAACCGGGCACGGTAGGCCCTGGGAAGCTGCTTCGGGACATCTGCCTCGGCTAGCTGCACCACAAGTGACGCCCAGACATCGGCACGATCGATTAATCGGTTTCGCTCATCTGTTGATCTTATCCAGAACAGCGAGGTTTCGCACAGCGCGCGGACCGGTATCGCCAGATCGAGGCAACACCGGTGTCAGTCGGGCTAGTCGTCGACAGGATCACGCAGGCTACGGATGTAGTTGACGAGGTGCCAGGCCTCTTCGTCCGAGAGTTCACTCTCGAACCCCGGCATGGCAGGGTCGATTCCTTCCATGATCCACCAGTAGAGATCACCATCGGTGTGGATCTCCACGTGGGGACCACCCAGATCAGCTACTGGCCGGGAAAGTTCACCTGCCGCTTCACCGTCCCCCCGGCCATCGGGACCATGACAGACCGCGCAGTGCTCCAGATAGATCTCATGTCCGGTGGCCACCGATTGCGGAGTCATCAGGATCGGATTGCGTGCCTGTGTTGTTGGCGTTGTTTCGACCATCGTCTGCCAGATCGTCAGGACGGAGAACACCAGAAACATCAGCGCCAGCCAGCCGAGAATCCGGTCTGGCTCTGTACGGAAGCGATGTCGCGCGCCAACGATGCCGAAGATGACCGCCAGTGCCAGCCCGATCGGCACGCCGATAGCCTGGAAGCCTTCGAAGCGTGGTGGTGGTCCGGGTACCTGATCCTGCGCCGGAATCTCGGGAACACTGAAGGATCGATCTACCCTCCAGTCGGTCTCGCCGGGACGCTGAATAACGACTTCCATGTCCCATGTGCCGGGAACGCTAAGGTCGGTGCCGTTGGCTTCGAAACGAATCGAGCGGCCACGATCGCCGGCTGGCAATCGATCCAGATCGATGACGCGGGTCCCGCCGAGGACGCCGTCACGCTCTACCCGGAGTTCTACCGTGGTGTCTTCGGGGAGCTGGCCATCGTCTGGAATGACATCGATTGTGTAGTTGTTCTGACCAACTGCTCCGGGAGAGATGTAGACCGCGGTGGTCAGGTCCATATGCTCGAAGCGGAAGTTCGTCCGCTCAGCCTGGCTCTCCAGGGTGTCCCGGGCTGGTGCCATGCTGACCAGTACTGCCACGATTCCGAGCACCGCCGCTCCGAGCGCGATCTCGGCAGCCACTGTCCGGCTGAAGTGTTTTCCTGCTGTCGCGGCCCGCTTCATCCAGGGGCTGATCACCAGCAGATTGACGGCTCCGAGCACGAACAGCGGCACTGACAGCAGGAGCTTGAGTCCAAGTGTCCGGCCATACTCGGTCTCCTGCATCGCCGTGACACTGCCGACCTGGAGCCAGCTGGAGTAGATGCCGCTCACGGTCAGGATCACCACACTGATGATCGCCAGGGTAGAGAATCTGGGGATCAGATCGGCGTAGATGGCTCGACGCTCCTCTGGCTCAGAGTTCCGGGTGGGCAGGATCGCCGCACCCATCAGTGCGATCAAGCCACCGATCCAGACGGCCGTTGCCGCAAGGTGGAACCAGTCGTTGACGATCGCCACCGTGGTGCCGATCGAGACAGCGGCGGCGTGGCTGGACATGGAAAACGGAAGGAGCGCCAGCGTAGCGATTCCGAGCGCAACCCAGCCTGTCCGGCGCACCCGGCTCTGTCTCCAGAGCGCCCCTGAGAACAGGATCACCCCGAGCATCCCGAACTGGAGCATACGAAGTCCCCAGAAGAGCCCGTACTGGGTCGAGAACAGGGTGTCGATCACGTCATCGACGCTGAACCCGAGGGTCACCACGATTGTCTGGGCGCTCAGTGCCAGAATACTGCCGAGGATAGCGATTCCCAGCCCGATCAGCGCCAGTCCTCTGGCTCGTCGTCGGGCAACTGGCAACACCCGCTGGCCGTGTTCGAGCATCGCTGGACGGATCGCCCAGAGCCAGGCGAAGACGGCCCCGACCGCCGTGGTGATCCCGATGAAACTCAGCCATTTGGAGACTGGTTCCAGCAGGCCGGGATTGCCTGTGGTGGCGTCTTCGGATGGGGCCACCGGTTCGGTCATATCTTCCCGGCTGCCGATGGTGAAGGCGAAGAAGCCGGATTGCGAGTGCCCATCAGCCGCCGAGATGTTGCGCCACTGCACGGTGTAGGTGCCGTTCGGCAGATCATCCGGCAGTGGCTGGTACATCTGAAACTGATCACCCGGATCGATCCGGCTCTCTTCGGCCTCGATCTCGGTTCCGGTTGCGTCATAGAGAATGATGAAGCTGTGGTCCGGCTCCAGTGGCTCGGTGAACCAGAGCCGTACCTCGTCGGGAACCTCTTCAACGATGTCGCCTGCGTCCGGATTGCTGCGGTCCAGATAGGCATGGCCCGATACCGGTGCCGCTGGAATCAGTACCAGGCTGAAGAACAGCGCGGCGATCAGTGCGATGATCAGCGGCCGAACCGGACGCAGAACCAGCGGCATCCCTATTCCTCGCTCCGCTGTTGCTCGGCGATACGGGCCTCACGCCGTTGCTGGGCCGGGCTCTTGTGACTGCCGCTCACCTTGAAATAAGCAACACCGCCGACCAGCAGCCCGAGCAGCCCGGCGACCACGCCGGCAATGCCCATTGCCGCGGCCTGATTGGAGTCAGTGGCAGCCATTGCCCCACCTTCCGGGAACTCCAGCTCATCGGTGGATGCGACTTCGGAGAACGTGTCCGGTCCTCCGGTGAAGGTCTCATCGATCGTTACGCCGTCGATCTCACCGTGGAAGTGGAAACGATAGGTTCCAGTGGTGGTTGGGATGACGTCGGCCGTGTAGGCTCCGGGCTGTCCCCAGACCGGCCGAAGCTCGACATCCATCGAGTCCTCACCATGCGTGATGGTTGCGTTCAGCGTCTGATGTGCGTTCTCGACTGGCGGATTGTCCGAGGCGTACTGATCGTCAGCAGCGCCATGATCATGATCGTGATCGTCGGCATGATCGTGATCATCGCTGTGATCATCTGCATTGTCGGCATCGTCGTGGTTGCCGTTCAGGTACGAGATGCGGAGGTCGATGCCGTTCATCTGATTGACGTAGGCCGGCTCGTTCATGAAACCGACAACGAACTCGAACTCTCCGTCGACCTCACGAGTCTCGTGTGCCGAGATGGTTGCCGCGAGTGTCACCAGAAGCAGGGCGGCCGTTGCCACCACGGTTATGCGACGAATAGCTGACGTATGACGCTTCATGCTTCATCACCTCCATATATTGTTCGGGCGTTTTGTCTCAACAGTCAGTAGTTGGCAGTGAATCGACCATCGAGCGGCACCCCACAAATCACCCGGGATACCACGTTCTCGATCAAATCGTCACACTGCTATTGAATCAGACGGAATGGCTCAGGCTTGCGGAGGTGGGGTTTCTGGAGCGGTGGCGGTACCTTCGAGGGTACGTGTCGATGGAAGATCGACCGTTTCACAGACATCGACAGAATCGATGGTTGGCAGCGCCGGTTGTGCGATCGTCATCGGTTGCCCGAACGAGGACGTCGGTGGCGCGTTCAGCACCGCGCCATCCTGATGTTCCAGCGCGTTTGCCAGCACGAAATTGCCGGCCAGCAGCATAGAAAGCTCTGAATCATCACATTCTGGCTCGATCACAGCCAGTGGATGTGGAACGTGGGCGAATTCACTGTCGTGGTGGCCGTGTGATTGATGGTCACTCGCTTCGTCATGATCGTAGTGTCCCTGATCGTCATCCCCGTGATGATGGTGGGGGAGCTGGAACAGAGAATGTCCATGCGGAACCGATGCCCCGCAGGTGCAGGTGACCGGCGCCAGTAGCAGCCCGAAGACCAGCATCAGCGGCAGTGTGCCGTTGATCAGAAGTGATCGAACTGCTATGCGGGCCAGAAGGTTTCGAATCATGGCTGATGGAGAGACACTTTCGGTAAATCAGCCGGGTTGCAGTTACAGACAAGTGTAGACCTCTGGTGACTGTTCCTCCAACTCCGATTTCACCGACTTATTGAGTATCTATTTCCCCGACGAGGTTCGCCATCTCGATCGCCGTCGCGGCAGCTTCGAAGCCTTTGTTGCCGGCCTTGGTGCCGGCTCGCTCGATCGCCTGTTCGATTGTGTCTGTGGTCAGGACGCCGAAGGTGATCGGCACGCCGGTCTCCATCGATCCGCTGGCGATCCCTTTGGAGACTTCTGCCGCGACATAATCGAAGTGCGCGGTCGAACCACGAATCACCGCCCCGAGGCAGATCACGCCGTCGTACTTCTTACTGGCGGCCAGTCGCTGGGCGATCAGCGGGATCTCCCAGGAGCCCGGCACCCAGGCCACGGTGATGTCATCGTGGTCGACTTCGTGTCGGACCAGACCATCGATGGCCCCGTCCAGCAATTTTCCGGTGATGAACTCGTTGAACCGGGCCACAACGATGGCGAATTTCCGGTTACGTCCAACGAGCAAGCCCTCGATCGTCTGCATCAGGTTCCCTTTCCCATATTCGTTTCGGTGGTCACGATTTCGATTCGAGTGCGCGGTCTTCTTCGTAAATGTGGCCGAGCTTGGCACGCTTGGTATCCAGATAACGTTGATTGGTGGCAACAGAATCAACCACCAGCGGAAGCCGCTCCACCACGTTGATCCCGCAGTGGGTCAATGCATCGACCTTGCGTGGGTTGTTGGTCAGCAGCCGGATATCGGTGATCCCGAGATTCTTCAGGATAAATGCGGCACCGGTGTAGTCTCGCTGATCAGGCTGAAATCCGAGCTTCTCGTTGGCCTCCACAGTGTCCAGTCCCTGATCCTGCAGATGATAGGCGCGCAGCTTGTT
>REEK01000100.1 GCA_007695115.1 Sphaerobacteraceae bacterium
TATCGCCGGCCCCGGCCCGTTGTGGCGCTCCACTGGCCCAGCGCCCGATATAGACGCCCGGAATCACGAACACCAGGCTCAGCACAGTGATCACCACCCAGTCATTCCACACGAACGGCGCAACCGCCACATCGATGAGGTAGGCGATCACCAGTCCCAAAGTGAAGCCCACTGGCGCAACTGCCAACGCCTACCAGGAAGCGAGCATCACACCAGCCACGAGTCCAACGACGAATCCGCTATACGGATGCATCGAAAAGGCGACATCGAGTCTCGCGCTATTAACTCCATTCCAGATTGCAAAGATCGTCGTCAGGGCAATCCGGAAGTCCAATCGTTGCAGAAGACGGAGACGGGCACGCATGAATCCTCCAGGAGCCGAGTTCGTGGTGGATGGCGCACCAGAAATTGACACCCCTCTCCCAGAATTGGGAGAGGGGACGGGGGTGAGGGCGAAACCGCTCTATTCAGACAGCCAGTACTGGCGCACCAGACCGGAACGGTAGAGTTTGGTGCCGTGGATCACATCTGCCTCGTCCGGCAATCCCTGCACACGGATGCTGAACTGGTTGAACCAGTCCCAGAAGGTCTGATAGAGGAACGGAACATCCTCGACGAAGAGTTCCTGTACCCGGCGATAGACCTCCTGCCGATCTTCGAGTTCGGTCAACCTCACACCCTCGGCCAGCAACTCGTCCATCTCTTCGTTGCTATAGTGCGAGTAGTTGTCACCACCACCGGTCGAGAGGCCGATTCGGGCATCCGGTTCGCCTTCCCAGCCGCCATAGTTCCAGTTGAACAGCGCCATGTCGCCGCCATCACGCATATGGCCACCGAGCGACGGCACTTCGGTGATGTTCATCTGACCACCGATCTCGGAAAAGAACTCGGACAGCATCTCAGCATGCGGCCGACGAGTTTCGTCGCCCTGGCCAACGGCACAGGTCCATTCCCAGAGCTCGCCATCGCGCTCCCGGATCCCATCATCGTTCAATTCCCAACCTGCTTCTTCAAGCAGCTCGACGGCGCGTTCCGGATCGTAGTCGTACTGATAGAGATCATCGGCATAGTAGTCTTCGAGCGCCGGTGGGAAGCAGCTGTGCGCCACCTGGGCGGCACCAGCGTAGACGCTCTGGGCTACCAGTTCGCGATCAATCGCGTACATCATCGCCTGCCGAACTCGCGGATCATCGAACTGGGGAATCTCATTGTTCATCGGGAAATGGTTCACCGGAAAACTGGTGGTCTGGATCGTCTGGACCTCGTCGGTCATCTCCTGAAGTCGGAGCGCATCATCGAAGCCGAGCGGCCAGATCGGAGAGTCGGCACCGCCGGTTTCCAGCTCGAGCGCCCGCACAGACGGCTCCGGAATCACCCGGACTTCGAGCTCATCAAGATACGGACGACCCGCCCAGTGATCCTCGAACGCTTCCATGATGGTGTGCTCGTCCGGACTCCAGTCGATTACCCGGAACGGGCCAGTTCCGACCGGTTCAGCCGAGAACCCCTCGTAGCCAACCTCCTCGTGATAGTGCTCCGGGAAAACCAATCGATGTGCGCCAAGACGCAGGAAGGAGATATCTGGCTCGGACATCGTCACGATCACGGTATGGTCGTCCTCAGCCTCAACGCTCTCGACTGCACGAAAGTCTGCATACATCAGGGCAGCGTTGTCGGTATCCATATACCACTCGTAGGTGTATTTGACGTCTTCGGCGCTAAAGGGTTCGCCATCATGAAAAACGACACCATCACGTAGCGTGAACGTGTAAGTGAGTCCGTCGTCCGAGACGTCGTACTCAGTGGCAAGTGTTGGTTCGATCTCGTGCGTCTCGGTAACCGCCAGCAAAGGCTCACAGATGTTATTGATCGTCGAGTATTCCACGTATGGTCCAGCATCGTCCGGGTGCAGACTGTCCACCACGCCGTGGGCCATGAGAACCATGCGACCACCGTAGCGGTCATCGTCGTCTGCATCATCGTCGGTGTCGTCATCTGCATCATCATCCGGAGCGTCGTCAGTCGCTTCCGCCGGATCATCATCGGCCGGGTCGACGTCATCATCTTCCGGGGTTACATCGGTATCATCATCATCGTCATCCGGATCGGGTTCTACGCCGCCTGGATCGTCGTCGAGTTCATCATCATCGACATCACAGGCTGCAATCAATGAACCGGCCACTGGAAGCGATAGACCGAGGATCGCCCCACGCTTGAGCAGGTCCCTGCGGCTCAGCTCAGCGGTCTGGAGCAGTGAGCGACGAACTCCGTGTTCCGTGGACCCCATGTTGTCCTCTCCTCCTTGTATGTAGCGCAAAACAGGCAGCTTGTCCGGAAGAAGCCACTGATCTTGCGCAAGAATTGGTTGCGATAGTCGATACTCTAGCACTCGACGTTCCATGGGTCAACACATGATCGTCGACATCGTCTGGATTCAGCGAACACGTCACAGGGGAACGCGCGTTCGCATGGAGCGCGGTATGCACACACCATGGGAATCAGCGACAATTGAATTCGGCATACCGCGCGACATCCAGGACATCGAGGCGAAGGAGCACGAATGGCAGAGGTCATACTCTCGATCGATCAGGGCACCACCAGCAGTCGGGCCATTCTGTTTACCCATGACGGTGCGCCGCTGGTTACCCGGGCTCAGGAGTTCGAGCAACTCTACCCGAAGCCCGGCTGGGTGGAACATCGCCCGGAAGAGATCTGGAACGCGCAAGTCGATGTCATCCAGCAGGTGCTCAAGAGCGGGGTAGGATCGCAGAGCGACGTCGTTGCCATCGGCATTACCAACCAGCGGGAGACGACGGTGGTCTGGGAGCGTTCGACGGGCCGGCCAGTCCACAACGCCATCGTCTGGCAGGATCGTCGTACCGCTGGCTACTGCG
>REEK01000061.1 GCA_007695115.1 Sphaerobacteraceae bacterium
ATCCCGCACACCAGCGGTTTGGCTACGGTGCTGAAAGTTCCGGTAATGACGAGCCTCAAGAGTACGGCAGCGGCTGTGTACGATACGGCGCTCGGGCTGGTCGGCCGGGAGTACTACAGCCCGGTCGTCGGCCAGCCCGGCGAGTTGGCCGCGCTCGTCGCCGATCAGGCACCAGAGGCGTACCACGAACTGCTTCCGGAAGGCTCGGGCTGGGAGAATCGATTGCTCTCCCGCTCGATGCTTCAGGTGCCGTTCTTCACACCGCGGAATTCGGCGAAACGCATTACTGCACCGGTTTTGATGGTTGTGGCTGGCCGGGACGACGTCGTTTCAGCCAGTGCCGCGGTAAGAATGGCCAGAAAGATCCCGGACTGTACCCTTCGCGTGCTGGATGCTGATCACTTTCAGCCGTACACCGGCGATTCCTTTCAGGAAAACATTGCCCACCAGATCGAGTTCCTTCGGGAGCGGGTGCCGGTTGACTGATCGCCGCGGCTAGCTTTTCCGGGCTGCAATGAGCTCGCGGGTTGCCGGCGCAACTTCACGGGCAACCAGCTCGATCATTCCGGGATCGTCAGCCATCAGGATGAAGCTGCTGATGCCGTAGTTTTCGTTCAGCCCGGCGAGATCTGTGGCCCACTGCTCTGGCGGGCCGTTGAGGAATCCACTGCTGGTTTGCGAGAATTGGCCGCCCAGGTTGAGCATCCGGCGAATCGCCGATGGATCACGTCCGGCCTGCTGGGCACCGTGATCGATGTGCCCGTTCATGCTCTCCAGATCAGTCGGGCCACCTTTGAGGTATGGCAGCGACGGCAGCCAGCCATCACCGAGTCGACCGGTCAGTCGGAGCATTCTGGGTCCATAGCCACCAATTGAAATGCTGATGTTGTGCTGTGGCGCAGGGCCCCGCTTCGCGCCGGACACCGTGTAGTGCTTGCCGGAGTAGTTCACTCCGCCGGACTCTTCGGTTGCCCAGAACGCACGGATGATCTCGATCGCCTCTTCGAGGGCTTCGACCGACTCTCCCGGTGAGCGCCGCGGGCCGCCCATCCCAGCGATCCCGTCCCAGAAGCCTCCGGCACCGATGCCGAGCTCGAAGCGTCCATTGCTCAGGTTGGCGAGCGTTGCTGCGCTGCGTGCCAGAACCGCGGGTGGCCGTAGCGGCAGGTTCAGCACGTTGGAGGCGATCCGGACATGGCGCGTCTTCGCGGCAACATGGGTCATTAGCGTCCAGGTGTCGTGGAACGTGTTCTGATACGGATGATCCTGAAAGGAAACCAGGTCGAACCCGGCTTCTTCCGATGCAATCGCCAGTTCGACCGCCTTGTTGACTGGGTCGGCAACCGGCGTGATGAACGTACCGAATTCGATGTCGTGTCCGTAGTCGGTCATTTCGGCTCCATTAATCTGGCTAGCTGACTTCTGCGGTGACGGCAACGTTGAAGTTGTCGTTGAAGACGTTCTCCGGGTCGTAGCGCTCTTTCAGGGTTCTCAGTCTTGCGAGTGTCTCTGCGGGGAACGCATCGTTCAGGCGTTCCGGGCGCTGATCCGTCTCGAAACTGATGTAGAGACCCTGAAAATGATGAGCCAGTTCGTCCCAGGCTTCATCGACTCGATCACGAACTGGTCCGAAGGCGGTAACGGAAAAGTTTGCCGATCGGTTGGCGTAGGCCGTGGCGTCTGCTGGCACATCGGAAACAGCGCCACCGACTGACCGGATCTGGAAGAAATGGACCACACGGCTGCGCATCAATTTTTCGGCGGCGGCCGCGAACTCCGGGGTGATGTGCTCGATTAGCCCGGAACGAGCCGCCGGTTCGCCAACCGCATCGTGATAACTCCCCTGAGCGTTGGCCATCAGCGCGTGGTACGGCGTGATCATGACCTGCTGGTCGTACAGTGAGCTGATGTTAGCCACTGGCTGCAGCCGATCGACGATCGTCTCTGGATCGTCGGATGCAACCACCGTCATGACCTGAGCAACCATCGGCTGACCGAGACGAGGTGGGCCCATGATCAGAAAGCTGGTCAGATCGCGTTCGGACTGCTCGACCGTGCTCCCCCAGGTCTCGAGGAAACCGGCCGTATCGGTCGCATCGAGCACGAACTGACCGAACCCGATGTTCCCGACCTGATAGGCATCGAACTCAAACGAGGTGACGATCCCGAAGTTCGCTCCGGCACCACGAACAGCCCAGAAGAGTTCCGGGTTCTCCTCATTACTGGCTCGAATGATCGATCCATCGGCCAGCACTATCTCAACCACTCGCAGGTGATCGATGGTCAATCCGTGCTTCCGGGCGAGCCAGCCGATTCCTCCGGCGGTTGCCAGCCCTCCGACCCCGACTCCGCCATAGTCGCCAGAGCTCAGACCCAGCCCGTATGGTGCCAGCGTGGCGGCAACATCCATCCACCTGGCTCCGGGCTGCAAACGAACGTGACCGGATTGCTGATCGAGCACCTCGATCTGGTTCATCGTTGAGAGATCGATGACGATTCCGCCGGTGTTTGTGGAGCGCCCGCTGATTCCGTGCCCCGCGCTGCGGATGGAAAGTGGAAGGCCAGGATGTGATCGGGCAAATGCCAGTGCGTCGACGACATCGGGCGCAGAACCTGGTTGCAGCACGATTCCCGGTGCCCCGCCGCGTATGTAGGTCGACCGAACACTCGGGTACGCAACGTCACCGGGTTCGATCACAGCGTCTTGAAGCGACTCGGGAACACCGTCGTAATCGATCCCCGGAATTCGCTTTTCCCGGACTTCAGCGCGCCGAACCCGCCGGGCTGAACTGCGGTCCGGGTCTGCGTCTTCCAACCGGGAGCGCAATTCCGGCACGATCTGGTTCAGGAAGCGATCAATCTGGTGCTCATC
>REEK01000174.1 GCA_007695115.1 Sphaerobacteraceae bacterium
CAGTTCTTTTCTCAGCGACGACTGATTCAGGCGACTTCCCAGTACCGGGCGAATGAAGACTTCACCATCGCGCTCAGCGATGGACGTTATTCCGAGGTTGCTTGCCCGAACCCGAAGTCGGGCCAGTTCGAAGAGCATCTGCACCGGATTTGGCAAAGCGCCAAAACGATCCAGCAGTTCAGCTTGCAAGTCACGCAGTTGCCCGAACGACTGCGCTGAGGCGATGCGCTGGTAGAGCTCGATGCGTCGCTCTTCATCGCCTGCATACTCCGGCGGAATGACCGCAGAGACCGGGAGATCGACCGTCACCGATTCCGGCTCCTCGATCGGACGGCCCTGACGAATCTCTTCGACGGCGGTCGCCAGCAACCGGGTGTAGAGGTCGAACCCGACGGCCGCGATGTGCCCGCTCTGCTCGGCTCCGAGCACATTTCCAGCACCGCGTATCTCGAGGTCTCGCAGAGCGATCTGGAAACCTGAACCGAGATCGGTCGCTTCCTGTATTGCTTCCAGGCGGGCCTGAGCTTCGGCTGATAGCGGTTTGTCGTGTGGATAGACGAGGTAGGCGTAGGCGCGCTGGTGACTCCGTCCAATCCGTCCACGCAGCTGATAGAGCTGAGTCAGGCCGAAGTTCTGTGCCTGATCGATGATCATCGTGTTCGCGTTCGGGATATCGACGCCAGACTCGATGATGGTCGTGCAGATGAGGACATCGAACTCGTGCTGAACGAACGAGAGCATGACCGACTCGAGTTCATCTTCGTGCATCTGTCCGTGACCGATACCGATCCGCGCCTCCGGGACGAGCGTCTGAAGACGATGGGCCAGATTGTGGATGCTTTGCACTCGATTGTGCACGAAGTAGACCTGCCCGCCGCGACCGAGTTCACGCAGGATCGCCTCACGGATGAGGTGTTCGGATGACGGGCTCACAAATGTCCGGATCGGGATTCGATCCTGAGGTGGGGTGTTGATCACCGAGAGATCCCGGATTCCAGAAAGCGCCATATGAAGCGTCCGGGGTATAGGGGTGGCGGTCATCGTCAGCACATCCACATTGGCCCGGAGTCGCTTTAGTTGCTCCTTGTGGGCGACGCCGAACCGTTGTTCCTCGTCGATCACTACCAGGCCGAGATTGGCGAACTGAAGGTCCTTTTGCAGGATCCGGTGGGTGCCGATGACGATGTCGGACTTGCCGTTTTTCGCGTCATCGAGGATCTTTCGCTGCTCTGCGCGAGTTCTAAGCCGGGATAGCATGTTGACCTGTGCAGGGAAGGCCGCCAGGCGTTCCCGGAAGGTGTAGTAGTGCTGGAGTGCCAGAATAGTTGTCGGCACCAACACAGCCACTTGATACCCCGCGTTGACCGCCTTGAACGCTGCGCGAAGCGCGACCTCCGTCTTGCCATACCCGACATCGCCGCAGACCAGACGGTCCATCGGGCGGGATGTCTCCATGTCCTGCTTGACCGAGTTGATGGCCGACAGCTGATCCGGGGTCTCTTCGAAGGGAAACGATTCTTCGAGCTCGACATCCCATGAGATATCCGGCGGGAACTCGACACCTTCGTTGGCTTCTCTGGCGGCGTAGAGCTGGAGCAGCTCGAAGGCGAGTTCTCGAACCGACTGCCGTACCCGCTGTTTGGCCTTGCTCCACTCCGGCGATCCGAGACGGGTGAGCTTTGGATCGATCCCTCCACCTTCGTACCGGGTGATGCGGTCGATCTGATCGACTGGTAGATAGATGCGATCGTTACCCGCGAACTGGAGAATCAGATACTCGCGATCGGCGCCGCTTGAATCGAGGGTTGAGAGGCCATCGTAGCGAGCGATTCCATGCTCGACGTGAACGACGTAGTCTCCCGGTGTAAGTGATTCCAGGAGCCCTGGTTGTGCCTGACGACGCCGGGAGCGCATCCGGACTTGCCGACGGTAGCCAAACAGTTCCCGATCCGTGACCAGCGCCAGTTTGCCATCTGGATGTGCCCAGCCCGGCTGCACCGGAGAGTGCAGGATCTGCAGCTTGGCTCCCGTTTCGGCGACCTCTCCGGGATCAAGATCGTTTTCGGCCAGGAGCTCTCGCACTCGCTCACTTTGCTCCGTAGCTATCTGGACGAGCCAGCCATCCTGACGCCATTTCTTGAGCTGGTTGATCCAGTCGGCCGCATTGCCGGTAAATGTCATCGGAGCACGATCGAACCCGAGAAGCTCGAGCTCGGCGGCGGGATCTTCCTCCTCGCTCTCTTGCTCCTCGACGTTTCCGAAATACACTGCGCGTCGGCGGTCCAGCGCATTGACGATCGAATCGCCGTCGAAATAGGGGACGTCGAGGTCCGGAGGAATCTCTCCGGCAGCGATCAGGTTCTTGCGGAGCTCCTCGGCTTGCGTCTCGTACTGATCGAGTGCCAGGCGCACCGCTCCAGGTTCGACTACGATGACCAGATGACGAACTGGCAGGTGATCGAGAAGCGGCGTTGGGCTGCTCAACAGATAGGGACTGAAGACATCCAGGGCAACGGATGGGTCCCCAAGCTCGATCGACTGCACCACCCGGAACCACTCGTCGTTGACTTCATCACGCAACCCGCTGGTATCAAGTTGACGTAACTTCTCTGCAGCCACATGGCGATCGACCAGTGCATGCTCGAGTGGGGGACGGATCACGGCCCGATTGACTCGCTCCACAGAACGTTGCGTTTCCGCATTGAAGAGACGGAGCGAGTCGATTTCATCGCCGAACAGATCTATGCGGATAGCATTCGTCTCGAAAGGCGGGAAGACATCGACGATTCCGCCACGGCGCGACATCTGTCCAGGCTCACGGACCATCTTCACCATCTGATAGCCGAGTGAGAGCAGGGTGCGCAGGGTCTGATCGATATCGATCCGCTCTCCGGTTCGGAGTGTGAAGGTCTGGCCACTCAATTCCCCTGGTGAACTGAGCATCTGGGTAAGCGCCCGGGCTGGCGCCACGGTGATTGCTCGCTCTCGCTGATGCAGAGATTCCAGGATCTCCACCCTGCGCGCCGAAGCATCACGGTCGATCGGCACCAGCTCATAGGGAAGGGAATCACTCACCGGCCAGAGTCGCGCCGGGATCTCGTGCGAGAGATATTCCTGAATTGAAGCAGTGACCTGTTCCGCCGTGTCCTGCCGGGAGGTGACCACCAGAACCGGCATACTGATCGATTTGATGATCGCCGCGATTGACGCCATCCGGGCCGAACCAGTAACGCCTGGAACGTGGAGAATCCGACCAGCACGAACACGGGCGGCCCGGCGTGACAGCGACGATAGCTGCTCAGTCTCGGAGAGTCGGGTTGTCAACTGCGCCAGCGTCACGGCGGAGCCTTCCGTTGTCGGGGCATGCTGGAAACGCCGACCGGGAAGGTTCCGGGTCGTTCAATTTCCTTGCGTGACCGTGAATTATAGCCGGTCGTCCATCGAGATGCGTGGACCCGGGTGCATGAAAACTTGCGTTCAGATGCGTGTTCGGTATAGTAGTCTCAACTCCAATGCGTAATGAATCGAGGCGGATGAATGACGAAGTCGCATCGAAGCAGGGCAATACTCGCTGCCATGGTCGTGGTCGTCGTCTTCGTCGTCATCCTCTCTGTGACACGTTCCGATCGCTCGCGTGATCTCGTGCTGCAGATCGAGCCGATCGATTCGTCGAACGATGTCACGGTGTTTGTCGGTGGAGCGGTAGAAGATCCGGGGCTCTATTCACTGCCGCGTGGATCTCGCGTGCATGATGCGATCGACCTTGCCGGAGTTCTCGATTCGGCGGACACGTCGGCGTTGTCGCTGGCGAGTGTCGTCAGCGACGAGCAGTCGATCATCATCTCGGAGCAACAAAAACCAGTTGAAGCGACGGATGACGATTCGGTGCCCGACCCGGGCTCAGTGGGTCGTTTGTCGGAGTCAGATTCCGGCGATCGTATCAACGTGAATACCGCCTCACAGGCTGAACTGCAGTCGTTGCCAGGGGTGGGGCCAGCGATCGCCGAGCGAATCATCGACCACCGTACCTCCGAGGGACTGTTTGAATCCATCGATGAGCTAAGTGATGTCTCGGGAATCTCCGATCGCATGGTCGATGACCTTCGTTCTCTCGTGGAAGTCAGTCACTGATGCGCCTGCCGCTCGGGTTTCTCGGAGCGGGTGCGTTTGTGGCCGGTATTGCGCTGCAGTCGACGCCATACTTTCTCCCCATTCTTACTCTCGCAGTCGGAGCAGGCCTCGTTGCCGCGATCTCGGAATGGAACTGGAGACCTCTGGCGCTGACCGGTGCGCTCATTCTGCTGGCACTGGTGGGAGTGCTTCGCGCTGGGGGGCACGACTCGTATCCTCAGGGGCCGCCGCAGCTATCGGAGACTGAAACCTTCTCGGGGATCGTCATCGACGTTCCACGCGTCTATCCGACTCGCTCCTTCTCACGTGTCGATATCACCGAACCGGCCGAGAGTCGTGTCTGGGTCGAATTTCCAGCGTATCCTGCAATAGAGCAGGGCGATCTCGTCGATGTGCATGGCGTGTTCACGCCGAATGAGCAGACAAGCTATCGCGGGTTTGCGGCGCAACGGGATACCACCGGGGTGCTCACCGTCGAACGGGTCTCTATCGGCGAGAACCAGGCGACAGGTGCGCAACGACTGCGCTCAGACATCGCCGGGTCGATGTCCAGAACCTTGCGAGAGCGAATTCCCGATCCAGCTGGCGCGTTTGCGACCGGAGTGGTGCTCGGTGATGACGGCGCAATGACCGAGGCGACGCGCGACTCATTCCGGGTCGGCGGACTGACCCATATGACTGCAGTCAGCGGGGTTCATGTCGGAATCGTTGCGGCTGGATTGATGCTGGTGAGTAACCTGGGACTGGTCAACAAATGGGTCATGCTTGCGGTGAGCCTGCCAGTTGTCTGGTCGTTCGCATATCTCGTTGGAATGCGGCCATCGGTGGTGCGGGCGAGCATCATGTTGACGTTGCTGGTGATTGCGCACTTTCTCGGAAGACCTCGAGACACGCTGAACGCCGTCGGTCTGGCAGCTGCGTCGATGCTTGCCTGGGACCCTGCATTTCGTCACGACATCGGTTTCCAGCTATCGGTTGCCGCCACATGTGGAATCGCGATCGGCGTGCTGTTGATCGGTGGTCGGAGCCACTGGCACCTGCTGTGGGTGGTGCCGACATCAGCGCAACTGGCGACCGAGCCGCTGGTTCTCTATCACTTCGGGTACTACTCGCTCGTATCGCCGTTCGCGAACATCCTGGCGACGCCGTTTCTGGCTTTTGCCATGGCACTGAGCCTGTTGACGATACTGGCAGGGATGGTCAGCAGTGGGCTGGCAGATATTCTGGCGCTTGCGGCCTGGGTTCCGGCGATGGCCGTGGTGGTGATCGCCGATTTCGTGTCGCAGATTCCGTATCTGTCCGACGATGTTTCGCCATTGAGTCGAGCTGGCGTGTGGTCTGCGTATGCCATACTGGGAGGGCTGGTGACGATTGCGTTCTTGCTGATCGAGCCAGCACCTGAGGATCAACATCCGGACTACAGCGTCGTTTATCGGGTTTGACATCGCCGATGCCGATGCAGTAGGATTCTGCGGTGTTGCGCCCCGGTTGCCGGGGTCAAGCACGCAAAAGCAAGCAAGTAGGCCCCCATAGTCTAGCGGCCTAGGACGCCACCCTTTCAAGGTGGAGACCGCGGGTTCGAATCCCGCTGGGGGTACCGTTTCTTTTCGCGATGAGATACTGAATGGCGAGGCGCTAGTGGCAACCACTGGCGTTTTTTTGTGTGCGGTGCGACCGGTACCTGATCGCATCCACGTCAGGAATCGAACTTCCCTAACTGGTGGTCCTTGATCTGATTGACCCGGGATCAGCCAGCTCGACGTGAATACAGGGCTTTTGTGCAGAGCTTCAATGCAAAAGCAGGAAGCAGATTTCTGGAAATGTGATTACGCCAGATGCCTGGAAGATCATGGAAACCTAGCCCAGACTCCAGAATGGTTCCTGAGCAGAACGGGCGGCCTCGACCGCGGCTTTCTCACGATCGCTAAACTGCGATACGGCATGATCGTATTCGGAGCTGCCCGCCCAGGGGTCGGCGACCGAGGTCTCCTCACCGACGAGACCCTCGATGATGCCGAGTGTGCAAAATGGGACATATGCCGGCGTATAGCCACCTTCCTGAAGAGCGATGAGCCGTCCTCCGCATATCTCCTCTGCCAACGTTTTGAGTTGCTCGGTCAGGTTCCGATAACCGTCCATTGTCAACAGCATTCGTCCAAGAGGATCTGCCATGTTGGCGTCCTGGCCAGCCGAGATGAAGATCAATTCCGGTCCGAACTCCCGAACGATCGGTAGCACAACTCGCTCGAAGGCATACTCGTAACCCTGGTTCCCAGTACCTGGTGGGAGCGGGATGTTGACCGTGTGGCCCTTCGCACCGTCACCGCCTGTCTGATCGATACTGCCCCAGCCAGCCGGATACCAGTTGTCCTGATGCAGCGAGATGAACAGGACGGAGGTATCATCCCAGTGCGCGCTCTGGGTCCCATTTCCGTGATGGACATCCCAATCGATGATGGCAATGCGCTCGATCCCTCGTTGCTGCTGAGCATGTCGCGTGGCGATAACTACATTGTTGAATACGCAGAATCCCATTCCCTGGTCAGCCATCGCATGATGACCAATCGGACGGAGAAGTCCGTACCCGTTCTTAGCTCGACCGTCGAGTACGGCGTCGGTTAGTTCTATAGCCCCACCCGCTGAAAGCAGGGCCGCCTCGAACGAGCCACGTGTCACTCGAGTCTGGTCGTCCAGCATTCCGCCACCTGTGGCGTCGAGGTTTCGGACGTGCTCGACGTAATCCGGCGTGTGACAATAGTGAACTTCTCCGAGCGTCGCCTCACGGACAGGGATCTGCTGCAAATGCTCGACGATTTCCGATCCGGCTATCAGCCGGGCAGCACGTCGGGTAATCCGATTGTTTGACGGGTGTTCTATACCCTCGAGGTAGCCACCGCGCGGAAGTTGCATCAGGTGCTCGCCTGTATCGTGCATGAGAAAGCGTTCGTCAAAAACGTATCCAGTCTTTGCCATCGTTGCCTGCCCTTCAGTCCGTCACCCAGATGGACATGATCTGGAACTCCAACCCAGTAACGGCCTCGAGATGAGAAGTACACCGTTACACGAACAGCCCCGGAACGCCGACAACCAGTGGTCGCAGCCGCAGTCGCAGCGCGTCAAGTTCGGTGTCGAAAGCCGGCATCAGGACCCGACGACCATCAACTCTCTCGGAGTGGTGCCCATCAGGCGGGCTTCGTTCTCCGTGAAAATCAGGCTGTCGATCTGCATGTGGTAGCCAACGTTGAGTGGCATAAAAAACTGACTCTCGTGGTTGACGACCATTCCCGGCCGAAAGAACTGCCCCTCAGACGGGACGTGCGGTCCGTAATTGAATTCTCCAACCCAGTCAGGGGGGAATGATATGCCGAGTTCATAGCCGCCAATGTAGCCCCGGTCTTCCCAGATCCCGACCTCTTCGTAGTAGCTTTGCACCGCGTCGTTGAGAACCTCTACCTCCATCCGCGGCTTCAGAATGTCAGTGATGATGTCGAACACTCCAGCGGCCTTGTCGAACTTCTCCTGCACTTCCAGATGCGGTTCTCCCACTGAGAAATTGCGGGCAATGTTGACGTGATAGCGGTTATAGACGCCGCAAACATCAACGAACACCATCTCGCCCGGCAGGATTTGCTTTCGCGAAGCCAGAGCGTGTCCGTTTGTCGATTTCAGGCCAGATAACACCGGCAAGGTGATTCCAGGGTTCTCACCACCGGCCTTCGCCATCGCACGGATGATCTCGCCGTAGACCTCCAGTTCGGTCACGCCGGCTTCAATCGTGTCGCGCGCCGCCTGCAAGCCGATATCGGCTATCCGGGCTGCGCTTTCCATATATGCCAGCTCGAGAGGCGACTTGATGAGTCGAACGTCGCGCATAATGTCAGTTCCATCGACCACGGTGCAGCCGGCATCTTCGAATGCGGCCTGGTACTTTTCGCTGACAATCCGATTGGGCCGGTAGCTGCGCATCTCCAGAGCAACCGTGCCCGGCAACCATCCATCTCCCTTGAGTTCATTGACGATGGACTCGATCGGGCTGGCAGATTTGCGGTCAAAGAACCGTGCGTCGGTGGCGACCGTCTGGAAGCGGCAGAGGATGGCTTCGCCGAGGTTGTCGAAAAGGATGAAATCATCACGATCGACATGCACGGCGACACCACTCCATGGAATCCAGTCCTTTGGGCTCTGCGCCTGATACCACTCGTTCTGATATCCACTGAGGTAGAACATGCTCTCTGGAGCCATTGCGAGCAGAACATCGATGCCTCGCTCGGCCATTGCGGCCTGTACCATCCTGAGTCGAACCTTGTACTCCCCGATTGAGAACGGCACTTCCATCGCGGGATAGCCATACTTGAAGACAAGTTCACGATCGGTCAGCTTTACATCTCCTGCCCGACGCTCCTCAGCAGCCACATCCGTTTCCTGTCTACCGTCATGCGGTGAACTGACAATACGCGACGCGCGTGCAGTCAATCAGTTTGAGGTGCACTGCGCTACACATGTAACCAGGCTAGATTGAATGCCTATCACGCTTTCGCGCATCATAGTGCAAAAATCAAGCTGCGAACAGAGTCTGATCCGGTCTCCGAGGTTCGTCACATTCCGTCGCTCAATTACGCGCGCGTTAGTCTAGTGTGCGAGCAAAACGGGCGAGTTCTGTAAACAGAAGATCTGACCGGCTCGATTTTCTCTTGCCGCTCGGCGGGAAAGTGGACAGCGGCGCAATCTGTGTGAGAATACCGACATCGTCAACACGAGAGTTGTTCAGATTTCTCGATCCGAGGAGTCCAACCAGGAGGCATTATGCAATCCAACCTGATGTATGTCGGCAGTTACACCAAGTCCAGCCCGTCGAACGGGATCAATCTGTTCCGTCGCGAGCCTTCAACCGGCAAGCTGGAGCACGTTGATGAATTCGAGCTGGTCAACCCGTCCTGGCTGGCGTTCAGTCCGGACAAACGGTTTCTCTTTGCTGTCGCGGAAACGATGGAGTATCAGGGCAAGGTCGGTGGTGGTGTCGCGTCGTTTGCGATCGATCAGACGAGCGGTGCGCTCACCAAACTCAGCGAACAGCCAACGGAGGGTGGCGCTCCGTGCCATCTGACGACCGATCCATCCGGCAAGTTTCTGTTCGTTGCCAACCATGAGCACGGCAACGTGTCGATGCTCCCCATCGCAGACGATGGAACACTGGCGCCAGGGAGCCATCTGGTTCAGCATGAAGGATCCGGCCCTGGGCCAACACAGGAGAGTCCGCACGCGCACTGCACGGTGTTCGATCCGGCCGGCGAACGTCTGATGGTGGTCGATAAAGGCATCGATAAGGTGATGATCTATCACGTGGATGCTTCAGGCCAGAAGATGGTTCCGGCAGAGCCGGCCTATGCCCCGGTTCACAGCGGCGCAGCGCCACGTCACATTGCGTTTCATCCGACCGGGTCATTCGCCTATGTCAATGGTGAAGCCGACATGACAATCACCGCGTTCAGCTACGATGGCGCCGGCCGGCTGGACGAAATTCACCACCTTTCGACATTGCCTGAGGGCGCCGATCGAGAAGGGGTATCTACCGCCGGCATCATGGTGCACCCGAGTGGACGATTCGTCTATGTCTCGAACCGTGGTCATGACTCGATCGCGAAATTTGCGATCGATCCCACAGACGGATCACTCACTAGTGTCGGGTTCGTGCCAAGTGGCGGAAAGGTCCCACGAGCGTTCACCATCGATCCCGAAGGCGCCTACATGTATGTGGGAAATCAGGAGTCGAACGAGATCGTCACCTTCCGGATCGATCCCGAGACCGGGGATCTCGAGCCGACCGGCGACGTCACGACCTGCGGGGCGCCAGTCGCGTTCCTGTTCACATAGGACTGTCGCGAAGAACACACCAGCGACGGCCCGGAATTTGCAAAACTCTGAGATGCGTACTGGCTTCTACTTGTGAAGTGCCAGTGCGCATCGATTTTTCTGCCAGATCCAGTTCAGCACGGAGGTAGGATGACGCCGTTCACATTCTCGGGACACGCTCAGGAGGTGGTCTTTGGTACCGGCAAGACGGACGACATCGCACGCGTGATCGAGCCGTTCCGATGGACACGGGCGATGTTCGTGACTAGTGGATCGCACATCCGAAACGGCAATGCGGGGCGGGCAACCGCCGCGCTCGGTGATCTGGTCGTGGCTCAGTTCGATGCTGTGCAGCCCCATGTTCAGGCTGAGCAGGTGTCCGAGGCGTTGACCCTTGCCAGCGAACATGAAGTGGACGTGATTATCGGACTCGGTGGCGGCAGTGTGATCGGTATGGCGAAGGCGCTAAGTGATCGCCTGCATGAACAGCGCACCGGGGCGCTGGCTCTTGATGCCGATCCGCTGACCGGTCCGGTCGTTCCAACCGTGATCCTGCCGACGACATACGCAGGCTCTGAGATGACGCCAGTCTACGGTGTTTCAGGTCCGGTGAACGGGGTGCGCCGAAAGATCACGGTGTCTGGACGGAACGTTGTGCCCAGGGTTGTGATCTATGATCCGTCGCTGACCATCGATATGCCCTGGCAACTTACTGGAACGTCGGCGATGAATGCACTGGCGCACTGTTTCGAGGCTCTCTACTCGGCAAAGCGAGATCCGGTCTCGAGTGCGTCGGCATTGCGCGGTATTCGGGCGATTGGGCTGGCACTTCCCCGTCTCTACAATCAGGGAGACGACATTGGGGCTCGAGGTGACGTTCTGGAAGGGGCCTTTCTGGCTGGAAGCGCACTGGCGCAGGTCCAGATGGCGATTCATCACGGCGTCTGTCATGTCCTTGGAGGAACAGCCGGCGTCCCGCACGGAGTGGCGAACACCATCGTTTTGCCACACGCGCTCCGATTCAATCGAGAAGTTGCTGCAGCGGAATTGGCTGAAGTTGCGATCACGCTCGACCTGGCGGCACGTCAGGACGACCATCTGGAGTCCGCCGACCGGGTCATCGCCTGGCTGGATGAACTCTGTCGCGATCTCGACCTTCCGCGGAGACTCGGAGACTATGGTGTGACCGAAGCGCAGGTGCCAGAGCTGGCACGCATTGCAATGGACGGCGGTCCGGTTCAGGCCAATCCACGGCCAGTGAAATCGGCAGACGAAATGGAAACGTTCATTCGTGCGATGATCTGAGAGAGACAAGACCGAGCGAGCGGTAAATCCGGAATCGAAAGGATGAGATGTGAGCCAACAGGAAAATTCCCACGCCAATCAGCCAGTTCTCGGTGTTGGGCCAGGGCTCGACGAGTCAAAGGCCGCCATGGTGATGATTCACGGCCGGGGAGCTTCTGCTCAGGACATTCTGGGACTTACTGCGGAGCTCAACGCCGAGGGGATGACCTTCATTGCCCCGCAGGCCGCCAACAGCGCCTGGTATCCGCACAGTTTTCTGGAGCCGATGGACAAGAACGAGCCATTTCTGACGGACGCGTTGAATCTGCTAGCCGCCACAATGCAGAGTATCCAGGAGGCGGGTATCCTGGCCGAGAAGACGGTTCTGCTGGGCTTTTCTCAGGGGGCCTGTCTAACCAGCGAGTTCGTGGCCCGGAACGCACGCCGCTTCGGTGGGCTCTGTGCACTCAGCGGCGGCCTGATCGGCCCGCCCGGCACGCCACGCGAATACGAGGGATCGCTGGCTGGTACTCCGGTCTTTCTCGGATGTAGCGACGTTGACTTCCACATCCCGGTGGAGCGGGTTCACGAGACTGCCGAAGTGTTGAAGTCACTCGGTGGCGACGTTACCACGAGTATCTATCCAGGGATGGGACATACAATCAACCTGGACGAGATCGAGCAGGTCCAGACGATCGTCGATCAGGTTCTGGCCGCGAACTAGCCCGGAGCTGGTCGTCCTCTGGCGAACGACCTACTGCTGGTGCTGAAGGTCTCGAAGTTTCTCGATTGTCTCGAGATCTTCCAGCGCTCCAAGTTCGTCCAGCGCCTCCCCCATCTGGATGTAGGACTGCGTGGCGCTGCTCAGCGAACCGACGGCTTCGCCGAGTTGCGAGGGGCTGAGGCTATCTAGCGCGCTGGCTGTCGAGTCGATCGCCTGGCGGTATTCCGTCATGCCAGTGGTCCATCGCTCGTGAGCCGTCTCGAACTCTTCCGGAGGTGTCGCATTTCCGGCCTCCTGTTCAAGATGGCGGACCATTGCGATCTCACGGGCGAGTTTATCCTGCCAGTCATCGTCCTGAAGTTGCGGTCGACGAACCAGGTCGGCCACACGACCCATCGTGGCGGCGAATTCACGATTGTATTCCTCGAGGAAATGAAGATACGATTCGCGGTCGCCAAAGGCCTGTGGTTCCGATAGATCCTCCGCGAAATCATCGACGGACGCTGCTCGATCGGAAATGTCCGTCCCGAACTGGTCAGTGAGCCAGGAAGATACGAAGTTTCCTCCTGCTTCGGTTCCGCGATCCCAGAACAGTGAACCGGCGACGATGAGCACCACGAATCCCACGACAACGAATGCGACGCACCCGCCACCAATCATGGCGATTCGCCCACAACCGCCGCCAGACTGTCGCGACTGCGTCTGATGATATGTTCGTTGATTCATAGCACATTCCCGGATCTCATTCAGCGGGTGATTTTCACTTGCGTATCATACGCCATGACTCAATGAACTGTGGAACCGTGATTGCGAAACTGGTACCGAAGGACCACTACTAATGGACCCGAACATATCAAAAACTGTAAGCTTGCGGTTGAACGTGGCGTTAGCGTGTTACTCAACGAAATACCCCATCGGAGGGAAAAGGACTCATTTATGCTTCAGACGCCTCTGATCGCAATCATCAACGACGACCCCGCATTTCTGGAGTTCATCGCATCATTTCTCGAAGAAGAGACTGTCTATCGTACGGTGGTCTGGGATGACGGCGTCGATAGCCTTCCCAGGTTGCGTGAACATCTGCCTCAGGTCGTCATTCTGGACGTCAGAATGGGTGACCAGGCAGTGGGTCAGACGATTCTCGAACAGATGCGAACCGATTGCGAACTGAAAGATACGCCGGTGATTGTCTGCACCGCTGACGCACAGTTTATCCGCACGAATGGCGACGTTATCCGGTTGTTGAACGCAGATGTGCTTGAGAAGCCGTTTGATCTCGAGATCCTGGAGCAAAAGGTTCATCATGCGGTAAACGGATTGCCTTTAGCCGGAGTCAAGCCGGATCCTGTGGGCGAGGCAACCTGAATCGGATAGCGCCCCAACCGTTTCGCTGGCCCGCGGCAGTAGAATAGCACCATGAATCTCTTAGACGTTGTTTTCATCCTTCTTCTGATTACTGGTGTTGTAATGGGAGTCCAGCGCGGTTTTCTGCGTACAAGCCTGGACCTCATTCTCCTGGCGACTTCAGCCTATGCGGGTGCCCGACTGTATCGACCCATCAGCAACTGGTTTGCGTCAACGTTCGGTGCCGAGGGAGCAGCAATCAATGCCCTCTCGCTCGTCATTGGCGCGCTGGGTGTGCTGCTTGTCCTGAACCTGCTGATTTCCTGGACCGTGACACCGAGCCTGATGGCGATTCGCGTCATTCCACCGATCCGGCTGGTTGACAACGGGTTTGGAGTTGTTCCCGGACTTGTTTATGGCATTCTCTTCGCCGCGATGATGACGCTGACGCTCGGGCTGGTGTCCGTGGGTGATTCCGTGGACAGTGCGCTCGCCGGCTCTGACCTCGCCAAACGGCTTCGCGCCGGTGCGACCTCGGCTACGACGAACCTGGCCAGTCAGACCGGGATGGATCTGGCCGATTTTACCTACGTGGTTGTGCCGGAAGAAGAGGCCAGCTATCGGGTTCCGCCAACCGGTGATTCACATCTTGACGCGGTTGAAGGGTACGAATCCGAGATTATGGATCTCGTCAACCAGGAACGCGTGGAGCGAGGTCTTGGTACGCTGGAGTTCGATGCCTCGCTGGTACCAGTAGCACGGGCGCACTCGCAAGAGATGCTTGAGTTAGGGTACTTCTCTCACGTGTCGCCCAATACCGGCACACTCGGCGATCGACTCAACGCAGCCGGGGTGCAGTATCTCTCGGCTGGAGAGAATCTGGCGTATGCTCCATCGGTCGGCGTTGCACATCGTGGTTTGATGCAAAGTGATGGTCACCGTGAGAATATCCTTGATCCATCCTGGGAACGAATCGGTGTTGGGGTGTTGTCTGCGCCGGACGGCACCATTATGGTCACACAGTTGTTTGCCCGATAGTCCGACGTGAAGACTGCGAGAACCGTGAAAATCAGAAGTAGTAAACGAATCTGGCATAAGACGCGAGGGAAGGGCAGAGCATGAACATAATTATCCCCGTAGCAGGTCTGGGGAAACGACTACGACCGCACACCTGGAGTCGGCCGAAGCCGCTGGTGAGCGTAGCGGGGAAACCGATGCTGGGACACGTGCTGGATCGCTTGCTGACGGTGCCGGTCGAGCGTGTCGTGTTCGTTACCGGCTACCTGGGAGATCAAATCGAGGATCACGTCCGAGCGAACTATGATTTCGATGTTGATTTCGTCGAGCAGACCGTTCCTCGTGGACAGTCGGATGCCATCATTCGGGCCCGCGGAAAGGTTACCGGTGAGACGCTTGTGGTGTTCCCGGACATGCTGTTCGAGGTGGATCTGAACGAAGCGATCGAACTGAGCCACGACGGCGCCCTGTTCGTCAAGGAAGTCGATGACCCGAGAAAGTTCGGAGTTGTCGTCAAGGATGGCGATCTGATCACCAGACTGGTCGAGAAACCACAGGAACCGGTGTCCAACGAGGCGGTGATCGGCATCTACTATTTCAAGAACATCGAAGATCTGTTCGATGGTATCGACTACCAGATGGAAAACGATCTGCAGAAGGATGGTGAGTTCTTCATCGCCGATGCGATCCAGTATATGATCGACCAGGGTAAGAGTATTACCACCCTCAAAGCCAGCGTCTGGGAGGATTGCGGAAGTCCGGAGGCGTTGCTTCACACCAATCGATACCTGCTGGATAACTTCGGCGAGGCACCGAATGTGAACGGAAACAATGTCATTCTGCCTCCGGTGGTGATCGATCCGTCGGCCCAGATCGAAGGCTCAGTGATCGGGCCGCACGCAAGCATCGGTGCGAACGTAGAAGTCCGCGACTCGATCGTTCGGGACTCGATCGTCGACAATGGCGCCGAGATCGAGACCGCTATGCTCACCGCGTCGATTGTCGGGCGCGAGGCCCTGGTAACCGGAGACTTCATGCGAGTCAACGCCGGGGACTCCTCGGACATCCTTCTGGCAGCACACGCTCGAGATGGACGTGTTGATAATGGTTGATCAACATAAGGCGCCTGACGGCCGGTGGGTTGAACTCAGTGTGGCCGTCGACAGCGAAGCGGTCGAACCCGTTTCCGAGTTGATGAGCCGGCACGCCTACGGGCAGGGTGTCGCTGTGTACGAGCAGTATCAGCAGGATCCGGATGGCGACAATCTCGCGCCGGATCCCACGCGACCGGTCACCGTGGTTGCCTATCTGCCACTGAATCAGGAGACCGAGCAGAAGGTTGGTCGCATCGAAGAGGGGCTCTGGCACCTTCGGTATCTGGGCGAGATCGGTGAACTCGAGCGCGCCGAGCGGCCCGAGGAGGACTGGGCTAACGCCTGGAAAGAACACTTTCAGGTGCTTCGGATTGGCGAGCGGTTCGTAATCCGACCGACCTGGCGAGAGTATGAGCCGGTGGCCGGTGATCTGGTTATCGATCTCGATCCTGGTATGGCGTTCGGAACCGGTCATCATCCAACCACCGAGCTCTGCTTGCGCTGGATGGAAGAGGTTCCGGTTGCCGGCAAGCGCGTGCTGGACGTCGGCGCTGGTTCGGGAATCCTGTCGATCGCGGCAATTCTCCTGGATGCACAGAGCGTCCATGCTGTGGAGATCGATGAAGTGGCGGCTCGGGCGCTTCGCGAGAACCTTGATATGAACCGGGTCGGCGAATCGGTTCTGGTATCGGTTGGCGATTTCAGCAAGACCGGCACTGGTGGTGAGCGGTACGATCTCGTGATCGCCAACATTATCTCCAGCGTGCTCACCCGGCTGGCGACACCGATCTGTGAAGCTGTTGATGATCGTGGACAGCTCCTGCTCAGCGGAGTCATCGAGCAGCACATTGATCAGGTTCGGGCAACGTTCACCGCGGAAGGTATGAAGGTTATCGAGGAGCGCCAGCAGGGCGACTGGATCGCGATGTTGCTGGAGCGAAATGCCTGATCAGCTGCCACGTCACCGGTTCTATACCGATACTCAATTGACCAGTGACGAGGACGTGACCCTGAGCGACGGTGCCGCTGCTCAGATTACCCGGGTACTGAGAATGCGTCCGGGTGACACGATCACGCTGTTCAATGGCGACGGAAGCGAGGTCGGAGCGCGGATCGTCGAGGCGGGTCGGCGTTCTGTTGTTGCCCGGATCGAAGGTGAGCCGCGACCGGGTGTGGTGATCGGCAGCCCACACGTTCACCTGTTGCAGTCGTTGATCAAGGCGGACCAGCTCGACCTGGTTGTTCAGAAAGCGACGGAACTCGGCGTTTCTGCGATAACCGCGATCAAAAGCGACCATTCCGTGGTAAAATTATCCGCTGATCGCGCGATTTCGAAGGTCGAGCGCTGGCAACGAATTGCCATCGAAGCACTTGAGCAGTCGGAGCGTGCGGATTTTGTTCAGATCAATGATCCGATCACGTTCAGGGAACTGGTTGGTCATCCGCCAGCGTCGGTCAATCTGATCGCCGCGGAACGATCCGATGGTGTTGATCTCACCCATGCCGTTCCGGCGCACGGTGAGTCGATCAGCATTCTCATTGGACCCGAAGGCGGGTTTTCCCCTGCTGAGATTGAACGGGCCGTCACGAACGGCTGGTCTCCGGTGTCGATGGGGAACACGATACTCAGAAGTGAAACCGCCGGCATCACCGCGGTTGCCGTGATCCGGGCAATTGCCCGAATGCACCATCAACAGCATGAACCGAGTTAGCTGAGGTACGCGACAATCATGACAACACAGGTTCGCAAGCGACGCGTAGCCGAAACCCCCGAACGACCCGGCAGAGTTGAATCTGTTGAACCGGGCACGCTCGGCGAGGAACTCGGTCTGGAGCAGGGTGATCAGATTCACTCGGTCAACGGAGCCGATCTCGTTGATGCGCTCGAGTTTCAGTATCTTGCTGATAGCGAGCAGGTAACGATCGTTGTCGAGCGCGGCAACGAGATGCTCGAGTATGAAATCGAACGGGAGCTCTGGGAACCGTGGGGCATCACGTTTGCCGACCCGACGTTCGATGGCATTCACCTCTGCGAAAATGCCTGCCCGTTCTGCTTCATCAAGCAGTTGCCAAAAGGGATGCGCAAGAGCCTGTACGTTATGGACGACGATTATCGCTATTCCATGATGTATGGCAATTTCGTCACGCTGACGAACCTGACTGAAGCTGACTGGCGGCGGATCGAACAGCAACGCATCAGCCCGATGAACGTCTCGGTTCACGCTACGGATCCGGATCTTCGGATTGCCCTCGTGGGAAATCCGAAGGCGGGCGACATTATGGAGCATCTCGGTCGACTTGATCGCGCCGGTATCGAGTTCAACACGCAGATTGTTCTGTGCCCGGGCGTGAACGATGGCGAGCAGCTCGATCGCACGATCAGCGATCTCCTGTCCTCTGGCGAGAACCTTCGCTCGATTGCGATTGTCCCGGTCGGCCTGTCTCAGCATGGCATCGAACGCCAGAGCAAGCGTGTCCGGCTCTCTCGAACGTGCATGCGCAGCTTGCCAGCCGCCAACCAGAAACTGCTGGAGATGCGGCGGCATACGCATGAAGAAGCAGTCACCGTTATCCGTCAGGTCGAATCCTGGCAGAAGAAGCTGCGTGCCGAACACGGTCGTTCCGTTGTCTACCTGGGCGATGAGATGTACCTGATGACTGGAGAGCCGATTCCGCCCTCTCGGGAGTACGATGGTTTCCCGCAGGTCGAGGATGGAATCGGCATTACTCGCCTGTTCCTCGATGATGTCGACCGTGTCATCCGGCGACGCAAGCGGCGAGACCTCACCGGTATCGGAGGAACGATCGTCTGTGGAACCCTGATTGAATCGACAATGAGGGAAACAGTGGAGCGGATCAATCGGAGCATGGGCACCACGCTTCGCGTGATTTCAGCAGAGAATACGCTGTTCGGCCCGCAGATCAATGTCTCTGGTTTGCTCACCGGCAGCATCGTGCGAGATGCGGTGCAGCATGAAGAGGTAGCTGAACCAGTGTTCATCTCCGATACGATGGTCTCTCGACGGACGCATACGTTCCTCGATGATATGAGTGTTGAGGATCTGAGTGCGGCACTTGGTCGTCCAGTTATCCCGGCGGAGAACATGAACGAAGTGCTCCAGGCGCTCGAGCCGTCGCTGGTCTCTATAGCGTGATCGCGCATGCCTTCGCCTCGACTTGATCTTCGAGCAAGTAGTGATGGCGTCCTGCTTCGCGTTCGAGTGACCCCGCGGGCGAGCTCTACCTCGCTAAACGGTGTCTCGAACGGGAAATTGCTCGTCAAGCTCAACGCTCCGCCGGTTGATGGCGCAGCCAACAAGGCGCTTTGTCGATTCATCGCCCGGACACTGGGTTGTTCGAGGGGGTCTGTCGAGATCGAGAAGGGCGAGCGATCCCGGGAGAAGTCCGTGCTCGTGCGTGGCGTGTCGGAAGATACGATCCGCGACCTGCTCGAGGTTCAGCCCTGATCTGACCGGCTTTTCATCCATCGGACGAAGAATCCCACTACGACAGCCAGGACCAGCGTGACCAGAAGTGTCGGGAGCAGACTGCCTGCCCGGGAAGAGCTCGTGGCCTCGTCTTCCAGTGACGCTGGTTCCACATCTCGATCTTCTCTTCGCAGACGCAACCAGAGCAGCGGGACATCACGCATCGCCCGGAAGATGACGCGAATCGAACCACCTGATTGCTGGCCGGCAGTTCGCGGATAGTGGTGGACGCCAACCTGGCTCCACGTTGCGCCGACTTGCGCCCAGCGCGCCATCAACTCAGTACTGATCATCGCGCCTTCGGATGTCAGCGGCAGGCTTCGCAGGATGTCTCCCCGCATAACTTTGAAGGCGCAATCGATGTCCTTTAGCTGGACCCCGAACAGTGTGCGCATCGCCAGGCGAAACGTCTTTCCGAATACCGTCCTGTGAAGCGGGTCATTGCGCTGAATCCGGTAGCCAGCCACCATATCGAACTGGCTGATGAACGGCACCATATAGACGATGTCGCCGATGTCGAATTGACGATCAGAATCCATCACCATGACATAGTCGCCGGTCGAGGCATCAAAGCCCGAGCGCAGTGCTGCTCCATAGCCTCGATTGACCGGATGATCGACCAGTCGCACACGTGTATCCGTCTGACTCATCGAGCGGACAATGTCAGGCGTTTCGTCAGAGCTCCCGTCGTTGACGACGATTACCTCGAGCCCGGCGAAATGGCGAGGCACTGCAATCAACGCCTCGGAAACCACTTGCTCGATATTCTCGGCCTCGTTGTGAGCTGGCAGTACAAGTGAGAGTTTGCCGTCGATCATTCCTGCTCCACCGGTAACTGGCGATAGTGTCTGGTGTCTGCACCAGCTGATGCCAGACATGAAACGAGGCGCTGACCGTCACTGGCCAACGCCTCGCCAAGCTTACCGTATGAGTCCCGTGATTTCTTTGCCGGTTCGCCTAGTGTTTCGGCATATCCCGCAAGGCTTCATACGATGGTCGTGGGCTGAAATCAGGATTGATTACTGACCACGGGAACTTCTCGTCAGCTGGACCGACCACGGTGCTGTAGTTCAGGTTCCAGACCATCATCACACCCATCCATGGCCATTCCTGCTTGGCGATCTCGAATGCGCGGACCAGGTAGTCTGCCTGGTTCTGCTCCGAGTTGTCGGCACCATACTCGTAACCCGGTGCCTGGTTCGCAGTTGTCCAACCGAATTCGGTCAACCAGATCTGCTTGTCAGCATCACCGTTCTGCACCATTACCGCGCGCTGCTGCTCCATGCGACGGAAGTAGAAGCTCGGGTGGGTCGACCACTCGCCCGGACCAATGTTGTGCGGGTACATCGTATCCGGTGGGTTGTTGTTGCTTCCCGGGTGAGCGCCGAGATGGTCGTAGTAGTTGCTGACCTCGCCGTTGTTATAGGCGTAGACCCGCTCCAGGTAGGTGATGTCGTCGATCGCGATGTTCGGGTCGTTGACACCGGTTGGGGTCAGCCCGCCGAAGAGAACCGGAGCCTTCGGATCGCCGGCCTTCACGGCCTCATACCCGACCTTCAGGAGTTCAACATACTCGTTGGGGTCAACAAAGCCACCAACTTCATAGGCAAGGTTCTGCTCGTTCCAGATCTCCCAGCCGTGAACCTGTCCTTCGAACTCGCTGGCAAGTGTCTCCATGAAAAAGCCGAATGCGTTGAGGTCGTTGGGGATTCCGCCGTTAGCGTTGAGCCAGCCCGGCGAGTTTGTCACGCTGACGACGATGTTGAGCCCACGGTCATTCGCGTGATCAATGATGCGCTTCAGTGGCGCAACATCAACCCAGTTCGGCTCACGATGAAGTTCACTCCAGCGAGCCTGGACTTTGATCCAGTTGAATCCGGCTCCTTCGACCATGTCGAAGACCTGGTCGTGGTACTCGAATGCACCGGGATCGCCGTCACCGCGCACGAAGGTGTTGAAGCCGTAGCCGACGTGTGGCCCGTACTGGAATTCGCGAATTGGATCGTATGGCGGCATCTCCGGGCCTGGCTTCTCCAGTGCTTCGTCGGGCACGCCGTGCTCCTGGAGGTATTCAACGCCGAGAAGCCCGAGGAGAACCTGGAATTGCGGATCGTTGTCCGGGTGCCACTCCAGTCGATTTCGCTCGAAATACTGCACGAGATGCTCTTCACCATCTCCGGCTGGCGGGGGGGCATTGCGTTCCACGAACTCGCGCGACTTCGGATACCCAAAGTTCCGCTGTCCGTTGTTGGCATCCCAATATGGTTTGAAATGCTCGATCCCGTGACCGGTCAGGGAGAAGAAGCGGCGCTCGTTTGTATCGGTGAACGGCTCGACCGGTTCGAACTCCGGTTCGACGCCTTCGCGGTCAGCGATCAGTTCGTTACCGAGCAGCATCAGGAGAACCTCGTACTCGGTCCCTTTATGCTCCGGGTGATATTCGAAGATGGCGCGCTGAAAGTACTGCTTGTACATGCCATCTTCTTCATGCCAGAAAATGTTGGTAATCGGGAAGCCAAAAATCATCAGGCCGCCGCGTGTTTCCCAATACTCACGAAAATGGCCCTGCACCCAGTAGCCGGTGTCTTCGAAGTAACGTGGCAGCATCAGGTCCTTTTGCGGCTCATAGTTGGCCGATGCTGTGTTGCTGTCTGAATTGAATGCCGCGACCGGTGCCAATGAGGCAACCAGCACAACAGCCATCAACAAAATTCTCAACGATTTCACGTAGCTCTGTCCCTCCCTGTCAAACCTTCAGAATTTCACCACCCGGTCAGATCCCCAGTTCTTCCTCCTATCCTCCGGATGACTCGGATTCGTCACCTTCGATAATGTCACCGCTTGGCTCGCCCGCTCCGGGGGGCTCTTCTGGTGCCTGAGCATCAGGACTGGTACTTGGACCGACTCGATAACGGTTTGCCCACGGCTGGAAGTTGCTATAAAAGTAATCTTGCCGGACCACTTCTCCATTGCGGTTGGTCACCGTTCGCGGCAAAGTGATCTCGAGTCCAGGTCGCGCCTCTTCAACCCGTCGGCGCTCACCCGGAGCAAGGCTATCATCGATGATCTCGACATCGCCCGGTGGATCGGTTTCACTCGAGATCACTGGCTCACCCATCTTCACGTCGTACCCCAGGTCCGGCCCGTAGAGATTGACATAGAGCTGACCATCGGCGACGTGGGTGTGAACGAGCATGTAGCTATCAGTGCTGTTGACGAATTTGAAATCGAGATCCGGCTGGAAGATCGCGGCATCGAAACCGAGCGGCCAGTCACCCTGCTCATAGTAGCCAACAATGTAAGCGTGCGGATGACGCTCAGTGATTGGCAACCCACTGAAGAACGCGGCACGAAACGCGGTCGTCGATACTTGGCAGACTCCGCCGCCAACGCCTTCAACGGTCGCTTCTGCTTCGATCACGAAGGCTTCCTGGTACCCGCGCTCGATACTGATCTCGCCGATCGCCCGGTTGAACGAGAACTCGGTACCCGGCGGGATAAGGGTGCCGTCCAGATAGCCGGCGGAGACCTGAATATTGTGCACCCGCGAAGGCACAGAATTCCAGAAGGCCGATTGGCCCTGCGACATCAAACCGTCGATCCCCAATTCGTGCAGATTGTTGGAGTCGATCGCCGGTCGCGTGACATTGTAGGCGAGCTCTACAGATCGCTCACCGTTCTTCACAGCCTCTTCCAGACGAGCCACAGTGGCGTACAGATCTCGCTCCACACCGTTCTGGCTCGGACTGGTGGCGACCACTCCGCTACCGCCCCAGGCAACTCGAGCGTTCTGAGCTGGTCGATTGACGTCATCGATCATACTGCTGAGGTAATTCACAATCGGATCATGGTGGAACACCAGTTCCATCTGGCCGCTTTCGCCGGGGCTCAGGGTGAGGAACTCTGCCAGATTCTGCGGCTGAATCGACCAGCTGCGATCCTCGAACCAGATCGTCAACGGCTCACTCAATGTGCTGTCGATCAGGGCTCGGAGCGACTCGACGTCGCTATCGGTAAACGCAGGCTCGGTTTCCTGGTGACTGACCTGGATCGACGATGAACTCAGGTTGAAAAGCGAATCGGTGATTGACTGAACCAGCGCCGCCTGCTCGATCTCGATGCCGTTCCGGGCATCCGTAATCGACAGGCGATCATCGACGATCGAAAGCTGCGGCACCTGGGGCGACACGTTAGTTTCGAGCGCAATCGACTGCACATATTCACGTAGCCGCGCTTCATCCAGGCTCAACCGCAGAGGAATCGAGCGCTCGTCTTCACCGAATAGACGAGTCTGAACTCGCTGAATCGGTGATTCCGAACGACGTGCGTGCTCAACGGTCTGCAGGTAGTTGAATTCAGCGCCGAGTTCGGCCATCGACGGCTCCCACACCTGATCCTCCCAGACAATCTGGAACGGCTGATCTGTGTAGCCCGAGAGCTGCTGCTCGAGTCTGGATGCCGCATCGCCGTTGCTGTGCTCGCCGATGTCAATGCCGGCCACCATCACCCCAGCGGGCACGGTACCTTCCGGGTAGATCTCCCGGCCAAGCGCTGCCATACCGATGGTGACAAGAAGGAAGACCGCAGTGGTTACCGCGATGGTGATCTGAAAGGATGTGGAACCCAGAACAGGGAAGTCCAGCACGCCACGAGATCCCCCGGCGCGCACTGGCGCAAACTCGGCGGTACCCTGCGTTGTTGATTGCGACGTTCGCATTTGCGATTGGTCAGGATGTGCGTGCTGCATACCCATCTGGCGGTGTACGTCCTTCTACTGGTGCGAAATGCAACGGACGAAAAACGGAAACTGGCTACGCTGCATCGGGTTGGCTATGGGACAAGTTGAAGGCTGATCTCACCGATCTCAACTACATCGCCAAATCTCAGTCCGGTCGGGATCGTAACGTCCCGACCATTGAGGATCGTCCCGTTAGTGCTGTCCAGATCGGTAATCCACCATCGACCATCGCTCCAGGATAACTGCGCGTGCTCGCTGGAAACGAACGCATGATCCAGGACAATTGTTGCACGCGGATGCCGCCCAATAACAGTCACTGGCTCGAGCGGAATACGCTGTCCATGACGGAGTTGCGAGTCTCCTGCATCCTTAACGAGCAAGTGCCCGCTAAGGTCGCTTTCATCTCGTTCTTCGTGTTCTCCAGCCGCGAATACCTGCATTTCTCGCAGCATCACGCGGATAACCTGAAAGATGAAAAAGTACAGGAGAAAGACGAACAGAAGTCTGAGCAGAAGAATGAACCATTCGAATGGGAGAGAACTCAGCATGCAGCCTGCCAGGTAAAGGTCGCGCTAGCGACCGACTGATGATCGATACGGAACGATTTCAAGGCGAGCGGTGCCAAGCATGATCTCATCGTGATCCTCGATCGGCGTGTTGGTCACCCGGCGTCCGTTTACCATCGTTCCGTTGGTGGAGCCGAGATCAATAATACGAAATTGCCCGCTTTGATACTCAATCCGGGCATGCTGTCTCGAGACCTCCGGGATCTCGATTACGATGTCGTTGGATGTTGATCGACCAATGCTGGTCACCCGCTTTCGCAGCATGAATGATTGTTCATGCCCATCATTGCGGATTGCACGGACGAGCTTGGGTGGAACATCACCAGTGTGTTCCACCACCCGGTAGATCTCTGTGCGCTGGATCTCTTCCTGGTAGTCGGGATCGTAGTCTCCCAGTTCAACGATCTGGGCGTCGACGACGATCGAGCGGACCGGGATCTTTTCATCGCCATACAGCTGAATCCGGACCTGATCGATAAAACCGTAATTCCGTTCGTCGGCGAGATCGATCAGCCAGTCCTCCATCTGCTGGCAGAGGCTGGTGGCGAAATCGCTGAAGAGCACCATATCGCCAGGATGTAGATAGACGATGTAGTCGTTGGGAACAACGATCCCCTCGACTGTCGAAACCTGATTGCTTTCCATTGCACGTTCGAGCCGCCGGCCGATCTCGGCCGGTTGAACTGGGCTGCGGAAAATGCGACCGACGGAACCTTCCATCAGTCGCTCGAAAAACCCTTCGAATCGATCCAGACTATTTACCACAGAGCGCGCCATCCTGCCCTAACGCTGGCGTACATACACCTCAAATTATAGGAAGTGGACCGCACAGGGTCAATTAACAAGTCAGATTCAGGACTCTGGTCCGCTGCGCACTGTGAAACCAGTGCTCGAACCGCCCCCCTGAACAGCGTTTAGTCCCGCGAACTCGTTTCCACGGGATCATCCATCGATGCTCGCATGTACCGTTGTGGCCGATGTCCACAGATCCAGAGGCTCAACGCGGTGAACGCGACCACTTCCATACCGAACGGCATATACCCGAAGTAGCCGAGAGCCGGCATCTCGAAGATCTGCAGAACGTGAACGAATGGTACGTCATAGAACCACTTGGGGTTGGCGAAAACATTCCACAGCTCCCAGAAAAATCCGGTGAACGTCGTTGCCAGCATGACATTGTAGATGGGCCCCCAGTTGTTCTGACGCGCGTATTGCCACAGCGACGGTTGTCCGAGTCGCTGATTGATCGGCTCCAGCACGAAGAACAGAGCCAGCCAGACCAGCGCAAACGCGTAGGTAGGCCAGATCGCAATCAGGATCAGCATCACCACGCCGGCAATCTGGAATCTCATGAGGCCGGAAGCGCCGAATTTCCAGTGCCCGAGTCCCGGGATGCGTTCACCGATCCGGAAGCTGGCGAAGAGTTCAATCGTTCCGATTACTGCCGGGATCACCGTCGCAAACGACAGAGTGGACGTAGTGAAGTAGTAAAGTCGACCGGTGCCATCTGGATGGACGTAGTACCAGTTCTCCAGGAACTCATTGAGTCCCTCGAAGATCCACCAGAGCACAGCCGAAAGGGGAAACAGCAGAATCCAGGTGGTTGGACTCCGTCGCCACGGCGAGGTGCCGGTTCTCCACTCCACGAGCCCATCGATAGCGAGAATGTACCCGAGCCAGAGTGGAAAAAAGTAATAATCGGAAAATGGGCGCCATTGTAACCAGGCAATTGGCCACCAGATTGCGATCAGTACCAATCCGAGGATCAACTGATACGGTATTCTGGTCGCTAGTGGTCCCTCGGTAGTATTCACCGCTTGTTAGTCCCCTGCTTTTAGTGATTACACGATCCAGTAGCCTGCTAGAAGGAGTTTTACACTATGGCGTTCTCGCTGCAGTCGCTCGCATCACCGGCCATTGCCCCGTCAATACTGACGGCTGATCTCGGACGTTTGAATCACGAGATCGAGTCCGCGGAACAAGCCGGGGTCGACCTGATCCATCTCGATGTGATGGACGGCAGTTTCGTGCCGAACATTTCCTTTGGGCCGCTGGTGGTCAATGCGGTTCGGCAGTCGACGAGCCTTCCGCTCGATGTGCACCTGATGATCGAGCAACCCGAGCGCTACATCGGTGAATTTGCGGAGGCCGGGGCGGACGTCATCACGATCCATTCAGAGGCGACGCTACATACGCATCGAGCAATCCAGCAGATACGGTCACATGGGTGCCAGGCCGGAATTGCGATCAACCCGGGAACACCAGTCTCGGCAATCCATGAATTGATTCCGCTGGTCGATCTGGTTCTGGTAATGACGGTAAATCCTGGCTTCGGTGGGCAGGCGTTCCTGCCCGAAATGCTCAACAAGATCCTGATGGCACGCTATGCGATCGATGCGAAAGATACGGATGTCCGGATCGAAGTTGACGGTGGAATCAATGCCGACACCATCTCCGATGCCAGAGAGAGCGGCGCAGATATGTTCGTGTGCGGCTCTTCTCTCTTCAACCCCGAGCACCCGATATCAGAATCACTGCAGCTTCTCCGCAAAGCGATCGCCTGAAATTCACTTGCGGGATCTCCGGATGAAGAATGCCGGAATCAGAGAGACAACGCAGACGATCCCCGCAACGAGATATGTGGTCTGCAGGATTTCCAGAGTGATCGGGATCGCCTGATCGAAGAGGTACGACTCCTGCCGCTCGAGATACTCCGCGGTCGTCTCCGCGTCTTGCTGTGGAGGGATGTCGATAGCCCGCAGACGGGAATCGACCTGCCCGGTGGCCCAGGCGCTCAGAACCGAGATCCCCAGGGTCATCCCCAGAAGTCGCATGACGATCACCAGACTCGCCGAGATACCCCGGTCATCGTCAGTTGAATCCTGCAGCGCAGCGTCAGCCAGTGGTGCGATAACAAATCCAAGCCCGGTGCCAGCGAGAATCAATCCGGGGAGCATCGCGGAGTAGTTGAGCTCAAAAGGCCACTGGCTCATCAGGATATAACCGGTGGCTCCGAGTCCGAAGCCAAGCAGTGCAAGAGGCGATCGACCAAATCGCCTCACCAGGAAGCCGCCGGACAGTGCGGTGATCGCCATCGGGATCGAGAATCCGGCCAACAGCTGTGCTGTTACGACGCTGAGTTGCCCTGCGCTGACCAGAACTGCCACTGCGACCGGTACATTGACCAGGGCAACCATCAGCGCCACACCCATCCCGAAATTGGCGATGGCTGCCGAGGCGAACCGTGGGACCCGGAATAGATGCAATGGAATGAGAGGGTTTGGAATCCGGACCTGCCGGAATATGAACGCAGCAGTCAGGGCGATACCTGCAAGGATCAGCGGCAACCGATAGCCATCCAGCGGGTGCGCTGCAGCACCGAGCGCCCGGGCACCATCCTCAACGGCGGCTGTCTCCGCGATCGATAGACCAGTGGTGATCGTCGCCAGCGCGGCGACGATTAGTGCAGCCGACACGAGATCCAGTCTATGTCTGGATACGAGATTGGCAGCCACTTCGCGGGCAGGTCTCAGCATCGCTGTCCCAATGAGGACACCTGCAGGAACGTTGACCCAGAAGATCCAGCGCCAGGAACCGGCTACCTGTTCGATCATCGAGCCCCACATCGGGCCGAGAACCCAGCCAATCGTTTCAACACCTCCGACGATGCCGAGGACCGGCGCCCGGACTTCCTCGTCGAACAGGTCGGCCACCAATGCAAGAGTCACCGGCAACATGGCGCCTCCACCGGCGCCCTGTATGATCCGGCCGAGCACCAGAACCCAGAGCGAGTCAGCGGTGGCGCAGATCAGCGAGCCCCCCACGAACAGCGCTGCAGCGAGCATCAGTGCACGGAAGCGGCCGATCGAGTCCGATAGCCTGCCGAACAGCGGGATGCAGCTCGTGTAGGCAATCAGATAGCCGCTGGCGATCCAGACATACCGGTCGGCTTCGGCTGCATTAATGTTCAGATCGAGGAGAATGAGCGGGAGGATCGGTGCGATGACCGTCAGATCAACCGAGGAGAGAAACACGATAGCGAGCGCTGGCAGGAGGACCAGCCAGCGCGCATCGGGTTTGAAAGGGTTCTGTTTCCCGGTATCTGACACCGACGGTGCCTATTCGAGCTCGGGGACGTCGATCTCCACCGGCTCATCGTGATCCGAGAGGGACAATTCCCAGCTCATCGGATCCTCGGCCTCAGTATCGTGGAGAACAACGCGCAACAGCCGGTAGTCGTCCTGGGCGACCCAGATATCAACATCGAGCTGTTCGCTTTCGAAGAAGTCACCGGCGAGCGCTGTCACCGCTGGGGTATCGACACGTCCGGTCAGGTGGAATGCATCAGTGCCACCCACACTGTCTTCGCCTTCGAGTTCGATGTCTTCAAGCTGATCGATGATCGCGGCGATCCCCTCGTCTTCGTCGAAAATTCGCGCCGGATCGTACTGCAGATCGCTTGGAGCCCGCTCCCAGTTGCCGGTCAGCAGGTTCCGCATGAACATCTCACCGTCTGAGGCGACCATCTCCAGTGAGACACTTGATCCACCGAAGACAACCGAGGCGTCGGCCCGTGCATCGGCCGGGCGCGCAATCTCACCGGAAACCGCTCCGAGGGAAATCATTCCCTCGGCATCGATTCCGATGGTTCCGTCAATGTCGAGTTCGAAGTTGGCACTGTTGAGATCGTCGAAGGCGTCTGCGGCCTGGTCGACGACGTCACTAGCCGTCGGTTCATCGGAATCATCGCCGTTGTCGGCACACGCACCAAGAACCGCCAGCGAGAGAACGAAAAACAGTAAAAGCGGGAAGAATTGGAGTCGTGAAGTCATTCATTTACCTCAAACTGGATGGATGATGGTTCGCACGTTCGCTAATCGCGATGGTAACACAGGGGGAGTAGAAAATTTTGCCGATGACTCACCCCTATGTTACGATTCCGCCGCTAGCACGGGCAGTGTGATGGCGAGGCAACCCAGCACGGCTTTCCGCAGGGACAAGTGCAAAAGGCAAGGGAATCGTGGACGAACTTACGGTACGCGTCGGCGCCGCCACAGATACTGGGCCTGTTCGAGAGCAGAATGAAGATGCTGTGCTCATCTCGGAGCCAGATCCGGCATTGCTCGAAAGTAATGGCCTGCTCCTCGCCGTTGCCGACGGTATGGGTGGGTACCAGCGTGGGGAAGTTGCGTCTCGCATTGCAGTAGAGACCCTCAAAGAGATCTTCTATGAATCCCCGATCGGCGAGAATGAGATTCCCGATCGCCTCAAGCGTGCGTTCCGCGCGGCGAACGAGCGTATCTACGAAGATGGCTCGGCCGAGGGGCAGCAGAACATGATGGGCACCACACTTGTGGCTGCCGTGGTCAAAGACAATGACCTGACGCTGGCCAATGTTGGCGATAGCCGCGGGTATCTCATCCGCGCCAGCCGTGCGAACCAGGTGACCCAGGACCACTCACTGGTGGCTGAACAGGTCGCTGCCGGTGCCATGACTGCCGAAGAGGCGCGGGAGAGCCAGCATCGCAATATCATCACGCGAGCGCTCGGTCATCGAAATCGAGTTGATGTCGATATCTTCGAGATGCGACTGCTCAGCGATGACCGTCTGGTGCTGACCTCTGACGGCCTCCACGATTACGTCACCGATGATGACCTTGCCAGCATTCCTCTCGCCAGCAGCGCAGACCAGGCGGCTCGGGAGTTGATCTCGCTGGCGATCGAGAACCAGACGACTGACAACGTAACAGTACTGGTAGCGTCGTTCGTCGAGGCCGGAGTCGAGGCTGACGCAGCTGGAGCACCAGAAGACGAGGCCGAGCGAACCAGTCTGCTCGTTCCAGTTCTCGTGCTGCTGGGGCTAATCATCTTCATCGCAATTGTCATCGTAATCCTGCAGATGGGCTAGGCCGACCGATCACCGGTCTGATCCTGGCACGCGTTCAGATTGAAGCTGCTTGAAGGGCGTGACCTCGTGCGGTATCCGATCGTCGATAGCCACGTGCATGCCTTTTCTCCCGACGTAATCGAGCAGCGAGCGATGCTCGCTGACAACGACTACTGGTTCGGGGAACTCTACGCCAATCCCGGAGCGAAACTGACCACCGCGGACGACCTCCTAGCCTCGATGGACGATTCCGACATCGACATATCGGTCATGTGTGGCTTTCCCTGGACCGATAACGGTTCCTGCGTCGATCACAACGACTACATGGCCGTTGCCGCTGGAGAACATCCGGATCGATTGCGTTGGCTCGGCACGGTGTTGCCCACTGATCCGGGTGCTCCTCGCGAAGCCGAACAGTGCTTTCGGGCTGGTGCAGCCGGAATCGGAGAACTCAACGCTGATGCTCAAGGGTTCGACCTGACTCAGCCCGAGGATCTTGCTCCACTGGTCGAAATCTGTGAAGAATGGGATCGCCCGATAATGTTCCACATCAGCGAACCGGTGGGGCATATGTATCCGGGAAAAGGGACGGCAACGCCGGATAAATTGCTCGTGTTTCTGGAGCGATTTCCCGATGTTCGTGTAATCGCCGCCCACTGGGGAGGCGGTCTGCCGTTTTACGAGCTGATGCCGGAAGTTTCCGAACTGACCAGAAACGTGATCTACGACTCTGCGGCGTCGACTTACCTGTATCGATTTCCCGTTTTTCGCAGTGCCATCGATATCGTTGGTCCGAGCCGGATTCTCTTTGGCAGCGATTTTCCGGTTCTCGGTCAGAAGAAACTCCACCGGCGGGTCAAGAGCCTGTCTTTGCCGAGCGACGTGCATCAGATGATAATGGGCGGAAACGCTCAGTCGGTATTCTCATTCAGCTAACGAGGCAACAGCGTGATCAGCGGTATTCGAGGAACACTTCTCTCAAAACTCCCCGGCATTCTCCACGTCGATGTTGGCGGGATCTTCATCCGTGTCCTGACGTCGCAGCACAGCGTGGACAATGCGCCTGACCCCGGCACAGAGGTAACGCTCACGACCCATCTTCAGGTTCGTGAAGACGACCTGACGCTGTTCGGGTTCGTCGGTCAGGACGAATTGCAGTGCTTTCAGCTCTTGATCGGCGTCAACGGTATCGGACCGCGTGTTGCGCTGGGAATGCTCTCCGCCAGTCGACCGGACGACATCTATCAGGCGATTGCAGCCGAAGACGCGACCTACCTGAGCCGGATGCCCGGCATCGGCAAGAAGACGGCCAACCGGATCATTTTCGATCTGCGCGGAAAACTGCCAGAGCCGACCGAGGACGAGGTGTCGTCCAGCGGCCCAGTCAGTCGGCGCTCGGATGATATGGATGCGCTGGAGGCGTTGCAGGCGCTGGGATACTCCGCCGCGGAGGGTCGAGACGCCCTGTCCCGGATCGATTCCAGCGAGGGCGAAACGGTTGAAGAGCGCGTCTTCAACGCGCTCCGGATTCTGGCACCGAGTAGCTGAAACTGAAGCTACTGGTTGTTCAGGCGTCGCTCGACGGCTTTCGCGTGGGCCGTCAAGCCCTCAGCACGAGCGAATGTGGCTGCTGCCGGACCAATGCGCCCAAGGCCACGCTTGTTGATGCCAACCAGGCTGATGATCTTGATGAACTCTTCGACGTTGATCGGTGACGAGAACCGCGCAGTCTGCCCAGTCGGCATCACATGACTCGGCCCAGCCGTGTAGTCTCCGACGACTTCCGGTGAGTTCTCTCCGACGAAAATGCCACCAGCGTGCTTCACCCGGTCGATATGTGACCACGGATCGCTGACCAGCAGGCAAAGATGCTCTGGAGCGTAGGTGTTGGCAAGGTCGAATTGCTCGTCGATGGTGTCGACCACAATGATTGCTCCGGTGCCGTCCAGTGACTGTCGGGCCACCTCTTCGCGCTCCAGGCTGCCGAGTTGGGACTCGATCTCATCCCGAACCTGCTCGGCCAGAATGGTCGAGGTCGTGATCAGAATTGCGCTAGCCATCGGATCGTGCTCGGCTTGTGCCAGCAAGTCAGCGGCACAGAGCTCCGGGTCTGCGCTCTCGTCGGCAACCAGCATCGTCTCGGTTGGTCCGGGGAGTTGATCGATATCCACGTCTCCATACACTCGCTTCTTTGCCAGTACCACGAAGATGTTGCCCGGCCCGAGGATCTTGTCGACCTTCGGAATACTCTCGGTTCCATAGGCCATCGCGGCGATCGCCTGAGCCCCACCGACCTTATAGACGCGGGTAACACCGGCAATCTCGGCCGCTGCCAGAATGATCGGGGCCACGTTTCCATCTGGCCCAGCCGGAACACAGACGATGACGTCCGGAACCCCGGCGACGATCGCTGGCACTGCCGTCATCAGCAGCGAGGATGGGTATGGGGCCCGCCCTGCGGGGGTGTAGATGCCCACCCGATCGAGCGGACGGATGATCTGACCCAGTGCTCCATCGCTATCGAAATTGATCCACGATGTCCGCAGTTGCTGGGTGTGGAAGAGCTCGATTCGTTCGCGTGAGAACTGCATCGCCCGGTAGACATCTGCCGGGACTTGATCACGGGCTGCCTCGAACTCGGCTGGAGTGACCTGCAATCGATCAAGTTCAACGTTGTCAATCAGCTTATTGAAGTGGAGCAGCGCCTGATCGCCGTCGGCGCGTACCCGCTCGATGATTCGCTCGACCACTCCCATCGCGGAGAGGTCTTCACCGAACCGCTCGCGGATCGACTGGCGAATCGACTCTGGAAGGTCGCCCTGTTCGAGCTGACGAGAGCGAAGCAGAAAGTCGCGTCCTTCGTCGGCGCCGTTGATCATCCGTACCGGGCTCATGAGAGTTCCTCCACTGCGTCGCGGAGCCGCTGAAAGGCTGGTGAGCACGAATCGAATACGTAGTCGGGTGAATTCACGGTGATACCGTGACTGCCGGCCTCGCGGAGGTGGTCGACCGCGGGAAGCAGGTAGCGAGATGGGACAATCACCCGAACTTCCCACCAGCGCTGATCACCAGGATGCTCTTTGCTGTAGACCTCGGCGATCGTCGGACCCTGTTCGCCGGCTGTCTCGAGTTTCTGATTGACGTGCTCGGCAACCTCCTCGGCGGAGTTGCCCTTCACGTTGGCGGTGACGATTCGGTAGCCACGGCTGCGAAGGCGGGCTTCGCTCATCTCCACGATTGAGCGCACCGCTTCGAGCTTCTGCGGCTGATTGCGCAACGTTCGCTTCGAAGCGATCAACGCTGCTTGTGCTTTGAGGATCACGCCACCGTCGATGACACGAAGTCGATTGTCTCGTAGCGTCACGCCGGTCTCACTCAGATCGGCGATGATGTCGGCGTATCCGAGCGTTGGTGCTGCTTCGAGCGCGCCATGTGCATCGACCAGACTGAAATAGTTCACGCCGTGCTTGTGCAGGAAATCCCTGGTCAGGTTCGGGAACTTCGTGGCAACGCGCAGTGATCGGCCAGTCCGCTTGAAGTCGATCGAAAGGTCGGCGAGGTCTGCCAAAGAGGAGATATCCAGCCAGCCCTCGGGAACGGCCAGGATCAACTCACATCGACGGAACCCCAGATCCGGCATCACGACGAAAAGATTCTCCTGGTCGAAGCCATGTTCGGCGACCAGGTCGTAGCCGGTGATGCCCAGATCGACGCTTCCATCTGCGACCTTGTGGACAATGTCTTCGGTTCGCTGAAAGAGCACCTCGATGTCGGGCAACTCACTGATGCGCCCAACGTACTGACGTGGATTTGGTCGCCAGACCGAGAGGCCCGCCCGGTCGAGGAAGTCGATCGTGGCTTTCTCGTAGCTGCCTTTGGAGGTCAGGCCAAATCGGAGTTTCTCCGGCGCGTTCACGCTTCACCTCCCGGCTGGCTGGTCTGGTTCTTCGTCGTGATCGTTTCCTCATCGACCCGGCCGTCGGCGTAAGCGATTACCATGCGGGCGATTCCGCGTCGCTGCGCGTAGCGCCGACTGGCATTGACCGATCTGCCACGCACGTCGATCTCGACGGTCTGATTTTCTGAGCGGAGCTTCTCAGCAACCCTGGCCGCTTCGATGGCACTGTCGGAATCCGCCTGAACCACCAGCACAGCAGGGGCACTGACGGCTTCCACGCTCCCTTGTGCCTCGACGATTCGCTCCAGCCCGTAGGAGAACCCGCAGGCAGGAATCGACTCGCGAGCACCCAGCGATTGCGCCAGTTCGTCGTAGCGTCCGCCACCACAGAGTTGCAGCCAGGGCTTCTCCGGATCGTAGATCTCGAAGAGGATCCCGGTGTAATAGTGGAGCCCCCGACCGAGCCCAAGATTGAGCTCGACCTCGCTGGTGTCAATGCCGTAGGCGTCCAGCAGTTTCAGTGTCATCTCGATCTCAGTGATTGGCCCCTCGTCGAGTCCGTGACGCTGAAGCAGTCCGCGAAGCTCGGGGATGACGGACTCTGGTGTGCCGCGTACCTCGATCAATTCACTGATGAACATGAACGCGCGACGAACGTCTTCTGCTTCGCTGGTCTGGTGCATCTTGGCAATCACGCCGGCGACGATCTCTTCCGATGAGCGCGTACCGCCGTGCATCTGCACGCCGACCTCGTGGAGCACTGCGAGAACCCATCGCTCGAGCTGATCATCAGGGATCTCGTTGAGTGAATCACTCAGTTCGAAGAAGACGGCGGGAAGCGTGTCGCGACTGATCAACCCGGGCAGTTCGCCCTCGACATCGACCGGCTGCCCTTTGCGCAATCGCTCCATGCTCCAGATGAGCCAGTCGCGGGCACGTTGCCGTAGCGGCAAACGATCAAGGAAGTCGAGCACGATTCCAATGTGTCCGAGCACCAGCTTTCCGGTAATACCGAGGTTGGAGAGCCCTTCCATGGCGAGATGGATGATCTCGGCATCGGCGGCGCTTCCCTGCCCACCGATCAGCTCTACGCCGGTGTCGGTAAATTGTCGAGCCCGACCGGCCTGGGGACGTTCGTAGCGGAACACGGGTCCCGCGTAGGAAAGCCGCACTGGAAGTGGAGACGACTGTCCAGATTCTACGTAGTAGCGAAGAATCGATGCGGTGTATTCCGGGCGAAGTGAGATCTCCCGGTCCCGGAAATTGAAGGCGTACATCTGAGCAACGCGCTCTCCTCCGGATTTTCGGAGAAAGAGCTCGGTATGCTCCAGCACTGGTGTGTCGACAGTCTGATACCCATGACTCGAAAAGGTTTCCTGCAGTCGATGCTGTACCGATTGGCGGGTGCGCAGCGTTGCCGGATCGGCATCCGCCATTCCACGCAATCGATCGACGGGCGCGCGCCATGACTCGAATCGGAAAGAGGTTTCGTTCACGGTGTTCTGTCCCTGGAGGGTATGGATCGGCCAATAGGGTCGGGCCGACCGCGTCGACATCCCGGCAGAGTTTAACATACGCCTGCGCGGCTCCGAGACTGTTAGCGCGCCGTTGGACTAGCTGCCCGGACTCCAATTCATGGCATTTGACACAACTCTGTTACGAACGAACAGATGGTTACCCCGAGGTTTTACAATTGACCGGTAGACTGATGTCAGTGCGCACATCCCGATCTGTGCCTGCGGGGCCGAGTGCGCCATTATGAATGGGGTGCAGCATGAGCCAGCCCGCTATGCCTGAAGAGCAGGTTGCACAGTATTCGGAGGCGCCGCATGGAGGAGGCCGGGGACCAGGAGCCGAGTCACATCCGGAGATGTCTCGCCGCCGTCAACTTCGTCGCAGCAAACAGAACCGGGTCATCGGTGGTGTCTGCGGGGGACTCGGTCGATATGTAGACACCGATCCGGTCCTGTTCCGGATCGCCTTTTTGGCGCTGCTCATTCCGGGTGGCGCCGGGATTATCTTCTACGTACTGTCCTGGATCATTATTCCGGAGTTCAACAGTGTTCAGGACGAGCAACGTGATGCCTCGTCGCGACCGATCAATCGACAAACAGCGGCAACCATCGTTGGAAGTCTGTTGATCGTCATTGGAGCGTTGATTCTGATCGAACGATTTATCGACTGGTTCGATCCACGCATCATCGGCGGCGGAGCGCTGGTTCTGATCGGTGCGTTCATTGTCTGGCGGGGACTGCGACGAGGAGAATAGCCATGAGTCAGAATGTTTACGAGAGCGGGGAATACAACGAGCGACAATCCAGTGGGGTATCACCGGCCACGATTCTGTTCGGCCTGATTCTGGTCTCGCTTGGACTACTCTGGTTGCTCGATGTCTCGGGTGTCATGTCGGTGACCTGGGCGATCGTCGGTTCGGTAATGCTGGTGATCATCGGCGTGCTCTTGATTGTCGCAGCTCGTCAGGATTCGCATGGCGGGATGATCTTTCTGGGGATCATTCTCAGTGGGGTGGTCTTGCTGGGTTCGCTGGCAAGCTGGCCGTCGTTCGAAGGAAGCATCGGGGACGAGCAGATCTCCCCGACAACGATGTCTGAACTTCAGAGTGAGTACTCGCTGTCGGTCGGAAGTCAGGAGATTGACCTGACCGGATTGACCTTCCCAGAGGGCGAGACGGATATCGAAATCCGCCATGGAACCGGAGATCTGGAGATCATTCTACCCGACAATGCCGCATACAGGATCGAGTGGAGCGTTGGATTGGGTGATGCTCAGGTTCTTGATCAGAATCGATCCGGTTTCGGGCAGGATGGTGTCTGGGAGAGTGACGATATCGAGCAGGCTGACGTGGTGGTGAATCTCGATGTTCAGCTTGGCTTGGGAGCGCTGGAGGTACGGCAATGACGAGTAATGCCGATGTGACCGGAAACATCAGCTTCGGTGTGGTGTTCGTGCTGATCGGATCGCTGGTCCTGCTCAACGAGTTCGATGTTCTCTCGCTGACATGGAGCTTCATCGTGCCGATCGTGCTGATCGGGGCAGGGATTGCGGTCATCGTTTCGTCCCAGATGAGCGGTCGAAAACCGTCCTGATTGACTACCGGGAGAGTCAAAGCCGACTCTCCCGGTCTTCGCCACTTCGTTGCTAGGATCGCAACGTACCGGAGACCTGCTGCTTCAACTGCTTCTCGACACGCTTCCGCAGTTTGTCCAGATCTTTGTCTCTCATCGCGCGATCCGGCGCGGCCAGCGTCACCCGGAACGCGAGACTCTTGTTGCCCTCGCCGACCGATTCCCCTCGATAGACGTCGAAGAGCCGCACCGAGGTCGCCAGCGGTTGCGTGGCATCTTCCAGCACCTTCTGGACGTCGCCTGACGGGGTTGCCTCTTCAACGACGATGGCAAAGTCCTGCTGGACTGGCTGGAAGCGGGAAACCGGACGATAGGCGAATCGCTCCAGGCCGAGTTCCATCAGCAGCGGGATGTCGATTTCGGCGATCGATACGCGGGTGCTCCGGTCGATCTCGAATCGCTCAACAACCAGCGGGTGAACCTCTCCGGCGACGCCGATGACCTGGTTCTTCACCACGATCTCTGCCGCCCGGCCGGGATGCAGTGACGGATGAGATGCCTGCCGGATGTCGACGTTGCTGGCACCAATCTCAGCGAACAGGTGTGAGAGCGCTCCAGACAGATCGAAGAAGTTCGCTTCCCGCGGTGATTCGTAGAGATCGGCGGAACTGTATTTTCCGGCGATGGCCAGACAGAGCGTCCGGCGCTCGTTCGGGAGTTCGTCGATCCCTTCCGGCAGGTAGACCCGTCCTGTCTCGAAGACAGACACCAGTTCGTTGTACTTGAGGTTCTCGCTGACATTGCGAAGAATCGCTGGCATCAGCGTCGGCCGCATCTGCTGCCACTCGCTGCGCAGCGGATTCAATGCCTTCACGAACGGAATTGCCGGTTTCTCGGCCAGACCGACGCGTGTGGGTATCGCCTCTTCGTCCGGGTTGAGCAGCGCGAGCTCGTTGTCGTCGAGCATCGGGTAAGTGATCACCTCGTTCATTCCGGCGGCAGTGAGACTGTCCTGAACGCCGCGAACAAACTCGAGCACGGGATCGATGGTGACCGGTGCGGTCTTCCCGACCGGAAGCGTCTCCGGGAGCGATTCATAGCCGATGATCCGGGCGACTTCTTCGACGACGTCGGCCTTCAGGTTGATGTCGTTCCGGTAGGTCGGAACCTGTACCCGAATCGCTGGTGCCCCGTTTTCGTCTACGATCTCCGGGGCAAGATCCAGACGCTGCAGGACGCCCAGTACCACGTCATCAGGGTAATCGACACCGAGCAGCCGTTTGATCTCAGTTCGGGGCATGGTCACGGATTTCTGATCGCGTGGAGCCGGGTACTGGTCAGCGATCTCCGTGATCCTAGCTTCGGGACAGAGTTCAAGAATCAGAGCGGTTGCTCGCTGGGCGGCCGTCATCGCGAGGTTCGGATCGAGCCCTCGCTCGAATCGCGCGGATGCTTCAGTCCTGAGTCGCTGCGAGCGTGCTGTCTGCCGGATACCGACCATGTTGAACGACGCTGATTCAAGCAGCAAGGTGGTTGTGTCATCCGAGATCTCTGAATCGACACCGCCCATAACTCCGGCGATCGCCACCGGTCGTTCTGCGTCAGCGATGACCAGATCTTCCGAGGTCAGCGATCGCTCGATATGATCCAGTGTCTCCATCGTTTCACCTTCGTTGGCGCGGCGGACGATGATACGACCCTCGGAGAGATCGTTCCGGTCGAAAGCGTGAAGCGGTTGGCCCCATTCCAGCATGACATAATTCGTGATGTCGACGATGTTGTTGATCGGCCGGACTCCCGCCGCATTGAGCCGTCGTTGCATCCAGGTTGGTGATGGCTCAACGTTGACGTTCTCGATGACGACCCCGACATAGCGGAAGCAGAGATCCGGTGCGTCAATCTGCACGAGGTCTGGCTTCTCGGTGCCGGCGGAGAGGTCGGCGAGTGCTGGAAAGGTCACCGGCTGATCGGCGAGTGCGCCGAGCTCCCGGGCGATGCCGATCATGGAAAACGCGTGAACCAGATTCGGTGTGATCTCGAACTCGATCACGTCATCGCCCAGATAGTCCCGGAGTGGTGTGCCAACTGGTGCATCGGGGTCGAGCACCATGATTCCTTCGTGCTCGCTAGAGATCCCCAGTTCTTTCTCGGAGCAGACCATACCTTCGGAGCGCACCCCGCGGATCTTATTGGCCTTCAGCGTCATCATCTTCAGTTCTTCGGAGTAGGGATCGATCAGCCGGGCACCGAGGAGCGCCAGCGCGACGCGCTGCCCGGCCGCAATGTTGGGGGCGCCGGTAACCACGGTCTGTTCGTCGTCGCCAGCCCGAACGGTGGCCAGAACCAGACGATCCGCATCCGGGTGCTGTTCGACGCGCTCGACCGACCCAACGAAGACTTTCTCCCAGTCGATCCCGATCTGCTCGATGCCTTCGGCTTCCAGCCCCGCCATCGTCAGTCGCTGCGCGATCTCGGCGGAATCCATGCCAGACGCAACGAGGTCGTTCAGCCAGCTCACAGGTACTTTCATAGGTTTCGCGTTCCTCTTCCTACAACAACGGTCGTCGGGTCATCATCAGGCGATGCTCAGGCGAGTACACGATTGAACTGGCTGAGGAAACGGAGATCGCCCTGGTAAAAGTGTCGGATGTCTTCGATGCCGTACTTCAACATGACGATGCGCTCGATTCCCATGCCGAAGGCCCAGCCGGTGTAGACATCGGGATCGTAGCCGACATGCCGCAGCACGTTGGGGTGAACCATTCCTGCACCGAGCAGTTCGATCCAGCCGGTCTTGCTGCATACCCGGCAACCGGATCCTTCGCAGAACATGCAGTCGATAGCGAAATCGACGCCTGGCTCAACGAAGGGGAAGTAGTCACAGCGGAACCGGACCTTGCGTTCCTGCCCGAAGATCTGACGGGCGAATTCGGCTAGCGTGCCTTTGAGGTCAGTCATGGTGATGTTGGTATCGACGGCCAGCCCCTCGATCTGGTGAAAGTGCCACTCGTGTGTCGCATCAAGTGCCTCGTATCGATAGCACCGACCTGGAACGACAACGCGAACCGGTGGTTCCACCTGCTCCATTGTCCGGATCTGCATTGGGGATGTGTGCGGTCGGAGCACGATCTCGCGCTGATCTGACTCGATGAAGATGGTGTCCCAGACATCACGAGCCGGGTGATCCTGTGGAATGTTCAGAGCGTCGAAGGCGTAGTAGGCGTCTTCTACCTCGGGCCCCTCGACCGTCTGGAAACCCATCAGTCCGAATACGCGAGTGATGTCCCTGATCATCTTCGTGACCGGGTGGAGATTTCCTGCCTGAGGAAGGCGACCAGGCAGCGTGACATCGATCGCCTCGTCGTTCAGTCGTTTGCGAAGTGATGCCGCGAGAATGTTGTCCTGACGAGCGTCGAACGCCTCTTGCAGTTCGTTTCGCAATGCGTTGACTGCCTGACCGAACGCCGGACGCTCCTCTGCCGGGCGCTGACTGATGCCCTTCATTGCACTGGTCACTTCACCCTGGCGTCCCAGGTAGCTCCGGTACCAGGTGGCAAGGTCGTCTTCGGTGCTAATGCTCTCCAGTTTGTCGGTCGCCTCACGCTTCAGGCGTTCCAGTTCATCACTCATCGACTGTTTCTCCGCTCTGAATGGATAAATCGGGTTCTTAACAGACAAAACCCCGCCACAGGGGCGAGGTGTTTCCACGCGGTACCACCCTGATTGATCGCCGGTGGCGATCATCTCAGTGCCAGGATTCGAGCTGTATAGCCCGGTTCTGGCGGCTCCGATAAAGGGGAGCGAACCATGTGCGACTACTGGATCGAAATCGATCGTTCGCCGTCAAGCTCGGGAGTGAATTCTCCGGATCGTCGTTCGAGCGGGTTCTCAGTCTGTGACGCGCTCTCCCTGTTGCGGACGATTCCCGGGTACTGCTCTCCGTCATCGCTGCTGCAGATCTTCAATTTCCGCAGGCAGTATAGCGAATCGATCGAAGCGGCGGCAATTGATGGGAACGGTGTTATCTTTCGATCACCGTTATAATGCACCCAAAGCGACTGAACGTGATGCGTGCATTGATATTTGATCAGGAAGGGAACGCCTGGATGTTCGATACGACGATTATTGCGATACATGGTAGAGAGATTCTCGATTCCCGGGGAAATCCGACCGTCGAAGTGGACGTTGTTCTGGAATCGGGCGATTCCGGACGAGCGGCGGTGCCATCGGGTGCCTCGACCGGTCAGTTCGAAGCAGTTGAGCTTCGCGACGGTGGCAAGCGGTACGGCGGCAAGGGCGTCGAGACTGCGGTCGATAACATCAACGAGAAGATCGCTGATGCGGTAGTCGGGCTTGATGCGCAGGACCAGCGCGCCATCGACATGACGATGATCGAACTCGACGGCACTCCCAACAAGAAGAAGCTCGGAGCTAACGCGATTCTTGGCGTATCGCTCGCGGTTGCTCGGGCTGCAGCTGCGGCCAGCAACCTGCCGCTCTATCGCTACCTGGGTGGCCCACAGGCGCATGTGCTGCCAGTGCCGATGATGAACATTCTCAACGGTGGCAAGCACGCTGAAGGCTCCAGCGTGGATATGCAGGAGTTCATGGTAATGCCGGTCGGGGCTTCCAGCTTTCGAGAAGGGGTTCGCTGGGGTACCGAGATCTATCACGCCTTGAAAGGCGTCCTGGCGAAGCACGGATTCTCGAGCTCAGTCGGCGACGAGGGTGGCTATGCGCCGAGTCTCGATAGCAACACCGATGCGCTGGAGTACATCGTCGAGGCTGTCAAGAAGGCAGGCTACAAGCTCGGTGACGACATCGTGCTGGCGCTCGATCCGGCAGCATCCGAGTTGTTTGAAAAGGGCAAATATGAACTCGAAGGCGAGGCGCAGACTCTCACACCCGACGAGATGATCGACTTCTGGGTAAACCTGTGCGAGAAGTATCCGATCGCTTCACTCGAGGATGGACTCGACGAGGAAGACTGGGCCACCTGGAAGAAGCTGAACGAGCGCATGGGCGATAAGGTCCAGCTGGTCGGCGACGATCTGCTGGTGACCAACACCGAACGACTCGCACGTGGGATCGAAGAGGAGTCCTGCAACTCGATTCTGATCAAGGTGAATCAGATCGGGACGTTGACCGAGTCATTCGCGGCGATTGACATGGCGCATCGTGCGGGCTGGACATCGGTGATCTCGCATCGCAGTGGAGAGACCGCTGATTCGTTCATCGCCGACCTGGTGGTGGCCACGAACGCCGGGCAGATCAAGACCGGCGCGCCATCGCGGATGGATCGTGTCGAGAAGTACAACCAGTTGCTGCGAATCGAGGAAGCGCTCGGTGAACAGGCGGCCTATGCCGGCCGTTCGGCACTGCCACTGCTCGCCAAGTAGCTTTCGATATCTATCTGAGTCAGGTAACGAACAAAGGGTGCGGCACATCGGCCGCACCCTCTCGCGTGTTGAGTGGCAACTATTCGCGAACCAGTGGGGTTCCAGTCATCGCTGGAACCGGGTCGACGCCGATGAGCTTTAGAACCGTCGGGGCGATGTCCGCCAATCGGCCCTCGCTGAGCAGTTCCGCATTTCGAACGTCCGAATCTTCTCCGGAGACGAGCACCAGTGGGACGGTGTTCAGCGTGTGCGCTGTCCAGACATCGTCGGTGCCGGGTATCACCATTTCCTCAGCGTTGCCGTGGTCTGCGGTGGCGATCACGGCTCCATCGGCAGCGAGCGTGGCTTCGACGATCTCGCCGAGGCAGTGATCGACCGTTTCAATCGCTTTGACAGCCGCATCGAAATCGCCCGTGTGACCAACCATATCCCCGTTGGCGTAGTTGATAACCACGAATCGGTATCTGCCGGACGAGATCGCCTTCACCGCTTTCTCTGTCACTTCCGGCGCGCTCATCTCTGGTTGATGATCATAAGTTGGCACGTCGGGGGACTGCACCATTTCCCGATCCTCGCCGTCGAATGGCTCCTCTCGGCCGCCGTTGATGAAGTAGGTGACGTGAGCATATTTCTCCGTCTCGGCGATATGGAACTGTGCCAGTCCAGCCTCGCTGATGACCCTCGCCAGCGGATACTCGACATCTTCGGGTGGGAAAATCACCTGCACTGGCAGGCTGCGCTCGTATTGCGTCATCGTAGCGATCTCGACGTTCTTCGGTCGATCAGCACGGTCGAACCCATCGAACTCATCATCGGCAATCGCCGCGACGATTTGCCTCATACGATCGGCCCGGAAGTTCACGAATACGATTGCGTCACCGTCTTTGATCGGTGTGGATTCCTCGCCGACAACGACAGGCTCGAGAAACTCGTCGGTGACGCCCGCATCGTATGACGCCTGAATGGCGTTGCATGGGTCTTCCATACTGCGAGCTGAGCCGTGAACGATCGCGTCGTAGGCAAGTTTCGTTCGATCCCATCGTTTGTCGCGATCCATGGCGTAGTATCGCCCGGATACGGTCGCTATACGTCCCACACCGAACTCGTTCATGTCGTTCAGGAGCGACTGCATGAAGGCGATCCCGGACGTTGGCTCGGTGTCCCGGCCATCCATGATCGCGTGGGCCACGACGTCTTTTGTTGACTGACTGGCGAAATAATCGAGCAAGCCACGCCAGTGACGATGGTGCGCGTGGACGCCACCATCTCCGACCAGTCCGACCAGATGGACCGTGCTCCCGTTCGATCGGGTGTGCTCGACGATCCTGCTTAGCACGGTCGATTCAGCGAATGAACCGTCCCGGATGGCGAGATCGATTCGCGTGATTGACTGATACACCACGAACCCGGCGCCGATGTTCAGGTGCCCGACTTCAGAGTTACCCATTTGACTATCAGGCAACCCGACGTCCTCGCCTGAGCAGTCCAGGTTCGTTCGGGGATACTCAGTGAGGTAGCGGTCCATATTCGGAGTTCTGGCAGTCGAGATCGCGTTGCCCGGCCCATCGGGCGCGTTTCCCCAACCATCGAGAATCACCAGCACTACCGGTCCGTCGATCATCTGTTACCTTACCTGTCCTGTTTTCGGGATTTGGCTCGCTCCAGCCGGCGCATCAACCGAGCGTATCGATGGACGATCGCCGGGCGTTCCTGATTCCAGTCATGGAGTTCGACGAGGTTTCGTGCCCGCTCGACATACTGGAGCGCACGTCGATAATCCTTCTGCCGGTGTTCACACACTTTTGCAAGTTCGATCAATGGATAGAGCGCGGTTTCCGCACTCGCTGATCCAGTGAGCTCTGACATCTGATCCCAGAGCGCCATCGCCTCATCAAATCTGGCCCGCCGCTTCAAATGATCGGCCGCGGAGCGTGATGCTCGAAATCGCAGGTCCGACGAGATGGCGGGAGATTCCAGCAACGGACAGATGAGCTCCAGCGCCTCGTCGATGAAGCCATGATTCAGCCTGGAGAGCCCGAATGAAACCTGGTCGATCGGGTGGCTGAGTGCGAGATGCGGCGCTTCGTGGGCAAATATGAGCTGATCAGCCAGTCGTGCGAGGGAAACGATGTCCTCCCGGTTGTGACTGAACACGGGCCGGAGTGGCGCGGCATCCTGGTTCCTCAGATAGGCGAAGTAGAGGTCCGGGATCATGTATCCGGGCACGTCTCCAAATCTCTGGACGCCGAGAATCTCGCGCTCGATGTTGCCCAGTGAGCAATCCTGCAGGCGGTTGCGCCAGATTCGCCTGGTTGACGTCAAGAGATCCCAGTGCATCGGCTGGTTGAAATCCCGATGGCCGTGCAGAATCAGCCGTCCAGCGATCATCGGCCAGTCGAACCCCCGGCCATTGTAGGTAACCAGCAACCGGGAACGATTGATTCGTTCGAGAACCGACTCCAGCATGCTCGGCTCTTCGTGAAGCCCTCGAAGGAAATGTTGCTCCACGATGAAGTTCGAACCATCGTAGTATCCGAGACCGACCAGAAACACGTGCGTCCCGGTTCCGCGATCAAGGCCTGTCGTTTCCGTGTCGAGAAACAGGATCTCCGATGGATCGATGGCCTGCGTATCATCAGCGCCTGTTCCGAGAATCGTCGGGAGGGTGCGCTCGACCGAGGACAGGCCACCGTCGGTCGGATCGGTTATTCTCTGTTCGACAACGAAGTGAGATCCTCGGGTGGTGACAAGTTCGGATCCGGGGACGATGAGGTCGATCCCGTTAGTCGAGCGCGGAGGAGTAGTACGCGACTGCGTCTCCGGCTGCATTGAATTGAGTCGCTCCCGGATCGAACGCACCGGAATTCCCCCTGCTGTTCGTCGCCGATGTCTTTCATCATTCTACGGGCGTCAGTCGGCGAATGCCCACAGGCCAGGACGTGGTTCCATTGACGACTGAAGCTGTGAGCTGACGAGAATCTGGAGCAGGAAGTGTCGCGAATCGGGAAGACGTTCACAACGAAGAGGCTTCTGTTCCGGACACTGCAAGACGAAGATCTCGATCACGTGCACAGGCAGTTCTCCGATCCGGAGATGTGTCGGTACTTCAGCGAACCCCCGATGGATCGGCGTACTGCGGCCGAAACGATCAAGTTCTTCCAGCATCCGGAGCACGATCCCTACTTGCGCTATGCGATGATTCATCGAGAGACTGGCGCGTTTATCGGAACCTGCGGCTATCATCACCTGGATAGAGATCGACGCCAGGTTGAGCTCGGGTATGATGTCTGGAAGGAATTCTGGGGACAGGGGTACGCCACTGAGGCGATCGAGCCACTACTGGCTCTCTGTTTCGAGGAGCTTGGGGTGGAACAGGTCTACGTGTTGATCGATCGCCAGAATCTCGGATCAATCAAAACGGCTAGAAAGTTCGGTTTCGAAGACTCGGAGCCGTGTCGCCCACTTGACGATCCCAATGAGGTGTGCATGAAATTGACACAAGCGGACAGACAGCAGAGGCTGGCTGACACTGAATTCAACAACAGATAGAGGAGATCGATTTATGGCCTACGATGTGACACTGATTCCCGGTGACGGGATCGGTACTGAGGTTTCCGGCGCAGCGAGACGTGTTCTTGAAGCGACCGGATTGCAGTTCAACTGGGACATTCAGGAAGCTGGCGTTACTGCTCTCGAGAAACATGGCGACGTGCTGCCGGCGTCGGTTCTGGATTCGATTCGCAAGAACGGTATCGCCCTCAAGGGACCGCTGACGACGCCGATTGGTGAAGGCTTCCGCAGTGTCAACGTGGCGCTTCGGCATGAGCTGAACCTCTACGCAAACCTGCGCCCATCTCGCACCTATCAGGGTGTCCAGAGCACCTTCGACAACGTGGATCTCGTCATCGTTCGAGAGAACATGGAGGATCTCTACGCGGGCGTTGAGTTCGAGCAGGGTGGCGAAGACACCGCGGAGATTATCGCCGAGATCAACAAGCGTTCAACCAAGCAGGTCTCGGAGTCAGCCGCGCTGACGATCAAGGCGATCACACCGGAGAACTCCCGCCGGATCGTCAAGTTTGCGTTCGATTACGCTAAGGAGAACGGCCGCAAGCTCGTGACGTCTGTCCACAAGGCAAACATCATGAAGCACACCGACGGCCTCTTCCTCGAAGTGTCGAAATCGGTCGCCAGCGAGTACCCGGATGTCGAGTTCAACGATCGCATCGTCGACAACATGTGTATGCAGCTGATGCAGAAGCCTGACCAGTACGACGTTCTGGTGATGCCGAACCTGTATGGCGATATCGTGAGTGATCTGACCTCCGGTATGATCGGCGGTCTCGGTGTCGCCCCGAGCGCGAACATCGGTGAAAAGGGTGCCGTATTCGAGGCGATTCATGGCAGCGCCCCGAGCCACGCCGGGAAGAATGTCGCCAACCCGACGGCGATGATTCTCAGTGGCGTCATGATGCTGCGACATCTGAAGGAATTTGATGCCGCGCAGTCGGTCGATGATGCGGTTTCGAAGGTCATTGCCGAGGGCAAGAACGTGACCTACGATCTTCGTGCCGATCGCGACCAGTCCAAGGCGGCCAAGACCTCGGAGATGGCTGATGCCATCATCGCCGAGATGAAGAAGTAACCGTTCAGAACGCAGACTGACGCGACTTCGATAGCTGAAACGAAACCCGGAAGGCTCCATAAGCCGCCCGGGTTTCGTTGTCTAGCGCAACGATCTGCTGAAGAACTCACTGATTCGCTTGCAGTATCCGGGGCGATCGGCGAAGTACGCTCCGCAATGTCCGGCCTCCTCCAGATACCAGGATTCGAAACCTTCTCCGGCGCGGTCTCGGATCGTCATTGCCTGGGAGAATGGCACGACCTGATCATCCTTCGGATGGATCTGCAAGAACGGTCTCGGTGCTATGTGTCCAACCGACAGGGCAGGGGAGAAATCGTCGATACGGTGGCCGTGCTTCTTGCGCAGCAGCGGATCGGCTGCTGCCAGAATCGGTGTCGGCCAGAGTCGAGTTCTTCGACGAGTGTGATGGCGCAGAATTTCACGCTGGGTGGCAAAGGCGCTGTCGGACACTATCGCGCCGATCTGCGGATTCGATGCCGTGAGCATCAATGCCACCGAACCACCCATCGAGTACCCCAGCACGCCGATCGGTGCTTCGGGTAGCTCGGTGCTGATCCAGTCGACGGCGGCCTGGGCGTCGATGGTCTCGTTGTGGCCCATTGTCACCATTTCGCCGGGTGAACGTCCGCTGCCTCGGAAATCGACCAGCAGGATCTGGAAGCCGTCCCGGTGCAGGTTGGAGCTGATGCCCAGGAGTTCGGCTTTATGGCTGGCGAATCCGGTGAGCACCAGAATACAGGGAGCTGTCGGGTCATCCTGAGCAAGGTGCCAGGCTGAAATCTCGCTTCCGTCGACCGGAATCATCAGTTCGCGATACGGAATCTGAAACTCCCATGGAGTAAACGTGTAGTGGGCCGGACGTCGGGAACGGCGCGGCGCCGAAATTCGTGACGTGAGATAGGCGGAGATTCCTACGGTTCCAATTGCCGCGATACCTGCCGCTCCAGCAACGCTGTAGAGGGCTCGGCGGAGAACTCGGGGAGGCCTGTTGGTGTCCATCTGTGCTACTTCCGATGTGAAATCGAGTGAGATCCAATAGGCAAGACGAGAATTCAGTTTGCCATTGAATTCTGACACACCTCGCCGGGCGCGTTGACAGCGCCGGCTCCGATTTCTATACTCTGTAATTGATTTGCGCGCCGGCGTAGCTCAATTGGCAGAGCAGCTGTTTTGTAAACAGCAGGTTGCGGGTTCGAGTCCCACCGTCGGCTCCACTGAAATTCCATTCAACTGGCAACATGGAACCTCTACCAACCAATGGTAGGGGTTTTCTGTCCCCTCTACCCACGCCGATACCTGCTCGGGATTCAGGCACCGTAGGCGAGCAAGGTTCTCATCCTGGTTCGGAGCATCCAACAAAACACGATCATTAGCGCACCCTGATCGGGCGGTGAAGTGTATCGGCACTGCTCGCGTCTGAGCTGTCTCTAGTCGTTCTGGTCCGGGAGGATGAGAAAACAGTCACGGACAATGACTAGTTGCGACTGGCTGGCAATCGGTGTCGAACCCGGCACGAAACTTGCCGCTATCCGTTCAAGAGCAACAACACAATCGCTCGGTTTCTCTCGCGAATTTCATTGATCTCAGGAATCGAGGAACGTTATGGAACCTGATCGCACGCAGATCGCCGTCTGGTTCATGCTACCGGTGGTTGGACTGCTCCTCCTGATGCTCGCGATCGGTGCTCGAGGAGGAATATTCATCCTGCCGATCATCGGACTGTTTTTTCTGCTGTTCATTGTGCCTGTCTGGATCAGGCATGAACGAGAACAGCGGCGCACCCGATCCGACGAGAATCAGGAGTCCTGATCAGCGCTGGCCAACCCTCAGTGAATACTAACGGTTGATCGCGACACTGATCTCATAGCGACGGGACGTGCAAATTCAACCAGGTGACCGCGGAATCTCGAGACAACATTGATCGGTCTGTGGGGAGAAGTTCGTGGATCTCATCTACGATCTCGCTGACGGGGCACGCTCCGTCAAGGATTCCCTCGCCTTTGCGGGCATGAGGATCTGCGCAATTCCCTGTCTGGCTGTTGCAACCGAAAGGGGATGAGCGAACGCCGTGCTCCGACTTGCGTGCTAACGGTTTGATCCTGACAGTGTTTAGCAATTCAGAAGCCCCGATCGGCCAACTTGCCCCTGGCTTGTCAATGCGTTGCACCGTGTAGCGCGGATATTTCGATCAACTCTCACAATGGAGGCGTGATGCGCTGGATCTCGATCCTGATGCTTGCCGTGGTTCTTGCCGGGTGCGGTGGTGACGACGATGCCGAGAGCGTAAGCGCGGAGCCCGCGAGCACGAGTCCCGTGACGGCTGCAGCCACCGGGGAGCCTGCAGACTCTGACAATTCGGAAGCTGATAACTCAGGCAACGGTTCAACGTCAATCATCTACACCGGAGCCCATTCAGGGGAGATCAACGACGAGGGATCGTGCGGTGATGGTGCCAGTGGCGACGGGTTGGAGCTATTCACATCTCTGTACGACGAAGATCAAGACGTAACCTGGATGTTCAAGATTTCAATCCCGGCTTACGACGGTCCCGGACAGTACGAGGTTGGTCAATCACTCCTCGCCGATGGCACCGTGTCCTTCGATGACACATCCGTTACATTCAGCAACAATGCCGATGAAGGCTGGGGCTCGACGCTGGATCAGGGGGGTCTCGTCGTGGTCAATGCCGACGAGGTCTCCGGTACCGTTGAGGCGACACTCGTTGCCGAAGAAGGCTCGTCCGAAATTAATGTCAGCGGCGCCTGGACCTGCACTAGCTCGTGACGCAGGTGGCCGCGCATCGCCCTAGAAGAACAACTTGGCGAGTTTCAGGATTCCCTGACTCCACGGGACTCTGTGTGTCACGCCGGATTTCTTCTCGAGTTCCTCGCGGTTGTTGACGTACCAGATGTAGTTCCGGATTAGCGCGTCTTTGTTGGAGTATTGCGGGTCGTATCCGAGAACGCGTTCGGCTTTCTCGATCGAGACGAAGGAATCTTTCCCTGCCGTCTCATAGACCCAGGCGTAGAGCGGTGAGAGCTTCAGCTTCTCCAGGACTCTCAGCATCGTGATGACGGGCGCTGCCGGCAACCCGATGATCCGCTTACCGTATCCTGCCTCGTCCAGCACTGCCTGGTAATCGTCCCGGATCGTCCCGAACTCCCGGGCTCCGATATTGAAGGTGTCGTTCACGACGTCGCGCTCACCGTTGGCGGCGAGATAGATTGCCTCGCACAGGTCGTCGACATCGAGCAACTGGTAGCGGTTGTTGCCTGAACCGAGGATCGGGAAGTTCTTGCCACTGATCGCCCAGTCATAGAGAAGGGCGAAGACGCCGAGTCGCTCCGGGCCGATGAATGATTTCGGTCTCAGCACAGGAATCGTCAGATCACCCTGTCGATACTGCTCGCAGATCGCCTCTGCTTCGATTTTCGCTTCACCGTAGGGGCCGACGCCAACGAGTTGATCGGTTTCCATCAAAGGATGATGATCCGGAATGCCGTAGACAGCGGTCGACGAGACGTACACCACGCGTTCGATGTTGTGGGCCAGCGCCGCTTCGAGAACGTTGCGGGTTCCATCAATAGTCGTCGTCAGGATCTCGTCGCGGGTATAGAGCGGAAGTGCGGCAGCCGCATGGATGACAATGTCGACATTCTTGAGCGCGTCGTCAAGGGCGCTCCGGTCTCGCACGTCTGCGGTTATTGTGGTCACCTGGTTGAAGACGTCCTCGGAGAACGAATCGTCGACATCGTATGACGTGACGGTATGTCCCTTCGACAGCAAATAGCGAGTCAAGCGAACACCGAGAAATCCGGTCCCGCCGGTAATCAGATAGTGCTGTCCCACATCACCTCCAGATAATCAGGAAACGCCAGAGTCCTGCGGCGTGATTTTCGACCCGGTCGAGTATAGCGTCTGAGGTCGCTGAGGACGAAATGCGGTTCTTTCAGGCAGCGGTATACGGGATTGGTCTGATTCTTAGCATGGAGACAGTCGGTTTGCTATACTCTCTGAGGTCAACTTCAGGTTGACCGCTACTGCGAACCCTGTACTTCAATTATTGGGTACACGGCGTTAGCGCACTCGTAGTAGACTCTGGCTGATGTCGATAAGCGCCGTTCTGGCGAGATCGTGTCTGTCGGCTTGAGAAGTTAGGATGCGCGACTACGTATCATAGTCGGCGTCTTGGGGAGTTACCCGAGCGGCCAAAGGGGCCTGGCTGTAAACCAGGTGCGTAATGCTTCGGGGGTTCGAATCCCTCACTCCCCACCAGGCCTGTCAATCTTGATAGGCCTTTTTACATGCCGACTGGCAATCGACAACATGGCACAAGTCTTGATGGTGCGGCAGTGGCCGCGAAGCGAGAGTCGCGGAGTTCTGGTTTTGCCCGGTGCGTCCGGAGCAATCCGAAGCGTAATGGAGGAAGAAGTACGTGGCAAAGAAGACATTTGAGCGGACAAAGCCGCACGTAAACATCGGGACGATCGGTCACGTCGACCACGGCAAGACGACGC
>REEK01000118.1 GCA_007695115.1 Sphaerobacteraceae bacterium
GCCAGCAGACCAGCAATTGCCGGCGTGGCGAGGCCCAGAGCGGCCGCACGACGCACGAACTGCCTGCGCGAAAGCGCCACCGACGTCATTGAATCAATACTCATTGCATCGAACTTATTGAACAGAGACATTCAAATTCCTCCTCCGCGATGGTCGCTCGCTCTCTGCGAGTCGATCCCATCAACAAACGTTCTTGTGATGAAGTTCACAACCTCTCGTGCTTTCGAGCCATGCTCGATTTCGCGGCACTGATGCCGCCCTGGCCCCTACCGACGAACGTCCATCAGTCCGAAATGCTCGGATCCGATAGTGCTCCTCGAAGCGAGGAAGCCGCTACTCTCTAACTTTGCCGAACTGTGAATCCGGCTGAGATTCCTTAGCGGGAAGCGTTCTGGATGTCGGTAAACACTGAACCGGTGCCGTGGCAATGGCCCGTTTTTCAGTGCATCCGCCGGTGTCGACACGAGTAACCGGCATCGATGAGGACGATCCTCTGAGGATCGTCGTAACTCAGTTCAAAAAACCGTCGGACTGTGTCCAGCGCTTGCAGGATACATCACTATCACCCTCTCAACGTTGGTCCGGCTGTGAGACTCGCCAGGTGAGCAACTCGGCTGAACGCCACCACTACTCATCGGAAGAACCCAACCAACCAGCCGATACCCGCTGATCGTCCCCAACCGATCTCCATCGACCTTCGTCTTCGAGAGTGTGATCAATCCCGAATGGTTGCGCCTGGCGCAACGAACTCAAGTCAATGAGACTGCGAATTAGGGGACTAAACGAACCGTCTCCGACGGACGTCACTCCGCCAATACTAACGGATTCTCGGCAAGAAGTGCAAACTACTTGTCATTAATCGCGTGCTCCGAGCGGATTCTGCCTGCCGTTTCTGACTGATTACAGACGCAAACGGCAGGCCATGACTCCGAATTTCGTCAGTCCAGGTCGGGACCACTGAACGAACCGGCAATTCCATCTGCCTGAGCAAAAAGCGCTGGCGTACCGCCGGTGTGGTGGAAAATCACCACATCGCTGCTGGTCAGTTTCCCGGTACGGATGTGGTCGATCAATGCCGACATCGTTTTGCCGGTGTATACCGGATCGAGCAGTAGGCCCTCAGTGCGCGCCGCAATCTCGATCGCCTCGAGACATCCCTCGTTGGGAATCCCGTAGCTTGGAAGATAGTAGTTATCGTCGATAACGATGTCAGACTCGACGAGCCGTACATCACTCCCGATATGCTCTGCAGTAGCGTTGGCCAGCGGAAGCACCACCGAGCGGGTCTTCTCGGCATTCTGATCACAGGCACTGCCGACCACCGCGAATGGAGCATGCGCCAGTTTCGCCCCCAGAGCCAGCCCGGCATGTGTTCCACCGGACGTACTGCTGGTGGTGTACCAGTGTGTCGCGGTCATTGAGTTATCGCGCAGCTGAGTAATCGTCTCGTACACCGCGTTGACGTAGGCGGTTGCTCCGATTGCGTTGGACCCTCCGCCAGGGATGACATAGGGTCGCTCGCCCTTGTCACGCAGGTCGGCGGCTACCTGATCCATGAAACGCAGACGATCCTGCCAGTCGCCCTGGTACCACTCGATCTTGGCTCCCATGATGTTATCGAGCAGCAGGTTGCCCTGCGGAGCCTGATCAGGGTCGGTCGACCCGTAATGCTTCGAATACGGCGCGAAGATCAATACGGCCTTCAATCCGGATTTCCGGGCTGCGGCAGCCGTCTGACGACAGTGGTTCGATTGTGGCGCCCCGGCCGTCATCAGTACGGTCGCGTCCTGCGCCAGCGCATCTGCTACCAGGTACTCCAGCTTTCGCGCTTTGTTTCCCCCAAGCGCCAGTCCGGTGAGATCGTCTCGCTTGATCCAGATCTCCGGCCCGCCGAGTTCCGCGCTCAGATTGGGCGCCGGCTCGAGTGGCGTCGGGAGATGAGCGATATCCACGCGTGGGATGCTTGTCAGTCGCACAGGCATCTTCCTTCCCAGAAAAAGCACCCGCCGAATGGCGGGTGCGCGGTTTCATTCCTGCCGGGAGGATGCTACCCGAACACCATCACAGCGGCAACCGGATCAACGTGTTCGGACAATCGTCGATCAATATCCGAGATCGCGCAGCTTCGGGAGCACCTTCTCACCGTAGAGCTTGATAAACCGCTCCTGATCCGGACCTGGCGCGTGGAAGACGAGATGCCGGAATCCCAGATCAAGATACGGCTTGAGTTTCTCGATATGCTCGTCTGGATCCGTAGAGACGATCCAGCGACTGGCAGCCCGTTCAGCCGGCAGCGCATCGGCCAGCTTCTCCATCTCCATTGGATCTTCGACACCGGTCTTTTCTTCAGGAGACAGCGCCAGAGCACCCCAGTAACGAGTGTCCTCCATCGCTTTATCCATATCGGTGTCGAATGAGACTTTCATCTCGATCATCTTTTCGATGTCGTCGTAGTTCCGGCCGGCTTTGTCAGCACCCTCACGAACGCTGGGGAGCAGCTTTTCGCTGTAGAGCGCCGGGTCCTTACCACTCGTGCAGATGAATCCATCTCCCAGTCGTCCAGCCAGGCGGGATGCTGTGGGTCCGCCACCAGCGATGAAGATCGGAATCTGCTCGTCCGGGCGATCGTAGATGGTGGCTCCAGCGGTCGTGAAGTATTCGCCATCCCAGTAGACCCGCTCTTCGCTCCAGAGCTTCTTCATCAACTCCACGCTCTCGCGCAGCCGTCCGAATCGCTCCTTGAACGCAGGCCATTCCATACCGGTCGCCGGCACTTCATTCAGCGATTCACCAGTACCGACGCCAAGAAATACCCGGCCCGGATTCAGACAGGCGATCGTGCCCATTGCCTGAGCCACGATCGACGGATGATATCGGAAGGTCGGGGTGACGACGCTCGTGCCGAGTTTCACCCGGCTGGTTCGCTCGCCGAGTGCAGCGACCCAGGAGAATGAGAATGGCGAATGTCCGCCTGTGTGTCGCCATGGCTGAAAGTGGTCGCTGACCACAACGGAATCGAACCCGTTCTCTTCGGCAGCAATTCCAAAATCCAGCATCTCGCGTGGCGCAAATTGCTCAGCCGACGCCTTGTACCCGAGGGTAAGCATCGAGGCTCCCTTCTCACAGCATGTGAAAACATATCGCTTGTTGTCCCGCCCCACACAATTAATCCACATTGCATGATTCGGTCCGTTGCTTTGCTATCAGAACCGGTCGATCCGGAACGAGGCGATCGCGTGCTCACTCCTTCTGGACGCTATCAGATCAGCAATTATTCCCGTCGTCACTTCTGCACCGCGCCGGATCAGTTCGAGCGCGATTCCAGGACCAATCATGCCGGCATAGACCACGATGACTTTCGACACCGAGAAGCTGATTCCTCAGTTCGCGAACAGGTGACCCTCAACAGGAACTCTGCGGCCAATCAGCAGGACAGTCAAGAGACTACGATTCACCGCCACAGACCGCCACTACTATGCTAGTCTCTTGAAAGGACACCGGGATCATTCAACCGAGAGAATTGGAATAAACACGTGAGTCAGCCACCAGCGAAAGCTCAGACCTTCGACATCCAGTGGTCCGGAGACGTGGTCGTGGTCGGTGCCGGGATTGTCGGGCTTGCCGTGGCCCGCGAGATCCTTCGACGCCAGCCCCAGACGCGCCTTGCCGTTCTCGACAAAGAGTCCGATATCGCACAGCACCAGACCGGCCACAACAGCGGCGTCATCCATTCCGGCATCTATTACAAACCCGGTTCCGTCAAAGCGAAGGCGTGCGTTGCCGGTGCCGCACAGTTGATGCAGTTCTGCGACGAACGCGAGATCCCGTATCAGCGTTGTGGCAAAGTGATCATTGCAACCGAAGAAGAAGAACTCCCCCGTCTCAACGATCTTCTGGAACGAGGAAACGCCAACGGTTGCCGCGACCTGCGGATCATCGATGCCGACGAGCTCAAAGAGGTCGAGCCCCACGCAACCGGCATCAAGGCGCTCCTCTCTCCGAATACCGGCATCGTCGACTACCGTGACGTGGCCCGTGCCTATGCAAGCGATATCAGAAAGAGCTCCGGTCAGATTCTCACCAATCACGAGGTGCTGGCGCTTCACCAGCGTCCCGAAGGCACGATTCTCGAGACAAGTGGCGGCTACATTCAGGCCAGGCGAGTGGTGACATGTGGTGGACTCTGGGCCGACCGCGTCGCCCGGTTGACTGGGGCGCCACAAGAGCCGCGGATCGTTCCGTTCCGGGGCGATTACTACATCCTGCGTCACGATCGGCGCCACCTCGTTCGCAGCAATATCTATCCCGTTCCGGACCCGCGGTTCCCATTTCTGGGAGTCCATCTGACCCCGAGAATCGATGGCGATATCTGGCTGGGCCCCAACGCGGTACTGGCGTTCGCCAGAGATGGCTACCGCTTCAGAGACGTGAACTTCGGCGACCTCCGTGAGATGGCAGGATTCACCGGCTTTCTCAAGTTCGCCCGCAATAACTGGCGAACCGGAGCCGACGAGATGCTGCGGGATCTGAGCAAGAAACGCTTCCTCGCCTCGCTGCAGCGCTACGTACCGGAACTCCGGATGGAAGATCTGGTTCCGGGGCCGTCTGGGGTGCGCGCCCAGGCACTCAGCGACGATGGCCAGCTGGTCGACGATTTCATCTTCAGCGAGTCCGACGGTATCCTGCACGTCCGAAACGCTCCATCGCCAGCGGCGACGTCTTCGCTCGTAATCGGGCAGATGGTCGTCGATCGATTCGAAGAAATGGGAGGCTGACCAGCATGATGCGGCCGTCGTTTGCCTGGCATTTCAGCTGTGTCGTCTGCGGCACCACTATCCCGGCAGACCATCTCGTTTGGCAATGCCCGCAGTGTTCAGGAGAACTGAGAATAGAAGGGTTGCCGGGGCAGCTGGATCGCCCCGCGCTGACTGGCCACGGCCTGTGGCGCAGCGCAAGCGTTCTTCCGGTGCCCGCGCCGGATCGTGGAACGATGCTCGGTGAGGGCGATACGCCGCTGATTTCGGTAGAAATCGATGGCGCTCTGGTGCATCTGAAGCTCGACAGCCTGCTCCCTACCGGCTCGTTCAAGGACCGCGGGGCAGCGGTGCTCGCCCAATACCTTCAGCTTGTTGGAGCGAAACGAATCATCGTCGACTCATCGGGCAACGCCGCGGCGGCGATGTCCGCGTTCGCTGCGGCAGCCGGTCTCGAGTGTGTGGTCTATGTCCCGGCCTCTGCCTCGCCCGGTAAGCTCGTGCAGGCCAGAGCCTACGGCGCAGCCGTGATTCCAGTTGAGGGTAGCCGGGACGACGTCGCCCACGCTGCGCAATCGGCAGCCGCGTCCGACGATTCCGCCAGCTACGCCAGCCACAACTGGCATCCAGTGTTTGTCGAAGGCGTGAAGACCTGGGCCCATGAGGTTCACTATCAGCTCGGCGGGCGACAACCGGATACGGTGATCGTTCCGACCGGTGGCGGATCTTCATTCGTCGGGGCATGGCACGGGTTTCGGGAAACGGGAGCATCGATTCCACGGCTGATCGCCGCGCAGCCCGAGGCATGTCACCCGATCGTTCGGGCCTGGCAATCTGGCACATCGATCACGTCGATGCCAGCAGAGACAACGATGGCCGAAGGTACGAAGATCGCCCTGCCTTCCCGGCCGGCGCAGATCCTCGAAGCGCTCGGCGATTCAGATGGAGCGGGTGTCGCAGTGTCCGAGGATGAACTCACCTCAGCCTCAATGCTGCTGTGGAGCATGGGCGTATATGTTGAGCCGACGGCCGCACTCGGTGTCGCAGCGTTTCGCATCATGAAGCAGCAGGGCGATGTTGAGGAAGGCACAACGGTGGTGATTCATATCACCGGGAATGGACTGAAATCGACCCCGGTCATCGACGAGGTGCTGTCCTGACGTCACGGTTCAGTCAGTCGTGGTGAGAAACGCGCTGATTCGCCGCCCAAGAGCCCCTGGCTGGTCTTCCATCAAAAAGTGACTGGCATTATCGAGCATCAGCACCTCAGGGCCGCCCAGCAACTGACGGATGTCGCTGAAATCCGACATTCCAAACGCAGGGTCACGCCGACCCCAGACTAGCAGCGACTGACCGTTGTACCCCGGCAAACCTGCACGCCAGCGGTCGAAGTCAGCGGCCGAGACCGGCCGCGACTGATAGAAGCGAGCCAGCGATTGCCCGAACCCGCGCTCGAACGGATACCAGTAGCCAGCGAACCAGTCCGGATCAGCCGGATTGACCAAAAACTGGCTGGCCGCCAATCGCAGCATCCAGGGCCTGGCGAGAATCATCGAGAGTTGCCCCATCCAGGGGATTCGCAATGGCGTTAACAGATCGATCCTCCACCCCGAGCCAATCCATGCTGTCGGACGCAGGCTGGTGTTGGTGAAAACCACCTTCGGATAGCGATCCGGGCTGCGGGTGATCAACTCGCTGGCAACGAGGCCACCGAAATCATGGGCGACCAGCACTGGTCGTGATTCAGATCCGAGCAACTGGTTGATTGCCTGCTCGATGAGAGCGGTTATCGTGGCAATGGTGAACGGCCTGTCGGCATCCAGCGAGGAAAGCCCGAACCCGGGAAGGTCGAGCGCGATCGATCGCCGGTTCTCAGGCATTGCGGGAATGACGTTCCGCCAGATCCACGACCAGGTGGGGATTCCGTGCAGAAAGACGACTGGCGACGCGCTGTCTGGTCGCCCGGTCTCTATACAAAAGACCCTGGCGCCATCCAGATGAATGACGGAGCCACCAGCGGCAAATTCCGATGGAGTACGCTCGCAGATAGCAGTTCGGCTTGCATGTCTTCGACTCAACCCCATAGCGTCGGCTCAGGCTCTCTGGTCAGAAGGTTTGGAAACCTGTACGGTTAGAAATCGGAACGTTCGCGCATGCGCAAGGTAACAGGATGATTGACACGAAGGTATTCAAAAACGTAATGGCCCGCATTCCGACTGCCGTGGCAGTCATCACCAGTCGGAGCGATTCCGGATTTCACGGGGTGACGGTGTCATCCTTTGGGTCGCTCTCGCTCGACCCACCCCTCGCATACGTGAGCATTCTCAAAGAGATCAACAGTCATGATCGTCTGCTCAATGCCGACGGGTTCGTGATCAACGTCCTGGCCCGGGAGCACACGTTCTTTGCCGAGCAATTCTCGGGACAGACGCCGCTGGCGGAACCGGACTTTGGTGGTGTTCCCCACAAGATCGGACAGATGGGGCTCCCCTTGATCGACGGCTGCGTCTCGTGGATCGAGTGCCGTCACTGGGAACAGCACCCGGCCGGTGATCATACGTTGTTCATCGGGGAGATCGTCAATATCCAGGCAGGAGAAAGCGACGACCCGCTGGTGTACTTTGACCGCGAGTTTCTCGAACTGTCCTGGTAGTCCGGATCAGAACTGGATACGTATCGCCGCCGAATCGATCGTCCAGCCAATCTCCCGCGCCTCAGCCCGACGCTCGCGCAGTTCCTGCATCTGTGTGGGAGAGACCCTGATCGGCGTGAGCTTGATGTTCTTGCTCATCTCAACTCGAAGCAACGGCCGAACCTCTTTGAGCGGGGTCAGGTTGAACCGGCGCTCGGAAACCCGCTCCGCGGGGTTCGAAGCATCATCGTAGCTGATCATCGGGTAATCGAAAGAATCGACGGCGCTCGACTCGACTTCGCGAGCAGGATCGTTCCGCAAGTGAGCCGGCGTAAGACTCGCTGGTTTGAATGGATTTTCCGGCGGCGGGTGATTCTCATGACTGGGCATCTCAACCTCCCGGTAGTGCAGTGATGAACGGTGAAACGATGGTGCGACGGCCTCGAACAGACGGCTATCGGGAATTGAAACGATCGATGTGCGTTCTCATTAGTGACAAATTCGACACGGTTCGTATGATTGGGAATAGATATTCGGTTGTCGTTTCCTCGGTCAATGGTACTCTGGAAAGGTCGACATGTGTATCCCGAATGTCGATAGCCTGAGTTGGTCAGGTTTCCAGTCTCGATCTAACCGCTATTCAGCATCATTGGTGATGAGCAATTGAGCAAGCATCAGGACCAGTCACCAGACACCGCAACCGAAGATGTGAATCCGTCTGAGCTCGATCAAGCAGAGGATCCCGAGGAGAATCCGGAATCTGAGTCGCGCGGGAGCAACCTCGGAGCAATCGCCCTGTTGCTACTTGCCGGATCGATCGCGCTGTTCGCCTGGGCATGGTCCAACGAACGCGGCGATTCCTCATCCGGGCAAAATGTCGAAGTCGGGCGAGAAGCACCAGATTTCACCCTTCCCGATCTCGAAGGCAATCAGGTGGCGCTATCCGATCATCGAGGAGAAGTGGTCCTGATCAATTTCTGGGCCACGTGGTGTCCGCCATGTCGTGTTGAAATGCCTGACATGGAAGCGGTCTATCGCGAGCACAGGGATGAAGGATTCGAGATACTCGGTGTCGATCAGCGTGAACCGAAGGAACTGGTAGAGGAATTCGTCACCGATCGCGGGTTCAGCTGGATCTTCCTGCTGGACGAAGACTTCGATGTTTCCCAGGAGTATTCGGCAACGTCGATTCCGCGCAGCATCCTGGTCGATCGCGATGGGACAGTAGCGCACGTCTGGCGTGGGACACTGACTCGCTCGCAGCTCGAACAGCAGCTGGCACATCTCGGCATTGGTAATTAATTAGCGTCAACACAGGAAACCATGTAACGTTTCAGGGCGCTCGCCCGTCAAACGTTACGTAGGGAACGGGAATACGAACAAGACGCACGAGGGGGCTACGTGTCAAACGAAAACGAAATACCATCAGCAAGGACCCAGAACAATTCATCCCTTGGCGCGTCGATGTCGCGTCGAAGTCTGGTGCGACGAGGAGTGGCACTTGGCTTCGCGTTGCCAGCGATAAGTACGGCACTGGCGGCGTGTATCTCCAGTGAGCGTCAAGATAGTGACGACGATGATCTCTCTGCGGATCCAACCGAACCAGCCGAAGACGAGCCATCGCCCGAACCGGAGCCAACGTCGACGCCAGAACCGACTCCAACGCCAGAACCGACGGCGACGCCGGAGCCAACGGCAACGCCAGAACCGACTCCGACGCCGGAACCAACGCCAACACCAGAGCCGACTCCAACACCGGAGCCATCGGCGCTCGATCAGATCATGGACGATCCTGAGTGGCAAGCTGCCCTGCGCCCGGATGAAGGTCTGTTTTACGGGGCGGTCACCGGTGATTCCGTCAACATTCGTGCGGAACCTTCAGTCCAGGCAGCGGTGGTCGGCACCACGTTCCGGCGCCACCCACTGGTTATCTACGATGTCGTCGATGGTGACCCGATCGAGCAGACGATTACCGATGACGAAGGCGAGGCCGAAACGGTTGAAGACACCCGCTGGTTCCGGATCGGTGAGGGCCGATTCATCACCGCGATCTTCGTGGAGCCTCTCGTCCCAACCGCTCCGCCGGAAGTGTTCGAGGGCAACTGGGTTGATATCAACCTGACCACGTTCTATGCGATTGGCTACCGCAACGACACGCCAGTCTACGTCGCGATTATCACAGCAGGACGTGACGGCCGGACTCCAGTCGGGCAGTATCAGATCAATCGGCGAGTATTCAACGAGACCATGGACTCGGCGACGGTCGGCATCCCTGAGGGCGACCCGGAATACTACTATCTGGAAGACGTGCACTACACCCAGTACTTCCGCGCTGGGGGATACGCGATGCACGAGAACTACTGGTCCTCGCCAGCTGCCTATGGCCGATTCTCATCTAACGGCTGTGTCGGACTGTTCTACAGTGACGCCCAATGGTTCTGGGAGTTTCTGGATATCGGATCGTTTGTCCATATCCATTACGGATAACGCGCTGCCACGTCAAAATTCCGGGGGCCATTCCTGTTTAAAGGGCGGCCTCCGTTGCCCCCACTAACTGATTCGGAATGGTTCGCTCATGTTCCCGACCTGGCCAGATTTTGCCGCAATGGGCCTGCAGATCGGGAATTATCTTCTCGAGATCGGGCCGTTCATTCTTTTTGGTGCCGTGGTCGCTTCGGCAAAGATCACCCTGCTCGGTCGCTCCGAAAAGACATGGACCGGATATCGACTGGTGGCACCGGTTGCGGCAATCCCGCTCGGGATACTCCCGGTTGCTGCTGCCGCGCTGAGATCCTGGTTGATCGCCCGCACGGGCACCGGCCAGGATGTCGAGCCAACTGAACAGGAGTCAGGCACCTTCAGACGGGCTATAAGTTACGCTGAGGGCCTTGTATTCCCATTCATGATCAGTGCGGCAATCGGGGCAGCTATCATCGTTATGACGCCAACTGAGCCACTCTGGACGTTACTCTCCGCCGATTCACCCTGGAGACTGATTATTGCGCCGGTTGTCGCCGGTCTGGTGAAACCACGTGGCGGTTCGGAACTCCCACTGGTTATGGCAATGATTACCAAAGGACTCGACCCTGTCGGTGCCGTTGCGGCGATCCTCGGGGCAGGTTACCTTCACGCCCGATCGATTCCCCTGGCAATGGTCCATATCGTCGGCGCAGTCGTTATCGGCGCGATCCTCTGGCAAACTGGCTTGAGCCTCTAGTCTTCGAGAGCCAACGCTATCGGAGATGCCGGACCGTGTACTCAAGTCCACGCTCGAACGGGATCGTTTGCGTCACAACGTCTTCGCGCTGCCGGATCAGACTGAGCAGATCCTCGCAATCGTGCGACGTCACGTTGTCGGTTAGCACCACACCACCCGGCCGGACGCGCTCGATCACGTTGTCGAAGTGACGTGGGTAGTCGTCCTTCTCAGCATCGAGGAAGACCAGGTCGATTGAATCAAACCGGGCGGCGATCTCGCTTCCATCCCCGGTTTCGATGATTGCGGTATCCGCAACTCCTGCCTCAACCAGATTAGCATTCGCCTGAGACGCCCGTTCCGGCAGAATTTCCGATCCGACGATCCGTCCACCGTACTCGCGTGCAGCCAGAGCCAGCCAGATCGTCGAGTAACCGGTCGAAGAGCCGATCTCCACGATCAGACCCGGCTGGAGAGATCGAATGAGCGAGAAGAGAAAAAGTCCGGTCGGTGCGGTAACGTTGCGAGTACGTTCGCTAACCGGCAGGCCGCGTTCTCGCTGAGTCGCGTCATCGTCGCGCAATCGTTCCAAGACTTCCAGCGCAGGCGACTGGGCGATCCAGTGTTCGGGATACTTCATTGTGGCACCTTCCCTGATACGATTCGCTGAACCTGTGCGAACGTTCGCCGAGAAACCAGAGTATAATTCGCGGATTACCGGCAGTATTCTTGCGATCTCTAACCAGAGCCCGCCGGGCCAGACGCGAACCATACCGCCGGCACAGAGTCCCGGCCGACGAAGGAGCTTGGATGTCCGGATACGATCCGAACCGACGACCAGACTACGGACGTGATTACCACGATGATTGGCCTGACCCGGAGGAAATCCGATATCGTCAAGAGGTAGTCTACGGCCGCATTGCCAGTGTGGTCTGGTTCATTACCTTCGTAATTCTGTCGATCATTCTCCTGCGAGTCGTCATGCTGATGATTAACGCGAACCGGGAAAACGCGTTCGTCAGCTGGGTCTACAGCACGAGCGAGTTCTTTGTTCGGCCATTTCTGGGCATAACCAGTGATCCGACCTTCAACGGGTTCGTGTTCGAGATCAACTCTCTGATCGCAATGCTGATCTACATCCTGCTGATTTACGGCATTCTGCAGCTCGTAAAGGTGGTACTCGATATTACGATGCCGGTCGAGCCGTAAACAGCCAGAAATTGCCGTCAATAACAGAACGGGCCACTTTCAAGTGGCCCGTTTTCCTTATCTCCAGGATTCTTGTGAAACGCGAGCGGCTATCGAAGACGATTGATGGCGTATGCCGACGGATCCTGCAGCGCCGGCCCTTCCGGAACGTCACCGTAGCGCCAGCGGTAGTAGTGTTGCCCGACATTGCCCATCTCGACCTCCCAGCCAGAATCGTTGGCGGGAGTATAGGTAAGGCATCGCCGCTCGAAACACTGAATCATGACGTCCTGTTCGACACCACCTACAGCAACGCGAGACCAGTACGCTTCAGTAACCGGTAGACCAGTGGCAAAGTAGGTCGGATTAAATATCTGGCCCTCAACGTATTGCCTCTGCTGGCGAAGGGTTCCCGTACTGTTCAGGTAGTCCCAGAATACATCGGCTATCGCATACCCCGTGTCCTCAACAAACTCGGAGCGAGTGACGCTGTAGTCTGCTAGAGCTTCATCAGTGCCAACGGTGCCATCCTGGTCCAGAGTTGCGATGATCACATCATCCTGGCCGGCCCCTTCGGGTTCGAGAATGTCGTTGAACGATGCATAGGTCGGACCGGGGTTGTCGTCCGGGTCGCCGGCTACGGGTATCTCCGCTGGCTGACGATTCTCGAACTCGGCGTCACCAATCTGAAGCTGGCCGCTTATCAACTCGTTGACGAGCAAACCGTTGGTCACGAACCACGGATTGGAGCGGTCCCCATACGGGTTCGTAATCTCCATCCGGGATTTGTCGTAATAGGCAACCAGTCTGAATCCATTCTCGGAATCAACGTATGGTTCGGGACGAAGGTCGAATGAGTGAGGGCCCCATAGCCAGGTTCGCCGTGTCGCCAGATTGGAGACCGGCTCATCTGCCGGAAGCCACGTTGCACCGAACGTTGGCAGGAGCGCTTCACGTAGCGCTGCGTCCACGTCGAGCAGACCGGACCCGGTGCCAACTGTTCCTTCGGCGAAGGTCATCTGAGCGGTCTCGCGCAACAATGATCGAATTTGATGGACATCGAGTTCCGGATTGACTGAATGAAGTAGCGCAGCGGCTCCGGTCACGATCGGTGTGGAAAATGAAGTTCCCTGAACCGTTCCGTACACGTTGCCCTGCTCTGGATCATAGACAGTGGTGAACACACCCTGACCAGGTGCAACAAGGTCCGTGACACTCACGCGTGAGGTGAAACGGGTCAGGTCGGATCCGTCCAGCGTCGAAGCGCCAACCGAGATCGTCGATGGGGAACTGCCCGGAAACGACACTTTGTCTGGCTGATTACCAGAGGCTGCAACAACGATCACATTGTTCGCCTCGGCGTAGGCGAGCGCCTGTTCCAGCCGACCGCTCTGTGTTTCGGAACCGAGACTCAGGTTGATGACGTTTGCGCCCATGTCCACCGAGTCTTCAACTGCGATTGCGATACGGCTGATCGGTACACCGTCCGTGTTACCCACTCGCATCGGCAGCAATTGCACGTTCATCGCCGTGCCAGCCATCCCGATTCCATTGTTTCCTGCCGCAGCGATGATTCCCGCCACCGCCGTGCCGTGGCCAAGATTATCGGTCGTGTCATCGGCGGCAAACCCGTCGACGTAATTCTTTCCTTCGAGCACTTTGCCCTGAAGATCGGGGTGGTCCGCCCGAATGCCTGAATCAACCACCGAGACGATGACATCCGGGTTTCCGGAGGAGATTGTCCACGCCTCCGGCAGATTCACCGTTTCTGCCCAGACCTGCTCGTCGAACCGGGCATCGTTGGGAACAAACGAATCCTGAAAGTAGTACAGGATATCCGGCTCAATGAAATCAACTGCCGGGTGGTTGCTCAGACGGGCGATAGCGTCCGATGCACGCGTCTGTCCATCGAAGGAGACAACCATCGTGCGATTGGACGAAACATGCTCACGATGACTGGCATCTCCCATGAACGAGGCAACCGCGCTGCTTCCATGGAAGTGCGCAACATCGTCGTTGAGTTGAATGATCCAGTCACTGGTGCTCTCGGTGGTGTTGCCGTCGTCAGTGGACTCGGCCACAACTGAAGCCGGAATGAGCAACGCGAGGGCGAGCAGACTAAGAAGTAGAAAACGAATGCGTTGTGGCAGCAATTTCGGAAACCTCTGATTCACTGGACGGAAACTGGTTCCTGCACGATCCGAAGAACCATCTGCTCGTATAGATATTCTACTTGTTCCAGCGCAATGTAACCGCGCTCACAGACGACCGTGGTCCTGCCTTGCAGACTATCTACACACAGAACGAATGAGCGATCGCGCGGTCACAGAATCCACACTGGAAGACTGGCAGAATCGTAATTCAGTCAGTGGCTCAGGTACCATTGGGACAGCGTGATTCGCCGGTACGACACGGTAATCACGGTATCTTCATCATCATGAAGCGAGGTCACCACCAAATGTTTCAGCCCCAGCAATCCCGTCGCCTGATTACGCTCGTTTCAACAATGGTTATCTTTCTTCTTGTCCTCGCCGCCTGTGGCGATGATTCGGAATCGTCGGGTGGCACTGGAGAACCGGAACATGATTTTGCCTTCGTTGCCTATCAGGGGATCGATGGAGCAGAACCCGATGAGGAAATGATGTTCTCGGAACTTTTCGCTGACGGCAGACCTGTTGTGCTCAACTTCTGGGCCGGGCAGTGCCCGCCATGCCGGGCCGAAATGCCGCACTTCCAGCAACTCGCCGATGAATTCGAGGACGAATTTACGTTGATCGGAATCGATGTCGGTGTGTTCACCGGTCTCGGTACCGAGCAAAACGCCCTGGATCTGCTGGACGAACTCAATATTACCTATCCCACCGGACGAGCCCTGGATCGTGATGCCCTGATGGACTATGGCGTCACAGGCATGCCGACAACTGTCTTCATGAGTGGCTCCGGTGAGATCGTCGAGAAGCGCATCGGTCTCATTCTGGAAGACGAAATGCGCGAAAAGCTGGAAGATCTCATCTAGCAACCAGCGGCCGTTATTCCCGCAGAACTACCTTTCGATCGAAACGTCGGAAATGGTCAGGACGAATGTCCAGCTCAACCCAGAATCAGTCATCATCACTCTCCCGAAGAGATCTCCTTGCAGTTGGAGCGGTGCTTGCTGCCTTCGCGATCGCGATAGGCGCCGCCTTCGTGACCGGTACCGGTACTGGTCAGGTCACCCGCAGTGTCGAGAACATCTCTTTCACCTGGCAGAACTGGCTGGGTGACTTCGGGACGTTGCTTCCCGTCGGGTTCGCGTTCGTTGCCGGAATGGTGGCGGCGGTGAATCCGTGCGGCTTCGCGATGCTTCCCGCCTATCTCGGGATCTATCTCGGATCGGCCGAGAAGCGGGCCAAATCGGGCGCCGCGTTTTCCGGTGCAATGAGTCGGGCGCTATGGGTGAGTCTGATGGTAACTGTCGGGTTCATCATTCTCTTCGGAATCGCCGGGATCCTTCTCAGTATCGCGACATCTACAATTGCGCAATATTTGCCCTGGATGGGATTGGTGATCGGGGCGGTCCTGATCATCGCGGCCGGGCTGATGCTCAGTGGCAAGGTCCTGTATTCCGCGCTCGGAGAGCAATTCGCCGATCGAATGGGTAGCAGTGCCAGTCAGGGCGGCAGTCGCGGATACCTGGCCTATGGAATCGGCTATGGAGCGGCATCGCTCAGTTGCACGCTACCGATCTTTATGGCGGTCGTCGGCAGCACACTGGCCGTCTCAGGGATCGTTCCGGCAATGGCCCAGTTCGTCCTCTACGCCCTCGGAATGGGTTTCGTGATCACCATGTTCACCGTCAGCACCGCGATCTTCAAATCCGCTATGCTGGCGAATCTCCGGGGAATCAGCCGGTACGTGCAGCCAGTGAGTAGCGTACTTCTGCTGGTGGCCGGTGCCTATATCGTGTACTACTGGCTGACACTCGGCGGACTGCTGGAGACGATCATCTAGACCAGCACACAGCGAGGGAGAATCGATGCAGATCACCATCATCGGCGCGGGAGCCATTGGCGGAACCGTCGGCGCTTTTCTCACTCAGGCAGGCCATGACGTGACGGTCGTCGATATCGTTCGGGAACACGTCGAGCAGATCAACCAGCACGGTCTCCGGATCTCGGGCGTCAGAGGCGACCAGCACTACCCCCTTCGTGCGGTCCACACCGACGACCTCGCAGGCACGCTTCATAACGTCATCCTCGCCGTCAAAGGTCACTTTACCCGTGACGTGGTTACGCAGGTGATCGCCCCACGGCTCGCCGAAGATGGTTATGTCGTCTCTCTCCAGAACGGGCTCAACGAAGACACCATTGCCGATGTCATCGGACCAGAGCGAACCATCGGCGCATTTGTCCATTTCGGAGCCGATTACCTGGACCCGGGACATGTACAGCTCGGCCAGGACCAGGATATCTTTCTCGGTGAACTGGATGGTTCCCGGACAGATCGAGTCGAAGAGCTACAGCAGGCGCTCTCTGCAGTCATGCCCACGCACATCACTCACGAGATCTACAGCTACCTCTGGGGCAAGCTCGTCTATGGATCGATGGCCTTTGCAGTCTCGACCGTCGACGCTCCAGTCCCGGAAATCCTCGAAGATGAGCGCGCTCGTCAGATCTGCCTGGCAGCCTGCCGCGAAACGGCACTGGTAGGGCAGGCGCTCGGTCACGATCTCAAACCGATCGGCGCCTTCGAATCGTCCCAGTTCCTGCCTGACCGCGATGATGCGACCAGCCTGGCTGCTCTGGACCGATTCCGGGCCGAGATGGCCGCCTCAATCAAGCAGCATATGGGTATCTGGCGAGATCTCAGGATCAAGAAGCGCGCGACCGAGGTCGACGTTCAGTGCGGCGAGGTCGTTCGATACGCCGCGGATGCCGGGATTGATGTGCCGGTGAATCAGGCGATCGTCAGGACGATTCATGAGATCGAAGACGACGCCAGAGACATGAACTGGAGCAACCTCGACACACTGCTGAGTGCGATCCCCCGCAAGTGACCGCTCGATGCTCACGCACGTTTGACAACGGGTCACTTCTCGATTCACGCCAATGCTGCTAGACTCTTCTCGTGTACGGACGAGGGCAACGTACAGGGTGCCCGCTCTGGGGGATGGTGTCGAGTAGTGGCGAATCTTCGTGAAGTCGAACGCGTAATTCAGATGTCCCAGCCCCGGGGTCCGGGGTCAGACGAAGAACGGCAGATGGCAAGCTTTGTCGCCGGGCGACTGGAGCGACTTGGCGTGCCGCACACGCAGATCGATTTCCGAACTGTACGCGGCACGGCCACGCTGTATCTCGTGCCGTTTCTGGGAATTCTGGTGAGCATCGGACTGGCGTGGTTCTACCCGCTCGCCGGGTTAATCGGCTCCACGATCTTCGCGCTCATCGCGGTTCTGGAAGCGACCAACCGGCCGCTCATTTCCCGCATTTTCCGTCTGGACAAAAGCCAGAACGTTCTCGGTCTCATCCCGCATCAACCACCCGAGGGCTTCGAGGATGCCGATCCACTCCGACAGGTCGTCCTGATTGCGCCACTGGACAGCCCGCGTCTTGGCTGGCTGGATGGCCGGACAATGCGGAATTCGATCCGGGGGCTGACGCTGCTGGCACTCTTCAGCGTGATGGCGATTCCATTGATGATTGCCGCCTGGCTGTTCCTGGAAGAAGAGCTCCTGCTCTTCCTGGCGGGAATTCCCGCATTCATCGTATTCCTCTCGCTGTTCTTCATCATGCAGCGGGATCTTGCTGGGAAAGCCGTACCCGGACGAAACAGCAATGGATCAGGTATCGCGGCAATGCTGGCGATGGCCGAAGATCTGATGCGACACCCACCGGTCGGCGTGGAGACGCTGCTGGTGTTCACCGGTGCATCGCAATCCGGTTCCGCCGGGATGACGAATTTCCTGGGGGAGAACGAGTTCAATCCCGAGACGACCTACTTCATTAGTCTGGAATCTGTGGGACGTGGCCCGATCTGCTTCACTCGTGCCGAAGGTCCGATCTTCTCCCTGCAGTCATCACCAGGCATGGTACATATTGCCGGAGAGATTGCACTGTCTCACCCGGAACGTCTGATGCGTCCGATCGTTCACCGCGGCATCCCAACCGAGCAGTATGCGGCGCTGATCCGTGGCTACCAGGCGATGACCATCATGGGACATCCAGACCCGAAGGAATCAACGGCGCCACCGGAAGCCGTGGCCGGCGACGAGATCGATCCCTATGAGATCGACAGCGCATGCCTGCTGGTGCACGGTATTATCCGCCGTCTCGACGATGAAGCGGTCTCCGGGAACGTTCTAGGTATGGATTACCCTGACTGATTTTCCACTTCAACAATGGAAGAATTGCCGTGTTCATGGGCTTTTCGTCCATGGCACGGTATGTGCATCATAAATACATAACAGGTTATCATAACACTTGACAGGCTTATGTAAACCTGATAAAAATAAGTATCGGAGCGTAGCCGCCCTGCTACGTTTCGAGACCCAATCCCTTCCCTTCCCTTGACGCGGAGCGCATTCGTCCCCCAGCGCTCCGCGTCGCTTTTAACTCGACAATCCTCAACCCATCTCGAATCCCGGCATACCTTCTGCGTTCCAGCCTCTCAACGGCTGAGTTGCTGGAAAGGCAGGAATCCCAATGCCGTACAACAAACGCTCGGAACTGCCGGATCAGGTAAAGGACAACGTCCCGCCACACGCGCAGGACATCTACAAGGAAGCGTTCAACAACGCGATCGATCAGTACGATGGCGACGAGGAACGTGCCCACGCTACTGCATGGGCAGCCGTGAAGCAGAAGTACGAGAAGGATGAAGACTCCGGACGCTGGAAGCGCAAGGACAACGACTAGCCCGATGACGAATGGGCGCTGGCGGCAACAGGTCGGCCAGGTTCATCAGGTTCGTCCTGATAACCGGAAACGTAGAGCGCGATGAACGAGACAATCGTGGCAAGAAACGCGACACTGGTCAGCGCGATACCCAGCCCGGTGACGCCGCCAAGTGCCAGACCGATCGAACCGGAACCGATACCGACCAGCGCGCCGGTACCTCCGGCGAGCTCGTTCCAGGACATCGCAGCCCCGCGCGAATGACCGGCCAGCCGGATTACGGCGATGGTGCCGGTGCTTTCCTGGGCGGCGATCACGATCTGGAATACGAATACTGCCGGGATCATCAACACGAGCGGAAGCTCGTTGATGAGCATCAATGCCAGCAGAATGACCGCGATGACACCTCCCCAAACCAGGATCCTGAACGTCTTCAGCCAGTGCAGCAGAACACCGGACAGCACACTGGAAAGAAAGAACATCACCCCCACGCCGGACATGATGAACCCGATCACGCCGAGCGACAGATCGTAGCGCTGAATCATCACGGTACTGAGAAACGTCAGAATCGCCGCGAGCTGGGCAAACCGCAGGAGGTTGCTGGCCAGCATGATCAGCAGCGGTTTTCTGCCGAGAATCGCTTTGTATCGCTGAATGAAGCCGAGATCCGAATCCGCGGACTTCGGCAACCTGTAGTTCGGGACGACCAGCGCAGACAGCAGGAACGCAACTAGCGTTACCCCGGCGGCCACCATCATCCCGGCTTGCCAACCAAGTCGCTCGGCCACGTTTCCGACAGCAGGAGCAACCAGAATGGACGCAAAGGCAATCGAGCCAATGATTAGCCCCATTAGCCGGTTGAGTTGCCGGCCGCCGATGTAATCGCTCGGTATCGCCAGAAGTGAGCCGAAGATCTGCATCATCGCCGCACCATTCAGCACGAAAAAGATGATTGTGCCTGGAACGTTGTTCAGTGTGATCAGAATCACTACGCCGACGAGCCCACATCCGAACCCGGAAAGCAGGATCCATTTTCTGGGGAACCGGTCAATCAATGGCGCAACGATCAGCGCCGCGATGATGGAAGACAGGTTCTCGATTGTTCGCAGACCCCCCAGCGCCGCAACGTCGAGTCCGATCCCCTCGGCCGCGGGAACGAAAACCACGCCGAAACTATTGGTATTGCTGACTGAGGCGAGTGCCAGGAGACAGACAACGAGCAGGAGCGAACGCGGCATATCAGGCTCCCTGCTGCGCTGGGCGGACCTGGGTTGGGCCAGGGGCATCATCTTCATCGGTGTACTCAGCAAGGTGCAGCGCCACGCGCGCGACGATCGCTCCGAGAACCGCCACCACGCCGAGCACGATTCCCAGACCAGTCACACCCGCAACTGCAAGACCGATCGATCCGAGCCCGATACCGGCCAGCGACCCTGTAGCTGCGGCTAGCTCGTTCCAGGACATGGCAGCTCCCCGTGCCCAGGGGGATACGCGTAGTACCGCGATCGTTCCAGTGTTGATCTGGGCAGCAACCAGCCCGATGATCAGGATGATTCCCGGAAGTGTCAGCCACAGCGGTGCGTTAGCGATCAGGACCGCGCTCATGAGCGCGGCATTGATCAGGCTGCCCCATACCAGCACCCGGCGCGTCTTCAAGAGGTGCAGATACATCCCGCATCCGGCAGAGAACGTGAAAAAGACCACGCCGATCGCGGCGAAGACCAGCCCGATGCGTCCGAGGGACATATCGAACCGGAGAATCAGGATCGTGCTGGTGAAGGTCATCATTCCGCCCATCTGCGCAAAGCGGAACAGATTGTTGCCCAGCATCAGCAGCAGGGGCGTCTGCCCGAAGACGACCCTGTAGCGCTGCAGCAGGCTAACAGCTGGACCCGAAGGCGCGTCCAGGCGATACGTTGGAACGATCAGCAGGACGACCAGGAACGCAATCGCGGTCACCGACGAACTGACCAGCATCCCTGCCTCCCAGCTCACCCGCTCGGAGACATTGCCAACGATCGGCGCAATAAGAATCGAGGTGAATGCCACGCAGCCGATAATGAGCCCCATGACCCGGTTCAGGCCACGGCCAGTCACGTAGTCGCTCGGCATTGCGGTCAGCGAACCGAGGATCAGCATGATCGATGCGCCGTTGAGCATGAAGTACAGAGCGGCGCCGGTGGTTGAGGACGTAAGAACGAGCGTCAGCGAGGCGATCGTTGCCGCACCATAGCCGAGGAGCATGACATGTTTTCGGGGAAACCGGTCAATCTGAGGAGCAACCAGAATGGCTACGACGATCGAGACGGCGTTTTCCAGGGTACGCAAGCCACCCAGCGCGGCAACTGACAGGCCAAGCCCGTCTGCCGCCCGGGCCAGAAGGAGCCCGAAGCTGTTTGTATTGCTGGTCGCAGCGACTGCCAGAATGCAGGCTGCGATCAATATCTGACGTGGCATTGGACCCGCTCGTCATACCTAATGCGATCATCGCTATTGATTCATGAGAACGGGAGGGCTGAATCGCCCTCCCGTCGAGTTCACGGACACTAGCCTACCAGCTTAGCGTTGCGGACCGACACTCGAACCATCGAAGGACTCTTCGTTCACGATGTTCCGCATGAACGCGAGGTACTCGTCCTTGGTCATCGGTGGCTTGTCGCGCTCCAGAATCTCCTTCGCGCCACTGGCGTCACCATAGAGCAGGTCGATGGTGGTCATCGCCATCAGCTTGGCTGGCAGCAGATAGGCGTGCTCCTTGTTGGTAATACGCCAGTCGCTCCCGTGTCCGGCACCAGCGAACCCGCCGACGCTCGGGTGAAGGGTAGGCATGATCTGGGCGAGGTCACCCATGTCGGTCGAGCCGGTCTTATGGCCGGTCTCTTCCCACTGATCCTCACCGAACATCGTCAGGAAGTTGTCTTTGAAGTAGTCGACCATGCCCCGGTTGTTGACCAGCGGCATGTAGCCCGGGATCGTCTCGATCTCCACCGTGGCGCCCATCGCAACGGCACCGGCCCGAAGTGCTCGATCGACTTTGAACGAGGCATCCTCGATCGCTTCCGCGGTCTTACCCCGGACCATCGATTCGAATCGGACATCGTTCGGAATCACGTTCACCAGATCACCACCACGGGTGAGGATCGGGTGAATGCGGATGGCATCGTCATCGTAATAGGTCTCTCGCTGGGCGTTGATTGCCGAGAGCGCCAGGTTGGCGGCGTAAAGCGAGTTGATGCCACGCTGCGGAGCGCCACCAGCGTGGGAAGCACGCCCAACGAACTTGGCCTGCTTACCAATGAAGCCGTTGTTCGATGCGGAAACGGTGCCCATGCCGTCGATGTTGTCGTGGCTGGCCGCGTGAACCATCATCGCCATGTCGACATCATCGAACGCACCCAGAGCGACCAGTTCGCTCTTGCCACCGAGGAACTCGAGCTTGCCTGCCTTTCGCAGCTCGTTCCGATAGTCGATCTCCACATACTCCTCGGCGGGAACCGCCATGAAGGAGACGCGCCCGGCGAGTTCCGGGAAGGCGTTGGCGTTCATCAGGCCCATCGCGGTCCCGATCATCGCCGCGATCTGCGCGTTGTGACCGCAACAGTGCGCTGCGCCGGTGTTCGGATCAGCGTGTTCATGATCGGCGACGAGGACGGAATCCAGCTCACCCAGAACCGCCACGGTCGGCCCGGCGTTACCGGTGTTGACCATGGTCTTTACGCCGGTGATGGCCAGTCCGGACTCATACTCGAGCTCGAGGAAGTCAAACACCTCCTGCACGACTTTCGACGTCTTGAACTCTTTGAAGCCGAGTTCTGGCTGATGGAAAATCGTCTCACCTATCTCGATGATGCGATCTGCATGGCGATCGATCTCTTCGCACACGCGACGTTTCAAGTCCTCTTTGGACATTCCTCATCCTCCCACTTGTTGAATGATGCGTCTGGTTCCCCTGCGCTACGGCAGGATCACGTCCGGCCCATTGTAAACGTGATTCGGGAATTGTCGCGCCCCTGACCGGGATTATCGATGAACAGGCTCGGGCACTGCCGTCCCGGAATCTCCCTCGGCAATGAGCGGCGGCGGGGGAATCGGTTCTTCCTCCTGGTTCCGGAGCCAGCCCTGAATCAGGTGATAGATCCCTGCCGAGTTGCGAATCGGCTTCTCGGGAGGGCTCCAGTGGGACGGATGAATGATGAAGGCGCTGGTCTGATCGCCGCCCAGACCGCCATGCGAACCGACGAGGTCTTCGAATGCGGCAACCTCGTCCGCCTGTGGGAAGTAGGTGCTATTGATCAGCAGGTCACCGATATTGCTGAACTCATCCAGTCGGCGCAACTGGTCTCCCGCGTCCTCGCCGAACGACGCCAGTGGATCGACACCATCAACTTGAGACGTTTCGAGATAGTTGATGCCCTGTCGACCGATCACCACCGGACCATACAGCGATGATCGCACCAGCACGAACCCAATCCCGGGATGCCCCACCAGCGTGGAGATCAATCTCGGGAAACGCACCGTCAGTTCTTCCAGCGACAATCGCCCGGGCGTATCGGTGAAGTACACGAGGCCCAGGTTTCCCGAGGTACAGACGACGACTTCCGAAGTCGGATGCTCCACGGGCGTCCGAGGTGGACCAAACTCGACGTAGCCTTCGGTGGTTCGTCGCCGGAACACACGTCTGGCAGTCCGCCCGGCCACGCTTTCGACCTGAATCGCCTGAGACAGCAATGCGTTGAGATGCGCCCAGCTCTCATCTTCAGCCGGCGGACCAACAACCTGTTCCTGTCCATCGAGGGCGCGATCTACCAGCGTCTCCAGATTGAATCCATAGCGCTGTGAAAATGTGGCGCCGGAACTCTGCCCATGATCGGAGAGCAGTACGAACTGATACGGTCGTGGGGCTCGTCGGGCCGCCCGATCCAGCGCGGCGAGCCCTTCGTCGAAGTGCTGCAACGTTCGGAGGGAGTCGGTGTGCAATGGACCAGCATGATGGGCCACCACGTCGTAGCCAAGGAACGTGCTGTAGACGATCGGTGTTCCGCTGAGCATGTCCTCGATGAGCAGGTAGAGATTCAACTCGCGGAGGAACACGTTCGTCACGGCCCGCGAGATTGGGAAGATCCCGCCGCGGGTGTGCGGAAATGGAGACCGCCGCAGCCGTTCTCGCCAGTACTGGCCGATCTCCCGGATCGCCTCCCAGACCATCAACACAAGCGTCCGGGAGAAGCTGTACGGATTGAGGAATAATAGATAATACCCATAGCTTCGCTGGCGCATGGCCCCCGGTCGATCGAGTAGCGAGCTCATGGTCATCGCCGAATGCGGCGCATCGCCGGAAACCAGATTCGTCAGGCTCGATCCATCATTCACCAGCAAGCCGGTTCCATCCGAAAGGCGGTCGTGAATCTCTGCCGCGGCCCACGGACGGTTTGAGATCATCCAGCGCTGATCCTTCTTCTCGTACCACCGAAAGGCGGGAATGTTTTCGTTTCGTCCGTAGAGAATCCCGGCCTGGCTCGACGATGTCTGCGATGGCAACCCGCATTCCCATGGCGTCATCTGAAATCGTTCCGACCCCAGCCAGTTGGCGAGGGTCGGCATATATCCCCGTTCGAGCGCCATGTTCAGCGCCCGCTCCGAGAGCCCGTCGATCTCAACAATAATCAGGCCGGGCTGATCGGTGCGCTCCTCCGGCACGGTTCGGCGAGCAAAACTGAGGATCACGTTCCGGTAGAACGACTCATCGTCATTGATCGACAACAGCCCGGTCACGATCGTATTGATCAGCGCGATGCCGAGAACGGTCCAGATCGCCGAAATCAGGTCCGCAACCTGGAGCCCAGGGAGGACAAGATCAGCCAGCAGGACGATGATCGCATTCAATACCAGTGAGAACAGTCCGAGGGTCAGCACCGTGAACGGCAGGGTAACGACCAACAGGAAGGGTCGAACCAGGGCATTGAGCAACCCGATCACCGCGATGGCCCAGATCGCCCACACCCAGCTCGACAGTTCGAGCCCGGTCACCACTGGGGCAAGCATCCAGAGCGCGAGTGCATCAATCGCCCAGATGACGACGATTCTGCGTGCGAGGTGCATCGATACGGCCGATCAGCTGATCCTGTGCGGAAACTCCAGTCGATCTCCTGGCTTCACAACCCGCACGTCGACATCGGGAGCGTGAAGTCTGGCTGCTCGGACGAACTCGCGAGGAGGGCGTGTCAGGAAGTCTGGACGAGTCCACTTGAGCCCGATGGGACAGAGCGTACCCCAGTGAATCGGTATAGCAAGTCGAGGTTGCAACATTGTCAGCGCCTGAGCAGCCCGTTGTGGGTCCATATGACCATCTCCCAGAGATGGCCCCCATCCCCAGACCGGTAGCAGCGCCACATCAAGGGTTTGCGCCAGGCTGGACATCTCATCAAAGAGGTCCGTATCTCCAGCAAAGTAAACTGTTGAACTTCCGTGAATCAGATAACCGACCGCTTCGCCCTTTGGGCCGAATAGCGGGCGGCCACCATCGTGATCTGCCGGAGTTGCCTCGATAACCACCCGGTCGACTGGGATCTTCTCTCCCGGCCGCAGTTCGATCACATTGTTCAGCCCGGCCCGGCGCAACACCGACGCCGAACCTCGCGGGCCAATCACCCGAGTCGCGGACGGGATCTTGCGCAACGATGGGAGGTCGAGGTGATCAAAGTGCATATGAGATATCAGCACCACATCAGGTGTCTCGAACTCCGCCCGATTCCGGAATCTCATTGCCCGCCGAAGATGTGCCGTGCGCTGCCGGAGCAATGGATCGGTCAACACCGTCAACCCATCGATCTCAATCATCGTCGTAGCATGACCGAGGTAGGACACGCGCGGTTTCAGGAGTGGGATCGAAGACGATCCAGACGGAAGAGTTAGAGTTGAAGGCGAAACCGGGATCATTGCTGGCAAGCTCCAAGAGTGAATGCAGGTGGCAAGCGAATGTTTGTTCTTCTCCAAGTGTACTATCTCACTCTTGCCCTCACTCTGTCCGAAAAGTCAGCCGATTCCACCATCAATTGACCTGGGCTGTTCCGCATCGCGAAATCCTGCTAGGATTAACCCGGCAAGATTTCGCAACGTGAACAGTCTAGTTGGACAGGTTGGTTAGTCAGAACCATGGAGCATCAAACGGAACAATCACCAGTTGCACCATTTCCAGGCAACGTACTTGTAGCTGGTTGTGGGTTCATCGTCACCGGGGCTGGCTGGGGACTTTTTGGCTATCTGGAGGGTGATCTCGCAGCAACGTCGAGCGCAGGAGTGTTCTTCACCATGGCGGTGCTGCACATTCTGACGGGCGTTTTGATTTTTTCGAGGCAGTCACTCGCAGTTCCCGCAGGGTTCGGCCTTGCAATCATCGGGTTCGGAATCGCCGCGATTCAACCCCAGTTCGTTCTCATGTTCACGAATGTTGTCATCATTGCGCTTCTATTCCTTGCACGGAGCGACGTCGCTCATCGGCAGGAAGCAGCCTGACGCGTGCGATCTCGTTGATCGTCTCGTGGACACGGCAACGCACATCTGGTCGATTCGCTCGCAGATGAGCTATGCGATCAGGACCGGGACATCAGGTCTCAGCCGATTCGGCAACGAATCAGTTGAACGTATAGTCATCCGACCAGTCACTCGGCTAAGGAATGGAAGGTGCCCCCATGACCAGATCAATTGATCAGATCGACAGGTCCATCATCGTCTGTCTTCAGGAAGATAGCCGCCGTCCAAGTGCGGAGATTGCCCGGACTCTTGGCATCGCCGAGCGGACTGTCCGCGCCCGGATCGATCGACTCGTCCAGGATGGCGTGGTCCACCTGGCAGCTATCGTCAATCCTCGCGCGATCGGCTACGAGGTCACCGCAGACGTCTTCCTCGAAGTTGAGCTTGGCAAGGTGCAGGCAGTGGCCGACGAGGTCGCTGAGGTCGAGGAAGTCTGCTACGTCGGACTGACCACCGGAGACCGTGACATCAGCCTCCAGGTCCACGCACCGAGCATCGACGCGCTGTACGATTTCGTCTCCGAACGCCTCAACCGGCTCCCCGGAGTGCTGCGCAGCAAGACATTCGTTATCCCACGCGTCAACAAGCAGTTGCCAGATTGGCGACTTCCGCGTAATCTGCCGGCACGAACCGCACCTTTTCGAGCAGTTGCGGCAAGCAGTTCCGGGAACGAGTAGAAGCTCGCCAGCGTAGACGGCGCAGAATCCCGGACTGGTCTGCTCGCAACGGACAAGGAAACGGATTTTGCAATGGCTCAGCGCAGCGAACGACAAATGCAGCAACTCGAACTGGCCGAGCAGGTTATGGGTGGCTGCCCGGGCGGGTTCAGATTGCCGCCGGATCAGGCTATCGTTGTCCAGCGCGGTCTCGGCAGCAAGGTCTGGGATATTGATGGACGAGAATTCATCGATTACCTGCTAGGCTCTGGACCAATGCTGATCGGCCACGCTCACCCGGCTGTCGTCGAGGCCGTACAACATCAGGCAAGCCTCGGCTCCACCTTCTACACCCTCAATGAGCCCGCAATCGAACTCGCCGATCGGCTAGTCTCTGCGATTCCCTGTGCCCAATCCGTGAAATACGTCAGCACCGGGACTGAAGCAACATTGCACGCGCTTCGCATCGCCCGGACCTTCACTGGCCGTCCGCTGATCCTGAAGTTCGAAGGCGGATTTCACGGTGTCCACGATTACTCGATGATGAGCAGCATGTCGCCTCGCCAGACCGAGTACCCGAAACCAATTCCGGACTCTCACGGTATTCCGGCGGCACTTGAAGCAGACGTTCTGGTATCCCGCTGGAACGACATCGAGATGACCGAGCGAATCCTCACTGAATATCACGGGAAAATCGCCGCAGTGATCTGTGAACCACTCCAGCGGGCGCTGATTCCAGCCCCGGGATTCATGCAGGCGCTCCGGGAGCTGACACTCCGATCTGACACATTGCTGATCTTCGACGAGATCGTCACCGGGTTCAGGCTTGCCTACGGTGGTGCTCAGGAGAAATACGGCGTGGTTCCAGACCTGGCGACCTATGGTAAAGCGATCGCCGGTGGATATCCACTCGCTGCGATTGGCGGTCGCAGAGAGATCATGGACGTGACCAGACCCGAGCGTCGCGGCAAAGAGCCTCTGGCACATCTCGGGGGCACGATGAACGGCAATCCGCTCGCGGCTTCTGCCGGACTCGCCACGCTGAACATACTCAATCAGGACGGCGTCTACGAGCAGCTCTATCGCATCCCGGAATTGCTGAAACAGGGATTGCGTGACATTGCCGAAAAACATGGAGAGACGATCCAGATCGCTGGAGAGGGCCCCGTATTCCAGATCTTTTTCACCGACGCAGAGCCGGGAGACTATCCCGCAGTGCTCCAGAGCGATCGCGCACGGGCACGCCAGTTCGGACTGAATCTGATCGATGAGGGTCTCTTCCTCAACCCGGGAGAAAAGTTCTACGTCTCCCTCGCCCATGACGAAGACGACGTCCAGAAGACGCTCGAAGCCGCCGACGCCGCGATGTCCCGGCTGAGCGCCTGAACCGGGCACCAGCCTGATCTAATCACGCTGGTTCATTGCCATGTCAATCAAACGCTTGAGCGCCCGGAGCTGACGAGGGGATAGCTGATCGCGTTGCCCGGACGAGGCAATGCGACCCAGATCGATGCCGAGCTGCTCGATTCGGCGGTCAAGCTCGTTGGGTGACGTCGCCGCAACATCGGCCAGCGCCCGTGCCATCGCATCATCGCTCGATTCCGGCTCGTCGGTGGGCACAAATGGGGCCGAAGTCCCCATCGACTGAATCATCGATTTGAGGTCCGGTGGATCCATCTCCAGATAGTGATCATCCTGCCGGAGCTTCCGGCTGATTTGCTGCGCCTGACGCTCGGCGAGACCATCTTCGATCATCGTCGCCAGCGTTTCCTGGGCATCCGGGGAAAGGCCCTGTAGCGGACGGGTCTGCTTCTCGGAAAGCGAACCAGTCTTGATGCGCTCCTGCACCGAATGAATCAGTTTCTCGGTGCCAAGGAGTTGAAACAGGCGGCTTCTTCGAATACCGACCGCCTCGGCCACCCGTTCCCAGGGGGCATCATCCATCTGGCGCTTCAGCAGGCGAAGTGCTGCGGCGCGGTCGACGGCGTTGAGATCCTCTCGAACCACATTTTCCATGAGCTGCTGAATTAGTCGCCGGTCGTCCGGAACATCACGCACGATAGCCGGCATTTCGGTCAATCCCGCACGTCGGGATGCCCGCCATCGACGCTCGCCGTGAATGATGATGTACTGATCCGCGGATTCCTCGTACCGGACGGCAATCGGTTGCAGGACGCCCTCCCGACGGATCGATTCCGCCAGCTCATCCAGCGCTTCGTCATCGAACGACTGGCGAGGCTGATCCGGATCGGGCTGAATGCGATCGATCGCGATTGTCTTGGCATCGACCAGGTCACGAACCCCGACAGCCCGGGGCGACGTATCCTGAAACAGTGAATCAACGGTGAACTTGCGTCGTCCGCGACGGTTTTCACTACTCATGGTCAGCCTTCCCGGCGATCTGTTCCTCTAGCGCCGCAGCAGCACTTCGATAGGCGTGCGACAGTGGAGAGTTCGGCATGTACTGGAGTATCGAGGTGTGATCGACGATCGATTCGGCGCTCTTGACCGACAGCGGAATCGACGGCAACAACCGGATGTGCGGGAACTGCTCGCGCAGCATGTCGATCATATCCGATGCAAGCCTGGATGAATGATGCACCTTCGTGGGAAGGAATCCGGCAATCGACAGCCGTGGGTTCAATCTATTGATACGGTCAACCGTCTCAAACAGCCGTCGTAGCACCATCAGCGACAGCGGATGCGGCTCGATCGGGATTACCAGCGTGTCTGCCGAGATGAGCACATTGATGCTGAGAATGTTCAACGATGGCGGGCTGTCGATAACAATGAGATCGTACGCACTGAGCGCCGCATCATCCAGAACGTTCTGCAGACGTCGCTCTCGCTCCAGTTCGTTGAGGAGCTCGAGCTCCGCGGCGGCGAGATCCGGATGGCTGGGAATGAGATCCATGCCCGGCACTGTGGACGGCTGGATAACCCGCGAGAGCGGGATGTCAGGATCTGACAACAAGTCATAGATCGACCATTCCAGGCCAAGCACATCCACGCCGAGCGCCATAGTGAGGCTGGCTTGCGGGTCGAGATCGAGCGCCAGAACCCGGCGGCCCCGTTCCACGAGCGCGGCCCCGACGTTGAGGGTGCTGGTGGTCTTGGCAGTGCCACCCTTCTGATTGAAAAAGGCCACGATCGTCGGCAAAGCTGGGCTCCTGACTCTTCCGGGTATCGTTCCGCATCGACACGAAGATTAGCAAAGCATCACCAGTCATCCAACACTGGTGTATCGAGCTGATGATTGAATAGACACTCCAGCCTTCGTATCGCAGGATCCAACCCTCGCCTGCTTTAAGCTAGATTTCAGGAAGATTCACCCCTGTTACCGGGTGCGCATAAGTCAGCAAGCGGGTAGAATTGGCCGGAGTATACTGCAGGATCTGGTACCGGGGAGACTTTCATCGTGGCAACAACAACCGGCAGGCTCGACAGATCGAATCTTGACTACGCCCGGCCACCAAGACGAGCTGCGGTTCCGTTGAGTGGGCTGATGATTCTCTTTTCCATCCTCATGTTCGGCTCTGCTATCGCTATTCCTGCGTCACGTGCGATGCAGGAAGCAGATATGCGTGACCGCCTGGCATCGGTCGCTACCACCGGCGACGAGCAAGACGATGACGAAGCCGAAGGTGGTAGCGGGAGCGGTGCACCCCCCCTGCCGGTAATTGCCGAGCTCGATGGCTCGGATGATGATCGCAACGATGCCCCCAATCCGGTTGAACTGGTTTCCGACGCCAACGAGACTGACCGCGCCTCGAAACTCGAAGACCTGAACTCCAGCGGCCAGCACGAGCAGGACGACGCCAAAGAGCAACGGGCTCCGAAGCCGACTCAAATCCGCGTACCAGACCTGGAAATCGATGCTGAAATCCATCAGGTCGGATACGACATCATTGAAGTCGAGGGCCAGCGAGTCCGGGAGTGGCAGGTTGCTTCATACGCAGCTGGACACCACAAGACATCTGCACGACCCGGTGAGAATGGGAACATCGTCGTAACCGGTCACAACGATTTCGAAGGCGAAGTCTTCCGAACGCTCGAATTTGCCGAGCACGGGCAGGAAGTAATCATCGAGACCGAAGAAGGCGAACAGAAGTACGTTATCGAAGAGATCCATATGCGGCGTGAGATCGGGGCATCGCTCGAAGAGCGACTCGAAACCGGTCGATTCATGGCAGATATGCCAGAGGAACGACTGACGCTGATTACCTGCTGGCCATATGGCATCAATGATCACCGTATTGTGGTGGTCGCCGTGCCGGTGGACTAAATCATCGACCATCGACCCGTCTGAATACGCCTGAACATGCGTGGGGCGTTTGCCCCGCGCATTTATAATGTTTGTGAGTTTCGACCGGAGCGGTTAGCTGCTGGGGACACCGTTCCGCCGATAGTTCGCATCATCTTGCAAGTCACCAGTGAGGAGTGACCGTGTCCGAGACACCTGATCTCGTCGCAGGCAGGTACCGACTGGATCGCCATCTTGGTCAGGGGAGCTTTGCCGAGACGTACCTGGCGGAAGACACGACGCTGAGCCGCCCGGTTGCCATCAAGATTCTCCGCTCACAATTCGCCAATGATGAACGCTACGCACTCCGCTTCGAGCGTGAGGCACGCGCTGCTGCTGCTGTCCGGCACGTCAATATCGTGGACGTCTTCGACTATGGTCAGGATGGCGCCACACTCTTCCTGGTTATGGAGTGGGTTGACGGCCCGAACCTGAAGGAGTTCATGCGCGGGCAAGGCCAGTTGACTCCAGAGGACGCTACCCGGATGATGCGGGACGTGCTCCAGGGGCTGCAGGCCATCCATGAAGCGGGCATCGTCCATCGCGATGTCAAACCACAGAACGTGCTGGTTGACCCGAACGGAACCGGCAAAATCTCGGACTTCGGCATTGCCCGCGGGGCGCGTGATTCCGGGCTGACTGATACCGGTATGGCCCTCGGAACGGCAGCCTATATGGCTCCAGAGCAGGCCAGGGCCGGTGACGTAGTACCCGAGTCAGATCTCTATGCAGCCGGCGTCATCCTGTTTGAGATGCTGACCGGGCGACTCCCCTTTCCGGGTGAGAATCCGCTGCAAGTCATGTATCAACATGTTAACGAGCAGCCACCTGATCCGCGAGAACTGAATCCCTCGATCCCGAATGGCCTGGCGCTGGTCATCATGAAGGCGATGGCCAAAGAACCAGAAGACCGGTTCTCCACGGCGTCCGAGATGCTGGCAGCAATCGAACAGCCGCCATCCAGCGAAGAAGCGACTCGTATTATGGCGGCAGCCGCCGCCAGTCAGACCCGGGTGATGCCGGGGCAGACTGCAGCCAATCAGGGAGGGGGTAGACGCCCTCCACCTCGTCGGCCACGGCGCAAGCCGAACAAGTCACCACGCTGGCCAATATTTCTGGTTGCCGGAATGTTGATCCTGTTTGCGATCATCGGGATCTGGTATCTCGCAACCCGCGAATCGGTCGTACCTGACGATCCGACGCCGACACCGATCGTTACGGTAACGGTTGAACCAACGGAAACGCCGGAACCGACGGCGACTCCAGTACCAGACGCAACGGCGACCCCGGTTCCTACGCCGGAACCGACTCCGACTCCGACTGCGACGCCAGAACCAACGCCGGAGCCGACACCGTCCCCTGAGCCAACGCCGACGCTCGAGCCGGACCCGGAGCCAACGCCAACTCCGGATCCAGAAGAAGACTCGGGTGTCGGCACGGAAATGCAGAGTTTGGCGTTCAACGCGATGGTGCTCGGATCACCGTCTTCGAGTTTTCAGGGCACCGATTTCGAAGGGTCGTTCCAGCCGGAGAACTGGAATGAACTGCCTGATCAATCGACCTTCCTGTACAGCCAGTTGACTGACTTTTCAACTGGTGAAGCGACGTTTGTCTCGGAGACGAACGCTGGCGGGATCTTCGTGGGAATCGAAGTCACCGCGCTGACTGGTGGTCCCGAGGAAGAGTTGCCCATCGAAATCTGGATCAATGATGACATGGTCTACCGTGGAACCAGCCCGTTCGATACGGACAGCACCAACACCATACGATGGTGGTATCGAGAGAATAGTGCTATCCAGTCGGGTGAAAACACGGTCCAGATCATGAACATGGCCGAGCAGGGTGGGGTGGGCGAGTTCCCCTGGTTGCTGATCGAAGAGGTCACCGTCCACTACCGGTAGCCAGCCAGAACATTCAATCGGGCATACAGAAGGGCGACCCGAGTGGTCGCCCTCTTCCATCATCAATTGATATGGCGCGCTGCTGATCAACCGTCGTAGCGCTGGAAGACCGCCACGACGTTCTGCCCGCCAAACCCGAATGCATTGGCGATAGAGACATCAACGTGATGCTCCCGGGCAGTGTTCGGCACGTAGTCCAGATCGCACTCCGGATCCGGCGTCTCGTGGTTGATCGTTGGTGGGAGCACCCCATCCTTGATCGCCATCACCGAGGCCAGTCCACCGATCGCCCCGGCCGCACCAACCAGGTGCCCCACCATGCTCTTCGGGGAGCTCGTCGGCAGCTTGTAGGCGTAATCTCCGAAAACAGTCTTGATCGCTGCCGTTTCAGAGACATCGTTCAACGGCGTGCTGGTGCCGTGTGCCGAGATGTAATCAACATCTTCAGGATTGAGTTTCGCTGACTTCAGGGCCAGCTTCATCGCCCGAGCCGCGCCCGAGCCACCCGGAAGTGGTGCGCTGATGTGGAACGCATCACCCGTAATCGCTCCGCCAGTCAGTTCACAGTAGATGCGGGCTCCGCGCTTTTTGGCATGCTCTTCAGTCTCCAGCACCATGATGCCGGCACCTTCGCCAAACACGAATCCATCACGGTCCTTGTCGAACGGTCGGCTGGCATGTTCCGGATCGTCGTTCCGCTTGGAGAGAGCACCCATGTTTCCGAATGCCGCGATCGACACTGGATCCATGGCGGCTTCCGTCCCGCCGGAGATCATGACGTCGACCTCGCCAAGCTGCAGCATTCGCAGGGCATCAACAAACGCCTGATTTCCTGCAGCACACGCGGCAACTGAGGCCTGAATTGGTCCGTGAATACCAAATCGGATCGAAACCTGGCAGGCGGCCATGTTCGAGGCAAACATCGGAATAAAGAATGGGCTCACCCGGCTCGGGCTCTTGTGATGAAAGTTGAGCACTTCTCGCGTGAGTGTGGGAATACCACCACCGCCCGTGTTTACCATGACGCCGATGTTTTCGCTGTTTTCCTCGGTAATCTCGAGACCTGAATCACGGATTGCCTCACCGGCCGCGGCCACAGCGAACTGGGCGAAACGGTCCATTCGGCGAGCAGCCTTGAAGTCCATGTGCTCTTTCGGATCAAAACCCTTGACTTCAGCAGCAATCTGCACGTCGAGGATCTCGGGATCAAACGCAGTAATGCGCGTGACTCCATTTACGCCGTTGACCAGATTCTCCCAGAAGTCAGGCAGGCTATTGCCGATTGGCGATAGAGCACCCATTCCGGTTACGACAACTCGATGCACGTGAACTCAACCTCCCTGGCCATGCAGCCGGAGCTACTCCTGGCCGTACACACCGTAGTCTTTTGCACTCAGTGTCTGAACATCCCGGCGAATCCGACGGATTAGTCCGCTCAACACCTGGCCCGGGCCGACTTCCAGAAATGTCGTGACACCACCGTTTAGCATCTCTTTAACAGAACTGGACCATTGTACCGGCATCAGCACCTGCTGTGACAGCTCGTGTCGCACATCGTCTACCGTCGTCAGAATCTGACCAGTAATGTTGGCGACAACCGGCACTTCCGGATCACGCAGCGGCACTTTTGCAATCAGATCATTCAGTTGCCTGGCAGCACGCTCCATAAGCGGAGAGTGGGACGCGATAGAGATACCGAGCCGGATCGTCCGGCGGGCTCCTCGCTCCTCGGCGAGCTCCATTGCCCGCTCCAGCGCAGCGATCTCACCCGAGATAACCGACTGTCCGGGGCAATTGTCGTTCGCCAGTACCACGATGCCGACTTCGCCAGCCTCGCGACAGACCTGCTCGAGGGGTTCTCGATCGAGTCCGATCACAGCAGCCATTCCACCAGGTCGCTCTTCGCCACTCTGCTTCATCAATCGTCCACGCTCACGGACGAGGATCAGTGCATCGCGAAAATCGATAGCACCGGCGGCAACGAGCGCGGTGAACTCGCCGAGGCTGTGGCCTGCAACGTATACCGGAGCAATTGATCTGCCCAGCACGCGCGAGCGTTCACGAAGCGCTTCGAGATAGGCAACGCTTACCGTAAAGATCGCCGGTTGGGCATTTATCGTGTCTTCCAGTTCATCGGCCGGGCCGTTGAAGCACATCGATGAAATCGAAAACCCGAGAACATCGTCCGCCTGATTGAAAATCCGGCGCGCAGCATCGGAGACCTCGTAGACTCGCTGTCCCATGCCAACGTATTGACTTCCCTGTCCAGGGAACACCCAGGCTATGCGCTGAGCGATGTTATCTGTGGCATTCATCGCGTTGCTCCCTGCATCCCTCCGATGCAACACAGAGTGTTGAACATGATCAACTTGAACAGTCATATACGCGAACAACCGGCAAACTGCGGAATGATACCACGCAGAAAATGCCGGTTATCGCATAAGCTACGGTTCAACCACTCGGACTACGATCCAGTATTCGGGCCCTCACCATCAGTGCGAGACATGTCCGCAACCGCGGTGGATTCACCTTCATCAGCGAACACTGCATGTGGTCCGAGAAGCTCGAACAGACCATCACGATCGACTGTCTCATCCTCGATCAGCTTATCGGCAAGCGAATCGAGTTTATCCCGGTGATTTCGCAGAAGGGTCTCCGCCTGGTCCATGGCATCGTAGAGAATCTTCTGAACAGCTTCATCAGCACGATCAACCGTCTTCTCGCCAACTTCGCGATCCTGCCCCATCTCCCGACCAAGGAACACGTGTTGTTCGCCCATCCCCAGGAAGATCGGGCCGATCTCCTCGCTCATGCCCCAGAGTCCGACCATTCGTCGGGCGAGCATCGTGGCTTCCTTCAGGTCATTCTGCGCACCGGTCGTGATCTCATTGAAGACCATCCGCTCAGCGGCCCGGCCACCCATGATCACAACCAGTCGACCGAGAAGGTAGCTTCGGGAATAGTTGAATCGATCCTCTTCCGGTGCCTGAATCGTGACACCAAGCGCCCGGCCCCGGGGAACGATCGTCACCTTCCGAAGCGGATCAGCTCCGGGCGAGAAGTGAGCACAGATTGCGTGTCCACCTTCATGGTAGGCAACCACTCGCTTCTCGTGCTCGTTCATGACCATCGATCGCTCGGTGCCGAGGATGATCTTGTCCAGCGCGAGATCGAAGTCGTCTTTCTGGACAATCTTCTTATCTCGACGGGCGGCCATCAGTGCCGCCTCGTTGACGAGGTTCGCCAGATCGGCGCCCGCAAAGCCCGGCGTAGCCGAGGCAATCAAGCCCAGATCAAGGTTCTCATCGACCGGGATACCCCGTGTGTGAATCTTCAGAATCGCTTCACGTCCTCGCTTGTCCGGCAAACCGACCGTCACCTGGCGGTCAAACCGGCCCGGGCGGAGCAGCGCGGGATCGAGCACGTCAGGGCGGTTCGTCGCAGCGACGACGATCACATCCTCGTGCGGATCGAATCCGTCCATCTCGACCAGCAACTGATTAAGGGTCTGCTCACGCTCGTCGTTACCACCACCAACACCGGCAAACCGCTGGCGTCCAACAGCGTCGAGCTCGTCAACGAAGATGATGGCTGGGGAGTTCGTCTTGGCCTTCTCGAAGAGGTCACGAACACGACTCGCACCAACACCGACGAACATCTCGACGAATTCTGACGCGCTCACACTGAAGAATGGAACATTCGCTTCACCGGCTACTGCTTTCGCCAGCAGCGTCTTACCGGTACCTGGTGGGCCAACCAGCAGGATACCCCGCGGCAGCCGGGCACCGATGTTGTGGAACTTGGCCGGATCCTTGAGGTACTGGACCAGCTCCTCGAGCTCAGCTTTTGATTCTTCTTCACCAGCAACATCGGCGAACGTCAGCTTGGGACGTTCGGGGTCATACTGCTTGGCCTTGGACTTCCCGAAGCTGAAGACATTCTGTTGCCCACGCGACATGCTTCTGCCGATGAAGAAGAGAATGACAATGAACAGCAGGAGCGGGATCGCAAGGAACAGCAATGAGCCAAACATACCGTCAGACGACGGCTCGGCTGTCACTGAAACGTTATTCTCAGTCGCGAAAGCGACGAAGTCTGGCTGTGTGTTCTCGGGAACAGCGGATTCGAAGTAGACGCTCTGGGTGATGTCGTCCGATTCCGCCCCGGATGGCAGTGAATCCTCCGGTGTATAGATCTGACCTTCGTACTCCTGCATCTCCATGGCGAATTCGCCGGAGACGTCTTCGCTCTCCATGGTGATCTGGCTGACATTGCCAGCCTCAACCTGTTGGCGAAGCTCTGAGTACGAAATACTAATCGTCGGATCACCGGACGGCCAGAAATACGCATAGGCACTGTAGGCAAACAGCGAGATCAGCAGCGCCCACAGTATCCAGATAGGAAAGCTCGGACGAGTTTTCTGCTCGCCCTCTTCCCCGCCGGACTTCTTCTGCCGGCTGGATTGATCGTCACGATTGTTCATCAAGGTAGGGAACCCCTTCGGACGGTGCGTTTAGCGTCAATAGATCATGCAGATGAATGGGAACGAAGGGTTATCGGACTCGCCGGTCACACCGCTCCCCGTTCATACTACCAATTCTAACGTTTCGGGGAATGAAATGCGGGGGAATCCTGTACTTAACCGAACGAGGCAGCCGCTCTGCAACGGCTGCCCCGCACGTGAGGAGGAGATGAGTCTAGTGTGCAATTTGGCGAAACCAGCTTCACGGTATGTCCGGACTCTGGCTCGAAACGTAATCGTGAACGGCGTATAACGCTATTCTGACGGTTATGGATTCAATTGTCCAGTCCAAATGCAGTACGATTTTCTACCGAAGCGTAGACAAATAGTCCTGCGTCCCGTTGCTTTCCCGACTCCGACACCAATTCGTCCATCCGAATCTCTTTCGGAGTGGATCGTGTCAGGACTCGAAAAGCGGTGTCTGAATTAATGACGCACGAACTGTGCAACGGTTTCGCAGGACGCGTTATCCGCACGGAAACCGGGGTGATCAGTAGAGTTACCGTGGTATCCTTTTGGCTGAAATTCTGCGGAAATTCGTCAGTGTTGACCAATCGGCTGATTAAGGAAGTTGCTGTGTCCGGTGAAGCCCGATCGCGATATTACATCACGACCTCTATCCCATATGTGAACGCACCGCCGCATATCGGGCATGCCCTCGAGATGGTCCAGACAGACGTGTTCGCCCGGTACCATCGGTTGCTGGACATCGACACCCGCTTTCTTACTGGTACCGACGAGAACTCGTTGAAGAACGTGCAGGCTGCCGAGAGCGAGGGAATCACCACCCGAGAGCTGGTCGATCGTAATGCTCAGGGGTTTTTCGACTTGCTCGATCTGCTGCACGTCAACAACGATGACTTCATCCGCACCGCGGTCGATCCACGTCACTTCGCCGGAGCAGCCCACTTCTGGAAGAAACTGGAAGAGAAGGGCGACCTTTACAAGAAGTCCTACGAGGGTCTCTACTGCGTTGGCTGCGAACAGTTCTACACCGAGGCTGAACTCGTCGACGGACTCTGCCCGGACCACGGTGTTCGCCCGGACCTGATTCAGGAAGAGAACTACTTCTTCCGGCTTTCCAGTTATCAGGATGAACTCCTCGAGTTCATCGACTCCGGACGTATGCGGATCATTCCTGAGAGCCGGCGCAACGAAGTGCGCTCCTTTGTCGCCCAGGGGCTGGATGACCTGAGTGTGTCGCGATCACGGGAACGTGCCAGAGGATGGGGCGTCCCGGTTCCTGGCGATCCGGATCAGGTGATGTATGTCTGGGTCGATGCACTGGCCAATTACATCACCGCGCTCGGATACGGACAGGACGATGAGCTCTACGACAAGTTCTGGGTCAACAGCCCGGACCGCGTTCATTGCATCGGCAAGGGCATTCTCCGGTTCCATGCGGTCTACTGGCCCGCAATGCTGCTCTCAGCTGGTGAACCACTGCCAACCACGGTGTTTGTGCATGGTTACCTGACGATCGCTGGCGGAAAGATCAGCAAATCGTTGGGCAACACCGTTGATCCAGTCGAGTTGTGCGCCAGCTACGGAGCCGACGCGGTTCGCTACTGGCTCCTTCGAGAGGTTCCGGCCACGCTCGATGCCGATTACACCAACGACAAGCTCGAGCGGCGCTACAACGCCGATCTGGCCAACGATCTCGGCAACCTGCTGAATAGAACGATCAGTATGGTGGGTCGCTATCGCAAGGGCATGGTGCCGGCTGTCAACACGACGCTGGACGAGAGCAAGGATCTCAAGGCGATCGCCGAGGCTTTGCCGGATCAGCTCCACGAGGCGATGGGCAAGAACTACGACCCCCAGGCCGCGCTGGCAGCGATCAACCAGCTCGTGGTTCGCGCCAACCGGTACGTCGAAGAGATGGCTCCATGGGCAGTCTCGAAAGAAGAGCGCAACGGTGATGCATCCGCCACGGCAAAGCTGGATGAGACGCTCTCCCACCTTGTCGAATCATTGCGGATTACCTGCCATGCGATCCGACCGTTCCTGCCAGCCGCATCTCACCGGATGTCCGAGCAGCTCGGGTTCGAGTTGATCGACAATGGCTGGACTAATGCGCTGAAGTGGGGTGCCGAACCTCGCGTGGAACGTGTCGAAAAGGCGAAGCCAATCTTCCCTCGCATCGAGACCGAGGCAGCAGTCGCTGAATAGTCAGCGCGCCCGTCGAGTCTCAAGCAACCACCAATACCAGTAACTCCGGTCTCCAGATGCCGAGGGTTACTGGTATTGCTCTGTCTAGCGGCTTTCCCGCGCCCTGGAGAGCACCCCACGGTACAACACCAGGGTGATCACCAGCGCGGCAGTAGCGAGACCAGCGAGGCCTCCGATCGTCCAGGCCGGACCGATCCAGGAGCTCATTGTCCCGGTCAGCAGGATGCCGATCGGGCCAGTACCGATCGCCATAGCCAGCACGCCCATCGCCCTCGCACGCATCTCGGGGTCAACGGAACTGGCAATGAGGACCGGCTGCATCGCCCCGAATGCTCCCGCGCACGCCCCGATGGTCAGCTGAAGGACAAGCGACAGCGGGAAACTGGTGGACATTGCCAGCCCGACGAGGCCGATCGAAGAGAGCGTTGCGCCACCGGCAAAGTATCGCAAGGCGGTGGATGGTCGACTCCTGAATGTCAGATACCCCGCAACCAGCGCCGATCCCACTCCCGCCGCTCCCGAGAGCATTCCCATTCGGCCGGGCCCGACCTCGAGAATGTCACCAGCAACCAGCGCAATCAGATGCTGATACGGAAAGACGAGCAGGTTCATGATTACCGTAATGATCAGGACCACTCGGATGACTGGCACTTCCATCGCGGCAACCCAACCGCTTCGAATCAGCTGCAACATGGGGATCGTCGACGCCACAACGGTTCGTCGCAACGTGCCGCTACGTTGGAGATACATCAACGCGACGATTCCGAGCCCGAACATCGCGGTCAGAAACGCGTAGGCTGCCGGGGCACCACCAACCCCTAGCAGAACGCCCGCAACTACCGGAGAAACGATCTTTCCGCCCTGCAGCGAAAGCGCCTCGAGTGACATCGCGCTGCCAGTATTCTCAGGCCGGTTGAGCTCGGTAATGAGCGCCCGTCTTGCGGCGAAATCCGCAGCCCAGGCGCAGCCAATGATCGTCGAAAGTACGCAGACGACCCAGAGAATCTCTAATCCGGCCAGAAAGAGGAGACAGAAGCCGAGCGATGCCAGCATACCCGCGACCTGAATCACTCCCAGCACGGCGAGTCGCGGAAAGCGATCGGCCAGGGTCCCAAAGATCAGACCGAGAATCAGCATCGGCAAGGTGCGGAAGAACGCTACCAGACCAACGGCAGCGGCAGAACCGGTGAAGGACAGCACGACCCAACCGGTAATGGTGATCTCCATCCAGTGAGCCTGGTAGTAAAGAAGACCTGTATACCAGAGTCGCCGGTACCCATCGGCAAAGAGTACATCTGGAAGCAGACGAGCTAGCCATCCCGCCGCTCCGCCGGTATGACCTCCACCCGGTTTCATAGATATGCAATCCGATCAGCCAGTGTCCCGCGCTCGTAATAATCGAACGCCTTGTCCCGTCGCCGACTACTCACCTGACGGCATCATGCTGGTTGAGACAGTCCCGCGCGTCCGCCAGCGTCCCTCATTCACCATGGTGAGAAACATCTCGATCGCCTGATTGAACATCGCTGGCTCTTCCAGATTGATCGTGTGTCCGCTCTGCGGCAGGACAATCAGTCCGGAGGTGGGAATCTTCCGGCGCATGAAGATGGCGGGCTCCACGCAAGGCTCGTCTTCATCCCCGATGATGATCATTGTCGGGACGGTCAGGCTGGTCAACTGCTCTTCCAGCGAGAAGATCGTCGGCCGCTTCAACTGAACTTCCTGCATCATATTGGCGGAACCGACGGCCGAATGCTCGGCGAGCTGCTCCCGGAAAAGCTCCCACCCTCGTGGATCTTTCTCCAGGAATGGCGTTCGGGTTGGCGCATAGGCATAGATCTCCGCGAACTCAGGCATCGTGCGTGTCGAAAGCAGCTCGACGATGCGCGCCACGTCCGCTTCGAACTGGGGGCGATCGACACTCCCGGTCCCCGCACCAGCCACCACCGCACTCAGGCATCGCTCCGGATAGGCCAGCGCGAAGTGCAGCGTGACACTGCCGCCCATCGAGAGCCCGACGACGTGTGCGCGCTCGATCTCAAGATGGTCCAGCAGTGCTCGAAGGTCCTCGACCAGGATGTCCTGAGAGTAGCTCCCCCGATCCTCTGGCACTTCCGAGGGTGGAAATCCGCGATAGTTCCAGGTCACGCACTGATAGTCACTGGAGAATGCATCAATTTGCGGCTTCCAGCTTCGCGAATCGCCAGCAAATTCATGGCTGAAGACGAGCGGTGGCCCGGTTCCCGTCACCTCATAGTGAATTGACACACCGTTGATCTGCGCAGTTGGCATCGCTGACTCCCTCCCCGTCAATCAAAACGTCCCACAGGCGCTACTTCGCGAGCTGCTCCAGCCACGACTTGCGGATTTTGGCGACCACGGTGTAGGCGGGATCGAACACATTGGCGATCTCGTACTCGATCGTCTGGCCAAGAATAATCGATGCCGATTCCGTGTCGAGGTTGTAGTCTGCTTCCAGCCACCGCAACAGCTCGGTCGTTGCGTACTGCAGCGCCTCATCGAGCGGACGAGCGTTCCCGAAGGCCATGAGTTCCACATCGTTCTCGGTTCGCGGCCAGATGATGTTCGAATTCTTGACGACACGGGCGGTGAACTGGACGTCCATGGAAATCTCGACCCCGGTGCCGACAATCTCACCGTCACCTTGAACGGCATGTCCGTCTCCGAGGTGGAAGAGACCGCCCGGCTCGGCCACCGGGAAATAGACCGTCACTCCGGCGACGTGTCCACGATAATCCATGTTGCCGCCGTTGACGTAGGATGTGGCAGTGGAGATCGCCTGCTTGCGCGGTGGCGCAACACCGAAACACCCGATCATCGGCACCATCGGCACGGTGTACCCGTTGATGGGTGACTGCTCATCGGTCAGCGTAACCGTGCCCTTGTCGACATCGACATCCCAGTTGACTTCCCGCTTCGGAGGCAAGGTTCGCACGAACGCCGGCTCCAGAATCCGCTCGGCGATCAGCGCTCCGGTAAAGCCGCGTCGACGGTTCGGAACGATCTTGTCGAAGGTAATCGCCAGCGCATCGCCGGGTTCGGCTCCTTCGACATAGAACGGTCCCGTCTGCGGGTTTCCACGCTCGGCCACGATCGTGTCGCTGGCATCTCCTCCGCGAGCATCGATCGTGGTGGTCACGACCGTGTCTCCATCAGCGATTCGGAGCACCGGTTCATGCGCAGCCATCGTGATGTGATAATCGGTAGGTGTAAAGGTGTGCGTTGCCAAGAGCTTTCCTCCCCGTCAGAACTGATCAATGCAGGCAGTATAGGGGAAGATTGAAATTTCCGGGTCAGGATGGTGGCGAATCAGGCGATACCGTGCAGCCTGTTGGCCCAGTCAGTCCGGTCTCCACCCGGATCATATGGATGCGGCAGAGGCACACCGAATCGGTCATGAAGCGCGAAGACATCATGGTAGTCGGAATCGTTCAGTTCATATCCGGTGTGGTACCGGACAAGAATTTCCGCGTTGAGGCAGCGGACAAAACGCCCGGCAATCGTTCCGTCTCCACTGAAGCAGCCGACCTCATACTCCAGTCCGCCTGGTCCGTAGACCGGAATCCCATAGCGGTCGAGGCGCGTTGTGGTCAGGTCGACCAGATGGACATCGATGCGATCGCCATCTGGATCGACCAGTTCCCAGTTGAACGCAGTGTGGGAGACATCGACCTGGAAGCGCCGACTGGCGACGACTTCGTTGAAGCGCTCCAGCTGTGTGTGGGGGATCACCACGTCCAGATCATTGTGAGGCCGGGTTTGCTCCCCGAGCAGCGCATCCACGGCCCATCCGCCATCGACCCAGACTTCGATCCCGTGTGACTCCAGTTCGTCGAGTAGGCGAACGACGGTCGATGCTTCCACCAGATCCCCGGCTCTAGTTGAATTCGAGCTCAGCGGCGATGATCACCGGAACGTTGTTCGGCAGCGCGGCAACACCGATCGACGAGCGCGCGTGATCACCGATCTCCCGATCGAACAACTCGAGAATCAGGTCGGAGAAGCCGTTCATCACCAGGGTGGTCTTGCCATAGCCAGAATCGGCATTGACATAGCCATGAACCATCATCCAGGCGGCGATTCGATCCAGGTCTCCGAGCTCCCGCTGCAGATCGCCCAGCATGGAGAGCGCAATCTTGCGGGCGGCTTCCTGTCCCTGTTCGAGCGAAACCTCAGACGGAACCTTGCCCCACGGGCCAGCGTAGCCACCGTCGGCATCACGGGGGCCCTGGCCAGCGATGAAGATTCGGTTGCCGCGCATTCGCAACCGGGTAAATGGAGTGGGGAAATCCGGTCGCGGCTCCGACTTTGGCGGCAGAATCAACCCGCGCTCCGCAATCCGCGTTTCAACCTTCATCGCTTCCTTCTCTCTGTCCTGCTAACTCAATCCGAAGATCATCTGCCCGGGTCGCACGTGAACACTCTGGACCGAAACGTTCTGCTCCTCGACCACCGACGCCATTTCCCGATTCAGCGCGTCGTCGATCTGACTGGAGCCTACGACGAATCCGAGCGCGCCATCGATCGTCGAATCGGCGACCACCGGCACTCCGTCGCGCGTCGTCAATGAGCCATGATAGGTCCCGTTCATCCCGTAAGCCCGGAATCGGACGGTAACGGTACCTTCACCAAGATCGATGCGGACATCACTTGCCGGGCTGAACGCATCCGGATTGTTCCGAACCCGCTCGTTGAGTTCGCCTTCGGTCAGGGTCCATGTCTGATTGCCTTGCGGTTCGGACGGAGTCTCGGGCACCTCGATATCTGGATCGCCATCGTCGTCACCGGCAAATGGCGCCACCCCGGCGATTCGATCGCCCAGCCCGTCGCCAAGACGCTGCGATGTATCTCCGCTGCTCAGCCAGGCTGCAGCCGAGATCACCACGATCGTGATAATCAGCAGGGCTATCAGCCCGCCGATCGCGCGGGCTCCTGGCCCGGTCGCCGCAGATCGCTGCCTGCGCTGACGTCGCGGCGGCGGAGCCCCGTAGGCAGGTGCCGGCTCAGCAGCAAGCGCCTCGCGAGGAGCGTAGCTCGAATTCGGGCGTGATCCTGGTTGCTCAGGGCGTGTGCGACGTGCCGCGCGTCGGGTAAACGGTGCGCGACAACTGGCGCACTGGCTGGCACCCAATTCATTCCGTGTATTGCACCTGGGGCAGATCATTCCGGAACCTCGAATCTGTCAACATGCTCTGGTGAAATGACGATCGAACGATAACCCGCCTAATGGTACGGCATCGAACGTTCGACGTACCGGCTGAGCCGCTCCACAACCTCGTCGGCCTCCGTCTGCAGTCTCCGGTGCATCGTTCCCGTGAGAAGAAACCGCCCGGGTAGCCAGAACCCGGGAGTCGCAGAGAACTCGACTCTCAGCTGGCTGTTCGGGCCGTCTGGCTCAAGTGACATCCGGGTCTGGACGGCCGAGAGCCATGGTTTCCGTACTGAGTCTATCTTGATGTGCGACAGCATCGCGTACTCGACCACCTGATGATCTCCGCGATAGAGCATCCTGCCCATCTGTCCGGTTGCCCGCCAGGACATCCCTTCAACGGTGATCGCTCGATCAGCGTCTGTGCCGTGCAGCCCCGGGTACCATCGATACCAGTCAGACACACGAGTCAGATGTCTCCAGACAGCCTCCCGGCTCGTCTTGATAGTTCCGATCGCGGAAACATGAATCACCCGGAAACTCCCTCGTCGTCTCTATCGTGCTGACGGCCCGATGGCCCTGAGCGCGAGATTCACGCCGACACAGTCTACACGGGTGCGTGGCTCAGCGCACCTGGCGCAAGAATTACGCGAAACCTCGCATGCCAACTTCGGCCTCACCCGTTACACTCACTCCCTGAATCGAACCGGTGCGAGCCGAGACGGTACACCTGCCAGCAGATTGCGAAGACAATGCGAATCACGTCACTGCTTCAAATGTTGATGCTGGGAACGATCTGGGGCTCGTCCTACCTGATGATCCGTGTTGCGGTCGAAGGGCTGTCACCGTTCACCCTGGTTTCGATTCGCCTCTTCTTCGGCGCCATGTTTCTGTTCTCGATCATCTGGATCTGGAAGCTGGCAATTCCCAGAAGCCGGACGCTCTGGATGCACCTCGTGGTCATGGCGATCATCGGCAATGCGATTCCGTGGACGTTGATCAGCTGGGCTGGTCAGCATATCGATTCCGGGCTATCAGCAGTGCTCAACTCCACGACGCCCCTGTTTACCATTCTCTTTACCGTGGCGGCCTTCAACTCAGAACGTTTGACCTGGCCGCGATTCGGGGGTGTGGTGATCGGGTTCGCGGGCGTGGCCACGCTGACAGGCGCCGGTGTCACCGATCTGACCTCTGCGTCGATCCAGGCACAACTCGCTGTGCTTTTCTCCAGTATCTGCTATGGACTGGCGTTCGCCTACGCCCGACGCTACATCCGGGCCGAGCCGATTGTGCTGGCTGGCATGCAGATCCTGCTGGCATTTCTGATCATCACACCGTTTGCGATTGCATTCGGGAACCCGACAGCATCCAGCCTGTCACCAGCCATCGTGCTCTCGGCAATCGGACTTGGGCTCCTGCCGTCCGGTGTTGCCTACATCCTGTACTACCGTCTGATCCGTGATGTTGGCGCAACCATGGCCTCATACTCAACGTATCTGATTCCCGTGATCGGTCTGGTGCTTGGCTGGCTGATTCTCGACGAGCAGGTCGGCTTGCAGAGTATTGCCGGCGTGGTTCTGATCCTCAGTGGACTGGCACTGGCAACAATTCTGCATCGAGATGCTGGGCCGGCTCAACAGGAAACTCCCCCACCAGAAGCGAGGGAGTCGATCGCCAGCTATTCAGCGGAAAACGATAGAACGGTGAGCTAGAAGACCTGCTTCCACGGCTTGATGGCGTAGGATGCGAAGATGCCAGCCTCATGGAAGGGATCGGCTTCGATCAGATCGATCGCTTCCTGCTCTGTCTCCACATCATAGACGATCAGCGAACCGCTATCGTCCGTGAATGGGCCAGCCGTGTGCAGTTTGCCCTGGGCGTGGAGACTCCCAAGATACTCGCGATGATCCGGGCGAATCTCAGAGATCTTCTCTTTGTTGTCGTATCGAAAGACCGTAGCGAACAGCATGCGTTGTCCTCTCTGGGGCTCATCATCAGCGTCAATCAACTCAGCGTATCGCAACCGCCGGTCCGCGGCTAATCCGGATCAACCCGGCCTGGAAGGGCCCGAGGATCGCCAGTAATCACGAACGCGGTGCGCTCGCAGACGTTGGTCACTCGATCAGCAATACGCTCGAGATTGTGGGCTGCCCAGAGAAGCTGGGTTGCGCGCTCGATGGTGCCCGGATCTTCAAGCATGAACGTCAACAGCTCTCGATACACCTGCTGGTAGAGGTTGTCGACATCGTCATCCTCGTGCCAGATCTCCCGGCACTTCTCCAGATCCTGATCGATGAACGCTTCCAGACTGCGATGCAGCATACTGGTGGAGATCTCCGCCATACGAGGAATATCGACCAGCGGCTTCAGCGGCGGTTGATCCGCCGATGACAGTGCGATCTTGGCGATGCCCTCAGCGTAGTCACCCATGCGTTCCAGTTCGGCAATAATGAACAGTGCCGCTGCCAGACCGCGCAGATCAGACGCCATCGGCTGCTGGGTGGCGATCAAGAGCAGGATCTGCTCTTCAACCTCATAGGTGCGATCGTCAATAAGCCGATCATCATCGATCACGCTCCTGGCGATCTCCGGATCACGACGTTTGAGCGCGTCCACCGACCGCTCGATCGATTTCTCAGCCATGCTGCCGAGCAATAGAATATCTTCTCGTACTCGCTGCAGTTGCCGATCAAAATATGACCGGCTGTGAGATGCGGTCTCCATAGCTGGGACTCCGATCTAGCCAATGCGTCCGGTAATGTAATCCTCTGTTCGCGAATCGACCGGATTGGTGAAAATGCGGCCCGTCGGGCCGACCTCGACGACAACTCCAGCGCGATCCTCATCCATCGTCATATACGCGGTGGTATGTGACACTCTGGCGGCTTGCTGCATGTTGTGCGTAACGACGATTATTGTAAACGTTTTCGCCAGTTCGCGCATAAGTTCTTCGACGTTGTGCGTCGCAATCGGATCCAGCGCCGAGGTCGGTTCGTCCATCAGAATGACCTCTGGCTCGACGGCAATTGCCCGGGCGATACAGAGTCGTTGCTGCTGACCACCGGAGAGAGACAGCGCCGAGCTATCCAGCCGCTCGTGCACTTCATCCCACAGGCCGGCCTTCTTCAGCGAGCTCTCGACCCGGTCCTGTCGCTCGCTCTTCGAGAGTTTTCCAAGAAATCGCAACCCGTAGGCCACGTTGTCGAAAATCGTCTTCTCGAACGGATTCGGACGCTGGAAGACCATTCCAATTCGCCGGCGCACCATGATCGGGTCCACGTTGTCGCCATAGATCGGCTCACCATCCAGCGTTACCTGACCGGTAATTCGAGTGCCAGGAATCGCGTCGTGCATCCGGTTGAGCGTTCTCAGCAACGTCGATTTACCGGACCCGGACGAGCCGATTAGCGCACTGACTCTCGTAGTCGGAAACTTCAGGGATATGTCTCGAACCGCCCGGAAGTTGCCATAGTACACGTTGAGATCCCGCGTCTCGATCTTGATCGACTCCGAGTCACTTCTCGAATCCTGATCGAGGGTTGCGGAGACCTCGAAGCGTCGCTCCATGTTCGGGCGCTCGTCTGACATCCTCCGGTCCTCTCCCGTCACTAGCCGTAGCGGCCGGTGATGTAGTCTTCGGTCTTCGGATTGGCGGGAGTCGTAAAGATCTCGCTGGTCGGGCCAGCCTCGGCAACCACCCCGGCACCACGATCACCCAGCGTCATGAACACCGTGTGATCTGATACGCGGCCTGCCTGCTGCATATTGTGGGTGACGATAATGATGGTGTAGTCGCTGGCCAGTTGCTTCACCAACTCTTCAATGCGCAACGTCGCAATCGGGTCCAGTGCCGAGGCGGGCTCATCCATGAGGATCACCTCTGGCTCCACGGCCAGTGAACGGGCCAGACAGAGGCGTTGCTGCTGTCCGCCGGAGAGCTTGATCGCCGGATCGTTCAGACGATCCTTGACTTCATCCCAGAGTGCCGTCAGGCGGAGAGATCGTTCGACCGCTTCGGCACACTCACGTTTGCTGGCGCCATCGAGCTCCAGACCGATCGTGACGTTCTGAGCAATCGTCCGCCCGCGCAACGGGTTCGGCTGCTGGAAGACCATTCCGATCCGCCGCCGGACAATGATCGGGTCCACCTCCGGATCGAAGATGTCTTCTCCATCGAGCCAGACGTTGCCCTCGTTCCGGGCAGCCGGGAGCGTCTCATGCAATCGGTTCAACGATCTGAGAAACGTCGACTTGCCGCAGCCGGACGGACCGATGATCGCCGTAACCTGCTGGCGAGGGATCGGCAGCGTGATCGGCTCGATTGCCATCGATTCACCGTAGTACGCCGTCAGTCCTTCCACCCGGAGATGGGCGGGCTGATCATCCGGCATTCTGATGAACTGTCGTGTTGCACCTGTTTCTGACACCATGCCTGCTATCTCGACAATCGCTTGCGTGTCGCCAGTCGTACGCTGATATTGGTGATAAGAACGATGACCACGAGCAACAGCGCCGCACCCCAGGCCTGATCATTCATCTCGGTAAACGGTTGCTCCGTATAGCGATAGGCGAGCAACGGTAGCGCCTGCATCGGCTCGAAGATGCTGTACGCCAGATTGTTGTTGCCCAGCACGGTAACCAGCAGCGGGGCGGTCTCTCCGGCAGCCCGGGCCAGTGCCAGCAGGATACCGGTCACGATGCCGCTGAATGCCATTGGAATCACCACAGTAAGCGTGGTCCACCACTTCGGTGCCCCCAGCGCCACGGCGGCTTCCCGCGAGGCATCCGGAACGAGTCGAAGCATCTCCTCAGTGGTCCGGGTAATGATCGGCACCATCAGTACCACCAGGGCAATGCTCCCTGCCAGCGCCGAGAACTGTTGGGTCCGCTGGACGATGAGGATGTACGCCGTCACCCCGACGACGATCGACGGCATAGCGGTCAGCACATCGGTACAGAACCGGATGATGGTCGACGATCGGTTGCCAGGATATTCGGCCAGATAGATTCCGGCCATGATCCCGAGCGGAACAGCGATCAGCAGAGCTACGCCAACGATGATCATTGTCCCGACGATCGCGTGGAGCACGCCACCCACCTGTACCGTTCCCTCACCGAGGGTTACCGGTCGGTACGTTTCGGTGAAAAACTCGACGCCCCATGCACCGATGCCCTGTTGAAAGACGTAGGACAGGATCAACACCAGTGGGATCAGCGCAACGCCGGTCGACCCGATCGTCAGGATCAGCATGAACCGGTTGATCATCGTCCGGCTGCGATAGCGCTTCATGGTGCGGGCTGGCTGCATGGTCTACTGCCCCCCGCTCTGCCGTGAGACGTTCCAGACCAGCAGACGGGCGATCGAATTGGCAACCAGCGTAATCAGGAACAGCACCAGCGCCATCAGAATCAGCGAGCTCGCGTGGAGATCGGATTCCGTAGTGGGAAGCTGACTGGCAATCTGTGCGGCAGCCGTGGTGGCTGGCTGAAACAGCGAGGACTCGATTCTCGGCATGTTGCCGATCACCATCAGCGCGGCCATCGTCTCCCCGAGCGCGCGGCCCAGGCCGAGCATCATGCCGCCAACGATACCGGCACGAGCATAGGGCAACTGGGCGTGGCGAATCACTTCCCAGCGGGTTGCTCCCAGCGCAAGCATCGCTTCTTTCTGATGGGTCGGCACCACTGTCAGTACATCGCGAGAGACCGCCGCAATCGTCGGCAGAATCATGATCGCCAGAATCATCCCGGCTACCAGCAGTCCACGCCCAACGGCCACCGGTCCCGCAAAAAGCGGAATGTACTCACCAACCGTCTCGGACAGGGGCGACGCGATGAATGTACGGTAGAAGGGTATGAGAACGAATACACCCCACATGCCGTAGACGACACTGGGAATTGCGGCGAGAAGCTCCACCATCAGTGAGAGCGGAGCGCGCAATCGATTCGGGCAAAGATCGCTGAGAAAGACACCGATCATGATCGCTGGCGGTGCAGCCAGCACGAGCGCGATCATCGAGGAGACCACGGTACCGTAGATTGCCGGCGCAGCGCCGAACTCTCCGGCAACCGGATTCCATGAGGTACTGGTAATGAAGCCAATGATCCCGAAGGTATCGCGGGCTTCCTCGGAGCCATCCCAGGTCACCGCGACGATAATAACCAGCAACGCAACGACGAGAAGCGCAAACCCGAGCGCTACCAGCCAGAAGATCAGATCACCGTGCTGCAGTCGCTGCCGGAGGCGTAACCCTCCAGAACCAGAGAACGCGTCGGTCAAGGCCACGCGCGGATTCCTCCCCCTCACGACACCAACGCCGTCGTGCCGCGGACATCTTAACACTTGTGTAGGAAATGTTGCGACAGAAGGTGCTGATCGTTGGGGTTGCTCGAAGCCGGGCTAAGAGAACGCGAAATCGCCACCGACCGCGACTTTCGGCAGCAGGGCGAATGATCTCGCAGAGACTTCAATGTTCAAGCGAGAGTTGCTAGCTGCGTTCAGAACCAGAGGGTTGGCCGATAATCCCGCCCATCTCACGCCCCTTCTGGCCGGGTGAAGACGGTCTCACCGTCGACTTCGATCTGCTC
>REEK01000067.1 GCA_007695115.1 Sphaerobacteraceae bacterium
CTGCTGCCAGAGCTCTTCAGTAAGGAATGGCATATACGGGTGAAGCAGTCTCAGTGACCGCTCCAGAACGTAGACGAGCGTCTGACGCGCGGTAGCTGCCTGCTCGGCGGTGCCTTCGTTCATGGCGACCTTGCTGGCCTCGATGAACCAGTCACAGTACTCGGACCAGATGAAGTCGTAGAGCCGCTTGCCGGCTTCACCGAGCTGAAAACGCTCCATCATGTCGTCGACTTCGGCGGTCACCTCTTCAAGACGACTGAGAATCCAGCGATCGGCCAGGCTGAGGTCGGAAGTCGGTCGGGCGACGCCGTTGGCATCGGCCTGGATCGTGTGGCCATCGATCGAGCGCAGGACGTAGCGCGTTGCGTTCCATATCTTGTTGGCGAAGTTCCGGTTCGATTCAACTCGCTGCATGCTCAGCTTGAGATCGGCCCCTGGCGAACCAGCGGTGATCAGCGCGAAGCGAAGCGCGTCGCTGCCGTAGTCCTGCGTGACCTGGGTCGGATCGATCACGTTACCCTTGGTCTTGCTCATCCGCTGGCCGGCTTCGTCCCGAACTGTGCCGTGGAAGTAGACCGTGTGGAACGGCGGCTTGCCCTGGAACTCGATGCCGAAGAAAATCATCCGGGCGACCCAGAAGAAGATGATGTCGTAGCCGGTCTCCATTACCGAACCGGGATAGAAGTAATCCAGGTCTTCGGTCTCGTCGGGCCAGCCGAGCGTGCTGAACGTCCAGAGGCCGGAACTGAACCACGTGTCGAGCACGTCCGGATCCTGGTGAATGTTCTGGCTCTGGCACTGCGAGCATTCCGAGAGCGATTCCTGGTCGGTGGCCATCTCGTGGCCGCAATCCTTGCAATACCAGACCGGAATCCGGTGTCCCCACCAGAGTTGGCGCGAGATACACCAGTCGTGGATGTTCTCCATCCAGTGCAGGTACGTTGAGGTGAATCGCTCGGGGACGAACTTGACGTCGCCGTCCAGCGCCACCTGGACTGCCGGCTTTGCCAGCGGCTCCATATTGACGAACCACTGCTCGCTGATGATCGGTTCCACCACGGTAGTGCAGCGCTGGCAATGACCCACCGAGTGGGTGTGCGTTTCTTCGCCAACCAGATATCCGTCGGCTTCCAGGCGCTTCAGCACAGCATTGCGAGCATCGGCGATGGTCATGCCGTTGAACTCGGCAGCGTGCTCGTTCAAGGTGCCATCGAGATTCATGATGTTTACGCCCGGCAGATTGTTGCGCTGAGCGATCTCGAAGTCGTTGGGATCATGGTTCGGCGTTACCTTAACCGCACCGGAGCCGAATTCAGGGTCGACATGTTCGTCGGCCACAATGATCAGTTTGCGCCCGATGATCGGGAGAGTTGCGGTTTTTCCAATGAGGTGCTGGTAGCGGGCGTCTTCGGGATGAACCGCGATTGCCGTATCACCGAGCATCGTCTCCGGTCGGGTGGTGGCGACTTCGACGTAATCGCCGGTGTCATCGATCGGGTAGCGGAATCGCCAGATCTTGCCCTCGTGGTCCTCGTGATCGACTTCGAGGTCTGACAGTGCGGTCCGGCAGCGTGGGCACCAGTTGATCATCCGCTCTCCGCGGTAGATCAGGCCCTTGTCATACATCTGCTTGAAGGCAGTCCGAACGGCACGGGATGGCCCGGGATCCATCGTGAAGTGAAAGCGGGACCAGTCACAGGAAGCACCGAGAACCCGGAGTTGTTGGCGGATGCGACCACGGTAGCGATCCATCCATTCCCAGACATTCTCCACGAACTTCTCGCGTCCGAGATCGTGACGGGAGATGCCTTTCTCGGCGAGTTCTCGTTCGACGACCCACTGACCGGCGATCCCGGCGTGATCGGCACCCGGGAGCCAGAGGGTCGGATAGCCCTGCATCCGTCGACGACGAGCCAGAATGTCTTCCACGGCAACGAACATCGCGTGCCCCATGTGGAGCTCGCCAGTGACATTGGGAGGCGGCATTACGATGACGAACGGTTCTTTGCTGCGATCGACTTCGGGTGTGAAGTAGCCGCGCTCGTCCCACCAGTCGTACCAGCGAGACTCGACCGATTGTGGATCATAGGATTTGGCCAGTTCGTCTGGCCTTGTGGACTCTGCCATGTGTGCTGCCTCCAGTTGTGTTGTCGTGGCTTCCCGGGCGGTGCAACGAGGGCATTAATCAGAAAAACCGTCCCTGATATCAAGGACGGCTGAACCTGCCGCGGTACCACCTTGCTTCGGACGGCTCGATTCTGAGCCGTATCCGCGCTCGAACGCTGTATCGGGCGCACCCGCAGTCGGCTATCGGGAATTGACCCGGTTCACCGACCGGCCTCGCAGGCGACTTCGATCACTGGATACCGCGCGGAACTCTCAGCCGGTGATTCCGCGTCTCTGACGGCTGGCAGGTGATCTACTACTCCTGCTCGACGGCGATTTCTCGCCTCATACGTTACTACCGAACAGGGGTGGAAGTCAATTCGGCCCTCACCCCGACCCTCTCCCAATACTGGGAGAGGGAGAAGAGGTGCGACTATGCCACCGGCGGTGGGGCCTCATCCGACTTCGTGGCGGCCATGATCTCGAGCTGATCGACGCCGAGCTCGGCGGTTACGCTCGCGAACCACTCGATCACTTCAGGGTGGAACGGGATTCCCTGCTCGCGTCGATAGCGCTCTTCTTCGTACTCCAGGATGCCCGGGTAGAGAACGCGATCATGGCCCGGTGCCGGCTTCGTCCCCTTGAGCTTCTGGAGCATCGCATCCATGCGATCCTTATACTCCT
>REEK01000051.1 GCA_007695115.1 Sphaerobacteraceae bacterium
GTTCGCCGGACGCCGGATGTGGTCCGAGATGGGCGCTGGCGACTGGGCCGGCCGGGGCGCGGATGAGCTGTCGCCGCAGTCGTTCTCACAGTTCGATGCCTGAGAAATGCAGGTGAGTGTGGGTGGTGAGAACTCATGACTAACTACATCATCCGGAGAATCCTGATCATGATCCCGACGTTGATCGGGGTTTCGATTCTGGTCTTCTCCATTACGCGGCTGACACCTGGCGATCCCGTGCGCCAGATCGTTGGTGAAGATGCCCCGCAGCAGCGGGTTGACGAGGTTCGGGCGGAACTCGGACTCGATCAGCCGATCTACATCCAGTACGGATATTTCCTCATGGATGCGGCGCAAGGTGACCTCGGGAATTCACTGCGGACCCGACAACCAGTCACCTATGAGATTCTCAATCGACTGCCGGTGACGATGACAGTTGCCACAGTGGCGGTGTTCCTGGCGGTGATTGTGGGTATTCCGCTCGGGGTGATCGCTGCGGTACGAAAGCATACGTTCGCGGACAGTCTGGCGACGCTCTTTGCGGTGGTCGGCGTGTCGATGCCGCTCTTCTGGTTCGCGATCATGTCTATCCTGATATTTTCGATCTGGTTAGGATGGTTCCCGGTCGGTGGAATCGCTGGCCCAATCTATACCTGGGATGGGTTGCGGTCCTACGTTCTGCCGTGCGTGACACTATCAATGATCCCGATTGCGCTGATCGCACGCCTGACCCGTTCCTCAATGCTCGATGTGATGGACCGTGAGTTCGTCACCGTCGCCAGGGCAAAGGGGATTGCCGAACGCAACGTCGTGATTCGCCATGCACTGAAGAACGCCATGCTTCCGGTGATCACGTTCATCGGTCTGCAGTACGGGTTCCTGCTTGGTGGAGCTGTGGTAACCGAGACGATCTTCTCTCTGCCGGGTGTTGGGCGACTGGCCATTACGTCGATCAACCAGCGAGATTATCCGATGATTCAGGGTGTGGTGCTGATGATTGCGTTCATCTTCGTCGTCATCAATCTGATCGTGGATATTATCTACGCATGGCTAGATCCGAGGATCTCCTATGGATAGAAGTAAGGCGATGCAAGAGCAGTCAAAAGAGCAACCGCGAGACGAAACGCTACACCGCGAGGGTAGGCAGTCTAAGTCGGAAGTGCGAAAGTTCTGGGAGCGGTTCGCCCGGAATAAACTCTCCGTTTTCGGGTTGTTCATTATCGTGTTCTTTGCCCTGGTGGCGATCTTCGCGACTGTGCTTGCGCCGTATGACCCAATCGATCAGAACCTCCCCGCTCAGTTGCAGGGGCCAAGCAGTGACCACTGGTTGGGGACTGACGAGTTCGGGCGAGACATTCTCTCCCGCATAATCGTGGGTAGCCGGATCTCGTTGCTCGTCGGGGTAGTTGCCACTATCATCGGTGCGACCATCGGGATCTGCTCCGGGCTGATGGCCGGGTTCTTCAACTCGCTCGATAACCTGATCATGCGGTTGATGGATATCCTGCTGGCGTTCCCGAGCGTTATCCTCGCGATTGCGATCATCGCGATTCTGGGGCCGAGTCTCTTCAATGTGATGATTGCCGTCGGTATCAACGCGATTCCGCTGTATGCCCGTCTGGCGCGCTCGACGACGCTGTCTCTCAAGCAGAAAGAGTTTGTGGAGGCAGCAAGGGCGACTGGACTGCCGGAATCGCGCATCCTGTTCCGACATATCTTTCCGAACTGCACGAGTCCACTGATCGTGTTCTCGACGCTGCAGATTGGCACGGCGATCCTGTCGGCTTCAATTCTCTCCTTCCTGGGGCTGGGCATTCAGCCACCAGATCCGGAGTGGGGCCAGATGGTGAACCAGGGACGTGGTTACCTGCGGGATGCCGCACATATCGCGACGTTCCCCGGTATCGCGATCTTCATGGTTGTGATGGGCTTCAACCTGCTGGGTGATGGCCTTCGGGACGTGCTCGATCCACGGATGCGCAACTAATCACGACTGGAATCGATTCCAGGAAGTCTTTCGACGTGATCGCGACGCGAACCGGTAATCTACTGGTTCGCGTCGCGTCCGTTGTTCGCTCGTCGTAGTAGGAATGAATGGTTCGATGAATTTCCATGATCTCCGGGTAAATGCTGATCGACTCCATGCCTCGATCGAGGAGATGGCGCAGATCGGTGCGACGAACAATGGAGGCGTGACCCGGCTGGCGCTGTCCGAAGAGGATCGACGTGCCAGGGACCTGCTCAAGCAGTGGATGATCGATACCGGGATGTCGGTGAAGATCGACGATTTCGGCAACATGACCGGTCGCCGCGAGGGTACCTCGTCGCTGGCTCCGGCCATGACTGGCTCGCATCTCGATTCGGTCAGGCGCGGTGGCAAGTGGGATGGCGCCCTCGGGGTGCTCGGCCCGCTGGAGATCGTCCGACTGCTCAACGAGCACGATATTCAAACGGCCCGCCCAATCGAGATCGTCAACTTCACGAGCGAAGAAGGTTCCCGCTTCGAGCCAGCAATGATTGCCTCCGGGGCAGTTGCCGGGGTGTTCTCCAGAGAGTTTGTTCACTCCCGGCTGGATCAGAATGGCGTGAGCTTCAGGGATGCACTGCAACAGATCGGCTACGCCGGCACAGCAGAAAATCGACCGCTCCACGCGGCGGCGTTCATCGAGCTTCACAATGAGCAGAATCCGCTGCTGGACGATGCGGATCTCCCGGTCGGGATCGTCGAGGGGATTCGGGGCATCACCTGGTGGAGCGTGACGGTC
>REEK01000002.1 GCA_007695115.1 Sphaerobacteraceae bacterium
ATCCATGAGAAAGAGTGATCCGAGATCCCGGACGTCCCCGAATTGCTCGAGGCGTTCGTTAATCGGCATCGATGCCTGAACGTTGTCGAGCTGGTTGTGGGCGTCAGTGAGCGTCATGGGCTCGATCGTTCTCGAGAATCGTGTATCTGGCTGGACCCGGATGTCGGTACCGATGCGGTGGTTGGCCTGATCGATCTGGGATTGCTGCCACGTCTCGGTGTACGCAGTCGTGAAGATGCCAACTCCGATCGCCAACAGCAGCAGCAACATCGCGCGGCTATAGACCAGGGGGCGTCGGGCAATTTGCCAGGCTCCAAGCGCAATCAGCGCCGAGCGCTGCCTCGCAGCAATGCGTTCAGCGATTCTGGCGATCAGGGGAACAATTCTGAGCGCCAGAATGGAGCCGGCAATCAGGCCGATCGCCGGCGCAGCCACCAGCAATGGATCGATCCCCAGTCGTCCCTCAACGGTCTGAGTAATCGTAGTGCTGTAGCGTCGAAGCTGAAGAAAACCGACCGCCGCAACCACGAGAACTGCCAGGTCGATCCCAGCCCGTTGCCAGAGGCTCTCGGAATCCTGTCGGTGACGTCCAGGCTGTCCGCCCGGTGTGGCTTCGCCCTCTCGAAGTACCGGAAGGGATAGCAGCAGAATGCCGACTACGCCGGTAATCCCTGATGCCAGGAACGCGCCCGAAGAGAGTCGTGGTTCTATCTGGAGGTTGATGTCGTTCAGCGGCCCATAAAGATTGAACAGGTGTAACGCGAGCATGGAGAGGATCGGGGCGACCACCATCAGCGGAATCGCCAGGCAGACTGCCTCAAGGAGTGAGAGCCCGAACAGCTGTTTCGACGATGCTCCACGAGCTCGCAGGACCGACGTCTCGACCTGCCGGTGATCGACGACCAGCCGGGATGTCAGCACCAGCGCATAGCCAGCCAGAATCGCCAGCTGAACAATCACGATGGTGACGCTGGCCTGCGTTACCAGGAGAGATCGCTCGATGGTGGCGATCAGGGAGTTTAGACGTGTTGCCACGGTAATGCGGCCATCGAAAAACTCTTCACCGCTGATTCGGCGATTCAGTCGGTTGGTTTCGCTGCGCACCGCTGGCGCGGTAGTGGTGGTCATCTCCTCGAAGTCCGGGAACATGCGCCAGCTGATGAGTGAAGTTCGGGGGGTTGCTGCTTCGAAGAACACGGTCGGCGTGACAATCAGTGGACCGTATGTGTCGAACGCCTGACCTTCGCTGAAACCTGTGGTTGCCAGTTCGCTGTCATACCAGTATCGATCGGTCGGGTCCTCGATCTGATAGATTCCGGCAACAACGATCGGAACATCGTAGCCCTCTTCATGCCGGTAGATCAGGGTAATCTCATCGCCAACGCCCAGTTCCCGGAATTCGGCTGTGTCCTCGGAAATCGCCACCTGGTATGGCTCGCCGGTACTCTGTGGCCAGTCACCATCCAGCAGCGTCGCGTAGTCTTCGATGGACTGGTAGAAGGCGAAAACCGTGAGGTCCCGGACGTCTTCCTGCCCGGGAAAAGCGAAGGAGTCGGATTGACCGGTTCGATAGAGATCTGCATCGGCGATGGAGCGCAAGCGGGCAGTTTCACTGAGAACCAGATCGTCAATCTCTTCGAAGTTTCCGCCGTGATACCTGCCGGACACTTCGACGTTAGATTCCGTTGTCTCGGCGTCAACGAGGGCGCGCTGGAGTCCGGCGTCGTTGACCGCGCGGGAGTAGATTGGTGCGGAGCTGACCAGGATACCTGCCAGCAGCAGGGTCACAGCCGAGGCAAGCAGAATTGCCCAGTCGGCACGTATCCGACGGAGTACGGTTTTCAGCAGTCCTGGAGTAACGGACATGCGGCCGCGGCAGCCTTTCCCATCGTCGGACCCTTTTGCCTCGCTTGTTCAGGCACGCGGCCGATTAACGCACACTCCGGTTGAATCGGTCAATATCCTGATGTGAATTCTGGTACTGAGGGAGTCTGTGTGCGGTTCGTGCAAAAATGACGTTTCATCTCGAATTGCTGAAGAGCCGGCCATTAGGTACCAGTGGGACATAGCCCCATTGGCTTGGCAATAGTGGACTGGGATGTGATGGCGGGTGGATCGTGCGGAGGCTACTATTCTAGCAGGTCGGATTAAAGAAGGCGCCGCCCGGTGGGCACCTACCGGGCGACGGGTCGGATGGTCCCAGTACGGCTTGCCGTACTGGGATTACTCCTTTTATACACCATTTTACGCGGTTCGGGAACCTCCATACCGAAGATGCTGGCAATTAACCACCTCAAGTTACGCGAGCAAGCCAAATAGTCACCTGTGCAGAAAAATTCTATTGGAGATTTCTGCGCAACCGTCGGAGTGCCAGTGGGAGCATGTTCATTACTTTCTTTGAGGCAAGTGCTGAGACAGGCGTCAACACAACGTGCCGCAACCCACCTTCTCCCAATTGACGGAAGTATTCGGCCAGTGTGTCAGGAGATCCCCAGATCACCGTCTGGGCGAGAAACTCTGGTGTGATCTGATCGAGAGCGTGGTTGAGTTCCTCTTCCGAGTAACTTTCTGGAATGAAGTCGGCGAATCCTTTGAACTGAGATCCCAGTGGGTGGGTCAGTCCGTGTCGTTCGAAAACCTCTGCCGGGAATGTCAATCCAACTATTCGACTCGCCCGGAGTTCCAGAATCTCTCTCGCTTCTCTGTCCGATGAAGCGATAAACGCCGGCACGGACAATGATCCGACGAT
>REEK01000131.1 GCA_007695115.1 Sphaerobacteraceae bacterium
ACTGCTCCCGGCGTTCTGGCTCTTCTCTCGATTGATCCAGGAGGATGAGGATCAGGATTTCGTCCAGGAAACGGGCGGCGTTCTCGAAGAGGCCGACGAACTGACTGGCGGGGGTAATTTCATCCCGGAGCCGGTGATGATGGTCATGCAGTGGGTTGTGGTGGCGTTGATCATTGCCCTCGTGATCTGGTTCGGGATGCGACAGCTCAAGCGACTGCAGATGAAGAAGAAAGTCGAGGGCGAATCCGAGCTCCGCGAGAGTATCTTCACCCGTGACGCACTGATGAATGACCTGAAGGGCTTCTTCAGTGGCTTGCGGGGCGGGCTATGGAACCGGCAATCCCGTTTCAACCTGCAACGGCGTCCGGCAACGGTACGCGATGCCTACCAGCATGTCATTGTGCATGGGAATCGACAGGGTGTCGGGCGCGAAGATCGAGAAACTCCGCGAGAGTACGCCAGCAGGCTATCGGAGATCGAACCGACGCTCGATGAACCGATGGATGACCTGACCGAGCGCTATTTGCGCGCTCGATACGGAGATCTCAGCTCGGACGACGATATTCAGATGGCGCAGGAAGACTGGGATGCAATCCGGCAGCGGTTACGGCGCAAGCGGTAGCTCGCAAGAGTGCTCAGGTCGAGCTGAGTTCAATCCTCTATGGCGGGCTCGTCAGATATGGTACAAATTGTGCTCACACTTACTCTATAGAGACGTTCTCGTTCGGCATTTGCCGTGATTGCTCAATCGCGTGAGAGAGATGAAGCAAATGATCACCGACAATGTGATCGGCGCTCGCGATGTAGGAAAGACGTTCGCTGAAGCGGTAAGGGAGGATCCGGACGCTGTTACGGTCTGGGCCGGTCGTCATCGCGACGTGTTTGAAATCTGGCTACTGACCAGGGCGATCGATGCGGAGCATGAGCGAGCCCTGTACGCCCGTGTTGCGGCAGTGCACGATGCCTTCCCCAACGCGCTCACCCGTGTTTATCTGCTGAATCCAGCGAGCGTCGAGGACGTGGATGAGGAAACACTGGTGGCCGAAAATGTCCCGGACTACGCCGAAGAGATTTTCTCACGGCGGGAATGAGTATCGATTCCCGGACCAACGCCTTCCTCAAGCTTGCTGACGAAAACAGGGATCTCGCCAACCGCCTCATCAATGATGACGTTCCGCCACTCCGCTGGATTTCGGTAATCGCATTCTATTCTGCCGTGCACTACATCGGAGCATACGTCTGGGCGCATGATCGCCGGGAGATCTCCAATCACGAAGAGCGAGATGTCGAAGTACATCGAGATCTGGAACTCCGACGAATCGCTCCATACTACTTGCGCCTGTTCGATCACGGGTTCAAGGCCCGCTACAAGGCGTACTACAAGGAACGTCCCGAGAGCGTTGCTGAATTGCTGAACGTTGATCTCGCCGCGATCGAGAAGTGTGTTCGAGACGCCCTACCGGACACTGACGCGTCCTGACCCGTTCCTGCTGTCAATACTCCTGCTGTACATGGTGAATAGTTGATGGAACTCCGGCAGCGAGTGCATCGTCTCGTCTACACTAGCGGTGGTTGCAGTCGTTTGAATCTGGAGGTCTCCGCACCATGGGGATATGCGCGCGCATCGTCACGACAGCTCTGATCCTTGCGGTTGGCGCCGTGTTCATCTCATCACCTGATGACGCCCATGCCTGCGATTTCGAGGCACCGCCTCCACCGGAGACAGCACTCGACGATGCTGCCGCCGTCTTCTCTGGTGAGGTGACATCGATCGAACAGGTCGATGACGACCCTGGCCAGCAATACATTGCGGCAACCATCGATGTCGATCGCTCCTGGAAGGGCGTCGATTCCTCTCCGGTTGTCGTCGAGACCCATCAGGACGAAGCCACCTGTGGGTTCCCCTTCGAAGAGGGTGAAACCTATCTCGTGTATGCCTACAGTGAGGGGACGCCGCTGACTACGGCGCTCTACCATCGAACACGCCTGCTGGAACGCGCCGATGAGGATCTGGAGGCACTTGGCACCGGGACAGAGGTCACCGAGCAGGCGGATGAATCCGCGAACGGGGACGACGACTTCAACCCGGGGATTCTGGTCCTGGTAGCGGTGATCCTCAGCATCATTGTGGCGACGGTTATGCTCCTGCGCCAGAGCAAGCCCGGTCTGTCAGAATTCGAGGATTCCGAAGATGACTACGACGCTGGAGATGACGATCCAGCCGATCATCGACGGTGACTAGGTCGAGCCTGGAGGGTCGAGGATGATCGCTGCGATAAACCTTGTCTATGCAGCAACCGAACCGATTGAAACACGGGACGGTCTCGACCTCTGGGTCCTGTTCGGAAGCATCGCGCTGTTTCTGGTGATCGTGGTGGTAATCACGCTGCTGCGGCGGTGGAAATAGCTAGCCGGTCGGCTGAATCAGACGGCAGCGATCGCTCCACTGAAGACAATCAGCAGGCAATACACCAGAACTCCCAGGGCAATCAGCCCGTTGAAGACCAGCAACAGCGCCAGCAGGCACCCCTTACCCTGGGGTGCGCGACCGATCATCGCCTCATCTTTCTGGGCCTGCAGATAGTAGATGACGTTAGCGATGATTCCCGGCAACCAGCACACAAAGTAGAGAATCAGCGTAATGACGGCGGGGGTGGTGTAATCGCGGGTGGCCGCGGCTCGCTGTCGTTCATAGTCGATATCGATTGATTCATGCTGGCGCTGTTGATAATTATGGTAGTTGTAGGGTTCCTGATGAGGTGGTCGCTGCTCGTTTCGAGGATCCTGATCCATAGCTGTCTCATTTCATGCCTGCCGGGTTCGTGTCGACATCATCGGAAAACTATGCCGAAAAATTCGCCCGGCTCTTAGCTGGATAAGAACCGGGCGAGATCAGGATGACAAACGTTAGTGGTGATCGGTCTGATCCGGGTTGTTGGCGGCGTGCTCTTTCTCCGACTGCTGCGCCAGATACCAGGCCGCAGCACTGACAACAACGAACAGCACCGTGCCGAACGCCAGCGCCCACGGATAGATTGCATCCATGATGAAGGCGATTCCAAGGAAAAGTACCAACGTAATCGCCACCGCGATGGCTGGAATCACCACCGCCGGTCCCCAGATATGCATTCGCATCCGCATTACCCCTTCATAATCTGTTCTGCAGTCGGGCGCTGTTTGGCCGCAATCCTCATACTACCCGGAGATTATGACCGATGATCACTACTTCAGGCAACTCCGTCAGTGGAAAATTCGACAGTATCATCAAGCGGGAAGATCGGCCGGGTCAGATTCCGATAGGGAAACCGGCCGAGATTGGGTGTGCAGAGACCGGCGGTATCCATCTCGATAACCCGCTTCGCGATCGGCATATAGGCTGCGCGATAGGCGACTGCTGACTTCACCACGATCATCTGCTGCTCTTCCGGCACGATGCCGATCCCACGGAGCTGAGCCAGGTCGAACGGTGGCACTTTTCGTTCGGTCAGCAGGATATTAATGCCCTCGATCCGGAGCCAGACGGTGTTCCCCATCCGGATGGTGTTGCCGAAGAAGGCGGCAAAGTGATTGTCCGGCAACTCGCAGGGGTAGACGCCGTCCGAGAAGGCTTCGATCGTCCCGGTGACCTCGACCGGGGCACCGTGCCAGCTATCGGCTTTCGCCCCGACCTCCAGCGTGAGTTGATCTCCATGTTGATGTTGCCAGCAGATTGCGACCGCCTCGGGATCGGCCAGAATGATCGTTCCGCGCTGGGCATTGTTGTCGAGCATCGCCCGCAGCGCATCGGTGCCGTCTCCTGGAGAGCCGCCGCCGATGTTGTCAGCTGAATCGACGAGAATCACCGGTCCATCAGGGCTCGCCATGGCGTCCTTCACGGCCTGATCCGGCGTAACGAACTCGGGCAGCGCCGTCTCTCGCAGATCAACCACGATCTGCGCCAGTTCACTGGCAAACTGGGTCGCCAGAGCGGGATCGTTGTTCGTGGTGACGATCAGACTGACTCCCGTGAACGGCGTATCGGCGTAGGCGAACCCGGCCATCACCGAGACGGCCACCACGCGGGGATCTTGTTCGATCTGGCGAGCCCGATCGTGAACCGCCCGGAGTGGAAGATCGTCCGTACCGGTCGCCTGAGGAGAGAGCAAAATCGGCAGGTGAACCGAGGCAGCCGTCGGGATGATCTCGCCCTTTAGTATCCGTCCGAGGATCTCGGCACACTCGTAGCCGCGTTCCCAGGCGTCGATATGGGGATTCGTATCGTAGCTGACCAGCACGTCGGCGGCATCAACCATGTCAGGGCTGATGTTGCCGTGCATATCGAGTTCGACCACGATCGGAACGTCAGGCCCGACGATCTCCCGCACCTGATGCACCACGTCGGTTTCGGCATCGAGCGAGGATTCGGTCACCATCGCCCCATGGAGTGCCAGCAGAACGCCGTCGACCGGAAGACTCGCGCGAACCCGGGTCAGCAAGTCATCGAGGAGCGTTTGCATCGCATGATCTTCGACCACTCCCGCGGGCATCGCCCCGGCATAGAGAGTCGGCAGGATCTCGGCCCCCAGCGCCTGACTTCCGGCAATCATCCCGGCGATACCCGAGCGAGAGTCCACGGCATCTTGCACGATCTCATCACCGGCCAGCAACGATTGCGCCCGGAAATCACCGATCGTCGTGCGGTGCTCGGCAAACGTATGCGTCTCGTGAAACAGTCCCCCAACGGCGATCCGTGGCTCGTCCGGCATGGTTCAGCTCCCCTTGTGATCGTTATCAGGTCCTGCCGCGTCCATCCTCGATCCATCCAGGCGGGTCTCCGCCGAGGCGGCGGGTGATATCGCGGGCGGCTTTGCGGACGGCGGCGGCGACATCGGCGGCTTTCTCTCCGGTAATCCGACTGTCCGGACCGGAAATGCTGATTGCCGCGATGACGTCGCCCTGCTGGTCGAAGATCGGCGCGCCGAAGCAACTAGCGCCTTCTTCGTTCTCACTGCAGTCTCGGGAGACTCCGGTCTTGCGGATCTCGGCGAGCTCCTGCCTCAGCAGGTCGGGGTCGGTGATCGTTTTCTCCGTTCGCTTGACCAGCTCTCGATCGAGCAATCGATCCAGTCGTTCGGATGGCAGGTAGGCGAGGATCGCCTTGCCGATCGAGGTCGAGTGCGTCTCGTCCTGGGCGCCAATCTGCGCCGCCATACGTAGCCCGTGATCGCTCTCCAGAATGTCGATGTAGATCACCCGGTCGTTGACGATCACCCCGAGGTTTGCCGTTTCGTTGAAGCGATCCTTGAGGTTTTCCAGCATCGGTCGCGCTTCTTTCCGGAGATCGACTTCCTCGAGGGCGCGCTGACCGAGAAACACGAATCCGGCACCGAGCTGATAGCGCGAATGGTCTCGGTCCCGGATGACATAGCCGCGCTCTTCCAGCGTCGCCAGAATCCGGAACGTGGCCGATTTGGTTGAGTCGATCGACCGGGCAAGTTCACTCACGCCGAGCGGGCGATCCGATCTGGCTATCGCCTCGAGCAGATCGAAGGTGCGCGACACAACCGCGATGCGGTATCCCCCGGAGCGATCGCCGGACATCATCAGTTCCGTCCCCGTGCGATGTCAGCCGCGACGCTATCCATCACGTTCAGTGCTTCGCCAAGCACGTCATCGGTATGCGCCAGCGAGAAGCCGGCATGGCCCGGTGGCCCAGTGTGGGTATAGGCATGGAAATAGACGCCACGATCCATACAGCCGAGATAGAACTGGCGATTGAGATCGTGATCGTGGTTCTGAACATCAGCGACGGTGGTCACCGGTTCGGTTCGTCCAAAGTAGATGCCGAATCGGGTGCCCATGCCCTGAACTCGTGCCGGGATTGCGTGTCGATCGAAGGTGTCCTGCAGCTGCGAATAGAAGCCCTTGCCGATCTCCTCGATCTGGTTGAAGAGTCCCGGCTGGCTCAGCTCTTCGAGGGTTGCGATCGACGCCAGCACACTATGGAGATGGCCAGAGTAGGTGCCGCTGTGGGCCACCGGGCCATTGGGAATCAGCTCTTCCATCAGGTCGGCTCGTCCCGTCAGCGCGGCGAGCGGCAACCCGTTTGCGATCGCCTTGGCCCAGGTACTGAGATCGGGCCGCACGCCGTAGAACTCTTCCATGCCCCCGAGTCGCACCCGGAATCCGGAGAGCACCTCGTCGAAGATCAGAACGATCCCGGCAGCTGAGGTTCGCGACCGGATGTGCTCCAGGAACCCGTCGATCGGCGGGATGCACCCCGCATTGAAGTGGACCGGCTCCAGAATCACCGCAGCGATGTCGTTGCCCTGCTGATCGATCATTGCATCGAACGCATCGACATCGTTCCACGCAGACATGACCACCTCATCGGCCCCGGCTTCGGGAACACCACCCGCCGATGGGATCACCGCCCCTGATTCATCCCGACGGTACAGAAAGGTGTCGGTCAGGCCGTGAAAGTGACCGTCGAACTTCAGGATCTTCTTGCGGCCAGTGACGTGGCGAGCCAGACGCACAGCCACGCTGGTGACTTCACTTCCCGTGCTGGCGAAGCGGACACGTTCGGCTGAATCGATGATCTCGCAGAGTCGGGCGGCCAGTTTCTGGTGGTGATAGGTCTCCGCAGCGGCGATCGTCCCGGCATCGAGTGCTTCGATAATCGCTTCCCGGATCGCCGGGTGCTTGTGTCCGAGTATCGCCGCGCCGTTCGAGGTGTTGAAATCGATGAACCGGTTGCCCTCGTTGTCGAAGAGATACGGGCCTTCACCACGCGCCGTATAGAACGGACGTTGCAGGTACGGGTAGTAGCGCATCGACGCAGAAACGCCACCGGCAAGCACTGCACGAGCGTCCTCGCTGGCGCGAACATCCGTAGTCGGGGAAGCGTCGGTCACAATAATCGCCCTTCGCGTGTTTCACTGTATGAACCGTAGATGTTCTGTCTGAATTCAGACTAAACGAGCCATGTGTCGGTTGTCAACAGCAAGTGGTGCATAGCTCGCTCGCAACTCCAGTGGTTGACACAGATCGCTGGCTGTTTCAGGATAGAGGGAGTCAACGCGAGCTGTTTTACACAGTGATACAAGACAATCGATCAGCCCCGTGAAAGGATCTGCCATGCGTGTGGCCATCATCGGCCTCTATCATGAGACGAACACCTTTGCCCTCGAGCAGAACGATCAATTCGATGCCGATACACAGCTCGGTCAGGAGGTGATCGACCGGGCACACCCGCGAAACTTCATCGGCGGCTTTCTGGAAGTCGGCCAGGATCATGGTTTCGAGTTCGTGCCGATCCTGCACGCCCGGTTCGTCCATGGCGGTCTGATCCGGGCCAGTGTCTTCGAGCACTACCGGGACATGATCGTAGAGCGACTGCGCGATGCGGGACCGATCGACGGTGTCTACTTCTGCCTGCACGGGGCAATGGCGGCCGAAGATCCCTATACCGATTCCGAAGGTGATCTGATCGCGGCCTGCCGGGAAGTGACGGGCAACGACGTGCCGTTCGTGGCGACCTACGACTTCCACGGCATCATGAGCCCGGAAGAGTGCGCTAACCTGGCCGCCGCATTCCCCAACGACACCAACCCGCACATCGACGGCTACGAACGCGGCAAAGAGGCGGCAGAATGTCTTCACCAGATTCTGCAGGGGAAGATCAACCCGGTTACCCGCATCGTCCACATTCCAATCATCGGCCCGAACATCGGCCAGAGCACCTGGGCACACGATCCGTATGAGGAAAAACAGCTCCCGATGTTCCAGCTGAATCAGATCCGGGCCGAGATGGAAGCGACGACGCCGGGAATCATCAACCTCACGATCATGGGTGGCTACGGCTATGCCGATACGCCGCACTCCTGTATGTCGGTGATCGCCACCGCAGACGGGGATCCAGAGCTGGCTGTCCAGAAGGCGACCGAACTGGCGGCGCTGGTCTGGAACAAACGGCAGGACATCCTCTCGATCCGGCCATATGTCAGCATCGACGACGGGGTCCGGCAGGCGATGGAATCGACCGCAGACCAGCCGATCGTGCTGGTCGATCTCGGCGACGATCCGGGGAGCTCCTGCGTGGCCGACAGTCCAGCAATTCTCGAGAGTCTGCTGCGGCACGGTGCCAGCAACTGCGCGCTTACGATCCGCGATCCACAGGCTGTCAGTGCAGGAATCGCCGCGGGGATTGGAGAGGAGCTCGATCTCGATGTCGGGGCAGCGATCGATCAGCGCTTCTACCAGCCGATCCAGGTCAGCGGGCGCGTCAAACTGATCGACGACGGCCAATACACGATCTGCGGGCCTACCCATGGCGGGTGGGGGAGAGAAGTCCACCGGGATGCCTGGCAGGAGGTGAATGTCGGGCCACGGGTGGTGTTGCGGATCGGCGACAAGATCGATGTGATCTTCTCCAGTGGCCGAACTGGTAAGGATCGGGATTTCTTCAAGAGTGCCGGGATCGTGTTCGACGAGAAGCGGATCGTTGTCGTGAAGTCGAACCAGGCCCACCGGGCATCGTTCGATCCAATCACCGCGGGAAACATCGATCTCGCCAGCCCGGGTGCCAGTACCGTCGACTACGAATCGCTGCCGTTCCGGCACATTCCTCGACCGCTCTGGCCGATCGATCAGGATTTCGACTGGACGCCCGGCGCTCCGGTTGTATCGGATACGCCCGACTGACCGCCTGATCTCACAGGCCACCACATGAAGGGGTTTCCTCTCCGATTACGGGTCGTCGATGATCTGACGATGGGGGATACTCGGGCATGCGGTGGTTACCGGGCTTCGGGCTCGATCGGGACAACCTGATTCTGTTCTACTCGCAGCTCCTGATGCATCTCGGCATCGGGCTGCAGATCATGCTCTGGCCGCTGTACATCGCCTCGCTCGGGGCAACGGCCGTGCAGATCGGGGTGGTTATCGGTGGCGCGGCCATCCTGCGTACGCTTCTGGTGATGCCGGCCGGTGCGCTGAGCGATCGGTTCTCCACCCGAACCCTGATTCTGCTGACAACCTCGATGATGGTGCCCGGCGGAGCGATCATCGCCTTTGCCCAGAACTGGTGGCAGGCGCTCTTCGGGGCGTTGCTGCTGGAGATCGCTGGGGTCGGGATTCCGGCCATCTCCAGCCACATCGCCGCCACGGCAACCACGGCCCAACGAACTCACGCCTTCTCGATGATATTCTCCGTGGCAGCCGGGATCGGCGTGCTGGTCGGGCCACCGATCGGGGGCATCGTTGCCGACCTGACGACCCTGCGCACCGTGTTCTTCATCGTCGTGGGGCTCTACGCCGGATGCCTGCTTCTCTGCCTCCTCCTGACCGAGATGAAACCGGGAGAATCGAGCACCGCCCAGACAGACAGCGGAAGCGATACCGGGCCTGCAGAACCAGTCAACGGGAGCTACCGCGAGGTGATCCGGCAGCCAGCGATCGTCAGCATCTCGGCACTCCACGCACTGGTGCCGCTGACGCTTAGCACCGGGACGATCCTGCTTCCGCTGTTTCTGGAAGATGTCCGAAACGTCAGTATCAGTCAGATCGGACTCCTGGGAGCGGTCAGCGCGGCCGGCGGGATTCTGCTCGGGATGGTGGCCGGGCGATTTCGCCATCTCTCACGACCATTCAGTGGGATGATCATCACGGTGATTCTGACCGGATTCGGCATGCTCCTTATCCGGGTGTCCGATGTGATGATCGTCATCGCGATCGCGTTCTTTCTGAGGGGCACCTACAACGTGGTCTGGGCGATGCTGGGGTCGGCACTCAGTGAGGTAACGCCGGAGCGAAGCCGGGGACGAGCTTACGGACTGGCCGAGTTCGGTGCCGGCATCGGAGATACCACTGCACCACTGCTGGCCGGCTGGCTCTACGCCACCCGCGAGATGCTGCCGCTGGAAGTGGCGATCATCGCCTGCGTTCCGCTGATCGGGGTGATGCTGCTTGCCTCGTGGTTGGCTCGTCGCTCAACTACCCAGACAGAACAGGAGCGTTACCAGCGTGTCTGATGTACCACCGCCCCCGCAGTTCGAATCACGTGAAGCCTTTCGAGCGTTCAAGAGCGATGTCGAGTTCTGGAAACCATATATTGACATAACGGTCGCCGATAATGGACTGACGCTCAGAAGCGGGGAAGTAGAGGCCGGCTTCAACTCGACGTACCCCACCTTCATCGCCGGGGATCTGGTCATCAAGTTTCTCGGCCATCTGAACGCCTGGCGACAGGTCTACGATGCGGAGCGCACCGCACTGGAGCGGGTCGCGGCCGATCCTGACATTCCCGGCCCGGAGCTTCTGGGACACGGCTTCCTGTTGGGTGACCTCGACACGGGTTGGGCCTGGCTGGCGACACGCCGGATGCCCGGGCAGGCGCTCTGGCGATTGCTCCCGGATCGAGCGCTGCACGAACGCATCGCTATCGCACTGGCTGAGATACTACCCCGTATCCACGCGCTTCCGCCGCAGGACATCCCCGAGATCGCTGACTGGACCGCGATCGACCTCACCTCCGCCAATCGCAACAGCTCACTGCCTGAGCATCTGGTGGAGCAGGTGCCGGACTATGTGAGAACCCTCGGTCCACCTGACCCGGCGTTCATCAACGCCGACATCGTGGCCAACCATGTCTACGTCGAGGGCGGGAATCTCACCGGGATCCTCGACTGGGGCGATGCGGTGATCACCGACCGCCACGTCGAGCTGATCCAGATCTATCGGGACACGTTACGGTGCGACCGGGCGTTGTTCCGGACATTTCTGGAAGTCAGCCAGTGGCCGGTGGGTCCGGATTTCCCCCGGAAGGCGCTCGGATACGCACTGTGCCGCCAGGGGCTGAGAAGAATCCAAAATCAGGGTGGGGGAGATGTCTTCGAGCCGATCGCTGAGGCGTACCCGCTGGAGCGGATCGCCACCCTGGACGAGCTGGCCGAGATCCTCTTCGATGTCTGGTCGCCAGCCTCTGACTCAGGTTCGCAGTGACTCCAGAAGCCGGGTGAGTGCCGCCATGACATCGGCGAGATCCCGTTCTCGATCGTCGGAGTGGGCCAGCCAGAGCGCGGCTTCGTTCATTGCCCCAGAGAGCAGGTGCACCAGCGGAGGTACGGGTTGTTCCGGAACCACTCCTTCATCGATCAATGCCCGGATGATCTCATCCAGTTGCTGCATCGAGGTGGAGGCATCGAGCTGGCGCCAGGCATCCCAGCCAAGCACGGCCGGGGCATCGATCAGCATGATCTGCTGGATACCCGGCTCGGTGCTGGCTCGCAGGAACATCTCGCACCCCAGGACGAGCTGCGTCCAGTGATCAGCTTCGGTTGCAGTTGACCCGATTCGCTCTGCCACCTCTGCGTGGAGCTGGCAAACCACTTCCCGGAAGAGCGCTTCCTTACCGGGAAACAGATGGTAGAGCGCACCCTTGGTGACACCGACGCCGTCGACGATCTCCGCCAGACTGACCCCGGCATAGCCTCGCTCGGCGAACTGCCGCCGAGCTTCAAGAATCAGCGCCTGTCTGGTGGCTTCGCGCTGGGCAGCTTTGGTGGGCGGTCTGGATCTCTCGGGCGCCATAAACTCCTGCTCTCGCCTTGACGTACCGCTGGTATGTATTCTACACTCTGATTTACATACCGTTGGTACGTATTATCGAGGAGGCGAGATGAAGCTCTCCAGCTTCTACCCGGTCATCTGCACCGACAGGGTCCATGATCTGCGCGATTTCTACACGACATACTTCGCGTTCGAGGTGATCTTCGACGCCGGGTGGTACGTAAGCCTGAGGCGACCGGGAGACCCGGCCTTCGAGCTCGGTCTGCTGAGCCAGGACCACGAGACGATCCCGGAAAGGTTTCGTCATGGAGTTAGCGGGCTACTCCTTAACTTCGAGGTCGAGGATGTCGATGCAGAGTACGAGCGACTGGTCGGACAGCACGGGTTGTCGCCAGTCGCTCCACTCCGCAGCGAAGAGTTCGGCCAGCGGCACTTCATTCTGGAGGATCCAGCCGGGGTGCTGATCGACGTCATCACTGAGATCCCGCCCACCGGGGCGTTCGCCTGAGCCACGCCGAACCGTCGGGAAATGCAAAGAAACGGGGTAGCCATTGTTGGCTACCCCGTTTCCTGTGTGGTGGTGGTGTGAGGAGAGGTCAGTTTCTAAACAGCGGTGTTGGTTCGTCGAAGGTCACCACTGTTGATGCCGGAGAGGCGACTTCCAGCGCTGATCAGCCCGAGGCCAACCGCTCTCCGGAATCGACCCGGGATACGCTGGCGACTTACGCCCAGTTCCCGGATGACACGGCTCTGGTGTGCTTCGTTGAGAAACCGCTCACGCCTGGCCTCGGCAAATACATTCAAAGAGTCAATATCGTAAAGGTTCATGATCTGGTCCGTCCTTACTGGCGTGCTGCCGACCGCCGTGCCCCAGATCAGAACATCCGTTCGTATTTGATCTGGTACTGATGAGACACCCCATCAGGCGGTATGTGAAAGAGAATTCGAAACGATTCCTGGTCACCCCTGTTGCGTACGAACGCGATATCGTGCAACAGAGGCGGCGGTCGGGATCAGACTCCCGTTCGAAGGTCTGGTCCCGTCTGGAAGCTCGCTCCGGCGATTCTCGCGCCCGCCCGCATCAGCAGCACACCGATCACTGCTCGAAACGGGCCAACCCCGCGAGAGAAGGACTGGTGCCACTGCCCAATCCTGCGGGTTTGCGCTACGTCGGCTGCCACCTGCTCCTGCCTGTGGCCGACCAGCGCATGCAATTGCCGGGTATCGCTCGAGTTGAACATCGTGGTTCATCCTTTCTCCGCCACCCGTATGGCTGTCGACCGATACGGAACGCCGTTCGGTTCCGCCAAGGTGGGACACACGCTCACCGAAAGCGTGAAATCGTTCTACTAAGAGAATAGGTCGCGGAGCGGGCGGGAGCATCGGAGAAAGTTCGTAGTTTCCGCAGCGATCCGCAATACGTAAGTACGTAGATCGCTGCGGAAGCGAGTCGATGGCGAGTGATCAGTTGAACCGCCAGCAGGTGGTGTCGTTGGGGAAATCGGTCCAGGCGAAGACACGACGGGGAACCACGCGCCAGACCGGTGTGCCGTGCCGCATGCCGTACTTCTCCTCGTAGAGATCGTCCAGACGGGTCTGGATCTCCAGATCGAGCACCTCTTCGACGGTTCCCTCGATGATCACCACATCCCAGCCATCTTCCAGATGAATCGAGACCTGCGGGTTGGCAGTCAGGTTCTTCGCTTTGCGGGTGCCTCGGCCACCACCGAAGTGCAGATGATCGTCCATCCAGACGCCCCATACCGGCATGGCGTGAGGTCGGCCTTCGGGCGATACCGTGGAGAGCCAGTAGTTCCGGGAAGGTGCCACCCGGGCGGCAACGTGTTCCCAGGTCAGCATTCCGGCGCTATGTTCCGGGATACCATAGCTGTCTTCAACGAAGGGTCGGGTTCGCTGGACAGAGTGTCCCGCTATCTGATCCGCCATCGTTTCCGCCTTTCTGTCAGCTCGTCTTCACACGCTGATCCGGTTCATCAGTCGACACCGAAACGTCGCTGGACTGCCGCACACCGATCGCAGCGATCGCACCGGACAGCAGGAGTACAACAGCGGGAAACAGCATGTGTGAAACGGGATCATCGATCCGGATGTGCTGGACGATCGCGCCGAGCATCACGAAGACGAATAGCAGACCTCCCGGGATGATCAGGCGTTCGAATCTGAAGCTGGCGAAGAGTCCCAGGGCACCGGCAAGCTGAATCACCCCGATCGCTACCCAGGCCCACGGTGCGACCTGGAGGTCATCTCTCCATTCGTTCTGGGCACCGGTGAGCTTCATAACTCCCTGCGCCAGGAACAAAATTCCGATAACGATACGCAGAACGATGCTGAGTTTCCGCATGGTTTCCTCTCCTTCTTGAACTTCGATAGCGTTTGATCGAATAAGACTGCCTTCATCCTATATCGAATCGGGACTCGAGCCATCAGAAAGATGTCGTAGATCTGAATCTGCGATATCGCGAGAGCCAGCGGTCGTCCAGACAAGGTACACACGTTCACCATGTGTCAGGGTTATCCGGATTGCGGGCACCCGGTGGCTACCGTACACTGCTAGCGGTCCGGACTCTGTGTCCGGATCGAGCTTTCAGGGAGGATTTCACCGGCGACCATGGTTACCTGGCGACGAACGCTCTATGCCCTCTGGCTCGCTCAACTTCTCTCGATCATCGGGTTCAACCTGCGAATCCCGTTTCTTCCGTTCTTTCTCGAAGATCTCGGTACCGATACCTTCGAATCCCAGGCGCTCTGGGCCGGGTTCATCACCGGTGGTGGCGCCGCACTGATGGCGATCACCGCCCCGATGTGGGGTGCCCTGGCAGACCGGTATGGTCGCCGGATGATGGTGCTCCGAGCGATGTTCGTCGCCTCGGTGACGATCT
>REEK01000180.1 GCA_007695115.1 Sphaerobacteraceae bacterium
ATCCACGATTCATGGCGCATTTCACCACAGCTACCCGAATGGCGAGCCGCGCCCGATCAGCGACTGTCCAATCACCACTGCCAGTGTCAACGGAGATGCTTTTCAGTCAGATAGCCTGACGCTGTGGCATCGAGATGGTCACATCATTCCAGTGCAGCTCGATGTACGGCCAATCCATATCGACGACGAGCTCCACGGCGCCGTGGTGGTGTTCACTGACTTGCGCCAGCGGATTGCCTCGGAAGAAGCTTTGCAGGCCGCAGAATCACGCCTGGAAATCCTGGTCAATGAGATGCCGGCGGTCACCTTCATTCATGGCAGAACCGTCGAGGATGGAATGATCTTCATCAGCCCGCAAATCGAGTGGATGCTCGGCTATTCGCCCAAAGAATGGGTTTCGAACCAGCAATTGCCGATGCAGCGTGTGCATCCTGACGACCGTGATCGAATCAGCGCCGTACATCGCACCGCGATCGAGCAGGAACTCGATTTCGACGAGGAGTATCGCAAGATCTCCCGAGATGGCGCCGTTGTATGGGTGCAGACCCGAAGCCGTCTCGTCTACGATGCAGAGGGCAAACCTCTCTACCGCATGGGCATCATGAGTGATATTTCCCATCTGAAGCGATTGGAACAGCATCTCGAGACCCAGGCTTACACCGACTCCGTCACCGGTTTGCGCAACCGGGCCTGGTTCATCAAGCAATTGCATACGGTCGGGGACGCGAACGGGAGCGGCCTGACAGATCGTCTGGCGGTGATCTTCTTTGACCTCGATGATTTCAAGGTGGTCAACGATTCGCTTGGCCATCAGGTCGGTGACATATTGCTCTGGACCATCGGAGATCGGGTTGGTCAGGAACTCCCGCCAACCGCCACCGTTGCCCGCCTGGGTGGTGATGAATTCACTGTCCTCTTCGAATCGGTATCCAGTACCGAAGAAGTCCAGGAGCTGGCCGAGCGTATTCTGCACGCGATTCGACAGCCGTTCGAGTATGAGGGACGGAGCCTTCTGCCAGCGGCCAGCATGGGCATTGCCGTGAGTGAACCGGGAAGTACCGTTGATCCAGAGACGCTGCTCACCGGTGCTGATCTGGCGATGTATGACGCCAAGTACGCCGGAAAGAACAAGATCGCGCTCTTTGAGCCGCATATGAGTTCCCGGATGTGGGACCGGATGTCGATCGAGCTCGCGCTTCGGCGGGCGATCGAGAACGAGGAATTCGTTGTCCACTATCAGCCGATTTTTGATCTGGAGAGCGGAACGGTTCTGGAACTGGAAGCGCTGCTTCGCTGGCAGCCACCTGGAGAAGCGCTGGTGCCACCTGGTGACTTCATTCCAGTAGCCGAGCAGACCGGCCAGATCATCGAGATAGGTCGATGGACGCTGCTAGAGGCCACGCGGCAGGTCGCAGCCTGGCGCCAGGAACTCGATCTTTCCGAACTCAGGCTGGCAGTGAATCTCTCGTCTGTTCAGTACGAGCATCCATCGCTATATCGTGATGTCATCCGCGCGCTGGAGGAATCCGACCTGCCAGCCGATCGGCTCACCCTGGAGATCACCGAGAGTCGGATGCTGCGGGGCACCGATCAGATCATCGAGACGCTGGACGACCTTCGGAGTACCGGCGCTCGACTGGCGATCGATGACTTTGGCACCGGATTCTCGTCGCTTGGCTACCTCAGGCATTACACCGTTGATTCGCTGAAGATAGATCGCTCGTTCATCGAAGATGTGGTGGTCAGCCCCGGTGACGCGGCTATCGTCCAGTCAGTGATCGCGGTGGCACGGACGCTCAACCTCGATGTCACCGCTGAGGGCATCGAGACTGGTGAACAGGAAGAGTTGCTGCGTTCGATCGGGTGTCACCACGGGCAGGGTTTCTACCTGGCCCGGCCGATGCCTGCAGAGGATATGACGATGTTCCTGACACAGCGAACGCGTGCCAGCGTCTAATCGCTGGCTGTGTTCTCTAAGAGGCCAGCAGCCCGGGCCTGATCGATTGTCGCCTGGGCCATCCGGATATTTGCGGCATCGATCATCTTGTTGTCGAGCTCCACGGCGCCCAGACCGTTCCGATTCGCATCCTCGTAAGCCTTGATCACCCGTTGGGCCCAGTCGATATCGTCTGCTGAGGGTGAGAACAGCTCGTTTGTCACCTCGATTTGCGCCGGGTGAATGCACCACTTGCCGTCGTACCCCATTGCCCGGGCCATCAGGCAGCTCGTTCGATGCCCATCGGCGTCCCGGAAGTTGGCGAACGGACCGTCGATAGCCCGTATGCCGGCTGCACGGGCGGCCGCCAGAATCCGGTGCATCACGTATTGATATCGGTGACCCGGGTAGACTGCATCCCACTCATCCATCACGCCGATCGAGGTCGAGGGCATCTGTACCGAGGCGGAGTAGTCGCCCGGTCCATAGATCAGTGAGGTCAGGCGATCGCTGCTCTCGGCAATCGCCTCACAGTTGATCAGCCCTTTGGCGGTTTCGATCTGCGCCTCCAGCCGGATATGGCGCTCCTGACCGATTCCCCGCTCGATCTGCGTCAGTATCGTATCGACCACATAGACATCTTCGGGTCGATTGACTTTGGGAACGACGATCAGATCGACGGTTCCCCGGGCGCCTTCCACAATGTCGATCAGATCCCGATAGAAGTAGGGCGTATCGAGCGCGTTCATCCGGAACGTCCGGGGCTTGTCCCCCCAGTCAAGTTCGGTGAATGCCTGGATAACGACCTGACGGGCGTCGGCCTTGCTGTCCGGCGCAACGGCGTCTTCCAGATCGAGCAGCGCGATGTCTGCCTGGCTGGCCGCACCCTTCTGGATCATCTTCCAGTTGGATCCGGGAACGGAAAGAATGCTTCGTTGAATCCGCATAGTGACTGACTCCCCTGAGAGGTAATTCGATCTGTTGTTCTGGACATCATGGCACAACATCAATTAGAAAGTGAGTACAATCTGGACGGACAGAAAGAAACAGCGCGAGAAAACTGGAGGCTCCCATCAACGAGCGCGAGCAGGAACTGCAGAAAACCGCGGAACGGTTCGCACGGCAGATGGGCAATCAGTTCAATGCCAGTCTCGACCTGAGCGTTGCTTCGCTAACCGAGCTGGACGGTGTGATTGCTGAGATGATCGACTATTCCGATGTCTATTCCACTGAACGTCCGGAAGACGTGCTTTCTCCGGCTCTGGCGATCACCGCCTATGTCGGGGAAGTGATTCGTCGTTCCATCGATGGTGCTGAATGGGTTACCGATGAGGAAGAAGGCCAGCTTCCCCCGCCACATATTCGCCTGCCAGATGGCATGCGCCTGAACCTGATGAAGAAGGCACTGGAGATCCTCACCCGGCAAGATAGCCCGAGCTTTGCCCCCTATTATCAGACTATGCAGGAGCTGTACACGACCCGTGGAACGGATACGTCTGAAAATGGCTGACGAGGCGTATCTCCGGACGCTGGCGCAGGCTCGCTGCCTGGTGCTTGCTGCCGGGATACTGGCAGCGATCATTATGCTGAGCGGCTGCACGATCGAGGGGCGCTCGTCGCAGACGCCGACTCCGGAGATCGAACCCACCCCGTTGGCGACCGCCACACCTACCCCGGAACCAACGGCCACCCCCGAGCCAACACCAACGCCGGAACCGACACCCGAGCCGACTGCGACTCCGGCTCCATCACCGACCCCTGAACCAACACCGGAACCTGGCCCGGATCTCTCGGAGGCTCCCTTCCCACTCGATTGTGATGACCTGGAACTGGAGCACGATGCCGAACTCCAGGAGGTCGTTGACAGCCGGATAGGCGAGTTCGCGGATGGGTTCGGCATCGTGGTGTACGAGTTGACCACTGGGGCCTACGCCGAAGTCAACCCGGAGCAGTCGTTCTATGCCGCAAGTCTCTACAAGACCGCCGTGATGTATGAATTGCTTCGCCAGGTGGATGATGGCGAACGCTCCCTCGACGATTACGTCGTCATCGATTCCTACTACGCGTCACAGGATCTCGGGACCCTCGGGGTGTTTGGCTGGGGAGTGGGATCAATTATCACGGTGCGGGAAGCGCTGGAGGCCGCGATTGTCATCAGCGATAATTCCACTGCGTATCTGCTCGGAGACCTCGTCAATTGGCCACGGATCGATGTCACGTTGCAGGAGCTTGGCGCCATTGATACGCAATATTCCCTGGATACACTGCCCACCACCGCAGCGGACAACTCCCGCATCATGGAAGCGATCGCCTGCGGCATCGATGTCGAGCCTGAGAGCAGCCAGCTGATGCTCGATATTCTGAACAATCAGACGATCGACAATCGGCTTCCTCTCTACCTGCCAGAAGACGCGGTGATCGGCCACAAGACCGGAAACTGGTCAGATGCCAATCATGATGTCGGTATCGTCTACGGCCCGAACGCGGTGTATCTCATCACCATCCTGTCGGTCTATCCGGGAGCTGATGAGCGCATGGCACTGCTCTCCCGTGATGTCTACGAATACTTCCATCCAGAGGCTTTCGAGGAAGATGATCTCGACGAATTGCGCCCACGGTGACCGGGATCTCCGGGACTGCCCACCAGCAACAGTTCGAGCAGGTTCAACGTCGGATTCGTGCCTGTACCGCCTGTGTTGATGCCGGATTCATCGAGCGTGCGATGCCGATCTTCCAGGGACACACTGGCCAGCGCCTGATGATCATCGGGCAAGCTCCAGCCTGGAGAAACGAGGAGACCCCACCCTACTCCGGCGCATCGGGGCGTCGATTGCAGGGCTGGATGGAACAGGCTGGATTCCCTCCGGGCTCACTGCATGAGCGCTTCTATCTGACCTCGCTGACCAAGTGTTTTCCTGGAGTCAGCAAGAGCGGAAAAGGTGATCGCGCGCCGGGGACGGCGGAAATCGCTCTCTGTCGGCCGAACCTCGATTCGGAACTGGCCTTCGTGCAACCCGAGGTCATCGTCACGCTGGGGCGTCTCTCAGCGAAGCGATTTCTGGGAAACCGGCCGCTGTCGGCAATCGTCGGGCATCGATTCCAAGAGGATGGTCAAATCGTGCTGCCATTGCCGCATCCATCAGGTGTCAGCCGCTGGCTGAACGATCCGGAGAACCAGAAACAGGTAGATCGAGCGCTGGAACTCCTCTCGGAGTTACGCCAGCAACTCGATCTGTAACGATTCCCTGCAATTTGGTGTCTAGAGCGGTTCTCACTGTCGTTGACCGGTAGACCGGCGACCCGTTCGGCTTCGCTCAGGGCAGGCTCTCCGTGTCGCCCAGTCCCGCGAGCCGGTCTGGTGGGCGAGGGCAGACGGAGCTGCCCAGCTACCGACACCAAAATGTGTAACCTGCTTTATGGAGCGAGGATCTCCAGGTTGCTTGCCAGATCTTCGGGTGAATCATCGGACCGCATCAGCACGCGAACGTTGCCATCCGGGTCGATGACATAGATTACATCCGTATGGGCCAGCCAGTAGGCCGTGTCTTCATCTTCTTCGTGCTGATGTCCATTGTCGTCGCCATGATCCTGATCATCGCTTTCCGGTAGCCCTTCTTCGATGAACTCTTCATGGTCATGCTCGCCAGATTCAATTGCTTCCTGAACGGCCGGATCTGCCGGATACTGCTCACCCGGCGTTACGAAATAGGCTTCCCAGATCGGTTCCAGCGTTTCGATGTCACCGGTCAGTCCATACCAGCTATCCATTGCCGTAACTCCACGGGTCTCCAGATATTGCGCCATCGTCTCCGGATCATCTCGTTCCGGATCTACGGTGATCGCGACCATCGCCACACCCTCTTTCGTATCGTCAGAGAGTTCGTCCCAGGCGACGTTCATCCGGTTGATGATCAGTGGGCAGACATCCGGGCAGTTGGTGAAGATGAAGGTCAGCGCCACCGCTTTGCCGTGGAGATCATCCCGGGTGACTGTGTTGCCCCGGTGGTCGGTCAGCGTGAATGGAGGCGCTTCCTGGCTCTCCATATCGGTGCCGACCAGTTCTGGCTCGTCAGCGCATGACGCCAGGACAAACGCCAGCACCGTCAGGAGGCTCAGCGCCACGATCCGACGGAGTGTGAGAAGTTGCTGGTGCATAGTGATATTGCGCTCTCTCATATAGTGGGGGCGACAATCGTGCCATGCTCGGGGGCTGTGCTTCCCCCCTGCTCGGATAATCCTACGGATCGATTCGGGCGAATCCTGTCAGGAAAAGTCTGCAGGGAGGAGACAATTGCTACCGTTTCATTCGAAGGTATTTGCTCACGACGCGCGAGAGATCTTCCAGATCGAACGGTTTGGGAAGAAATCCATCCGCCCCGATCTCGGCAGCGGTCGATTCCGGATTGTCTACCGCCGTCAGAATGATCAGCGGCGCGGGCAGGCACTCGAGCTGTTTGTAGCGGAGTGCGAACTCCCGACCATCCATGATTGGCATGCGGGTGTCGAGGAGGATCAGATCAGGCTGTATCTCGGGGATCATGGCCAGTGCCGTTTCGCCCTCCGGCGCACCGATGACCTCGAGACCTTCGTCTTCCAGAGCCAGCGCGATCATCTCGCGAATGCTCGCATCATCGTCAACCACAAGGATCTTGTTACTCACCTGGGTGTTTGTTACGTTCATTTTCGTTTCCGAGGATAAAGGTTGACGTGGATTACCCCACTCCTGCGATACGCGTACGGCGTGGTCGCCACACTTTCACCCTATAATACGATATTTCGCACGTTGAATTGCATCGATTCACCAGTCCCCATTTCAGGGTCAACTCTGGACCGGCTTTGAACCAATTCCCACCATGAACCGATCCTTCCAGAGAACCGGGTTTCGCTCCGGTCGGGCGGTTGCTGAAGCATCGTCAACTCGAGCGGCAATGAAGTGCGGCCCGGGCGTGTTGATCGCTGTCTCAACCAGCGATTCGAAGTGATTCTCGTCCGTCGCCCAGGCACTGTTTGGGATCCCGCACCCGGCGGCAACCGCAACGATATCGGTGACGCTCGACGTCGCCGTCTCCTGCTTGCCAGTGATCTGATACAGGCCGTTATCCCAGATGATGATCGTCAGATTGCCCGGAGCCTGAGCGGCGATCGTCGTCAGCGTTCCGAGGTTCATCAGGATCGAGCCATCACCTTCCAGCCCGAAGACCTTACGATTCGGCTGGGCCAGTGCAACGCCGAGGGCAATCGGAGCCGCCAGACCCATACTGCCCAGCATGTAGAAGTTCTGGGGTCGGTGTCCTGCGTCCAGCAAGTCGAAGTTGGTGTTGCCGATCCCGGCCACGACGGCTTCTTCGCGGTTGAGTTTGCCGACCATTCGGGCGGTCAGGTCTTTCCGGCTCATGATCGCCAGATCGTCACGTGGGGATGCCATGCTCGCGTTCCTTTCAATCCAGGGTAATGAGCCAGTCTAGCGGTCGTTCTTGCCACCGGTCAGCAGCGCATTGATGAAGAGAACGGCTGGCAGTTGCGTCCGGAAGCACTGCAGCATCATCCGGTCGGCAACGGCCGCAACCTCGTCTTCCCGTTCCAGCGTCCGGTGAGGAATGCCCATCGCATCCAGACTGGGTCGGATCGCCCGGGAGATCGGCACCTGTACCGGGTTGAACTCACCCAGCACACCACGTTCGCCGATGATCATCAGGATCGGCAGCTGGTAGGGCACGGCCAGCGAGGCCAGCGCGTTGACACTGTTGCCATAGCCGCTCGACTGCATCAGCACCACGCTGCGGCGTCCACCTAGCGCGGCACCAGCGGCAATACCGACCGCCTCTTCTTCCCGGCTGGCCGGGAACGCTTCCATATTTGGATCATCTTCAGCGCCACGGATCAGTGGAGTGAGCACCTCATCCGGGACATAGATCGTGAGATCGACATCGTTGTTGCGAAGGCTTTCCAGTAGCTGGTCTGACCAGTTCAACGGGATGCTCCTTGTCGTCAGGGTCAGTGGATAAGACGGCTCGCCAGGATGGTCAGGTCAGATCTTCTGACGTACCATACAGGTCGATACAGTCGACAATACCCGGCATCAGAGGTGTCGTAAAGAGTCAGCTGGCCGCCGTACAGCTGCGTTCAGGCACTGAGAGGCATGACCATGAGCTCGACAAAGAAACCAACCTGTAGCGTGATCCGACCCGGCGATGAGTACGATGGCAAGCAGGGGTTGTCCTACAAGGCCGGCATCGCTGCGGAGACCGTCGGTTCCACCGGTATCTGCATGCACATGGTCGAGATCCCGCCAGGCGCCCGAGGTAACGCACACATGCATGAGAGTCACGAGACTGCGCTCTATGTGCTCAGCGGGAACTCGGAGATGTGGTACGGCGACAACCTGGAGGAGTACGTTACGGCAGATCCTGGAGATCTGCTGTACATTCCGGCCGGCGTCCCGCATCTCCCCGGAAACCGCTCCGATACCGAGCCGTGCGTGGCCGTAATCGCCCGGACAGATCCGAACGAGCAGGAGAGCGTGGTGCTCCTGCCGCATCTGGAGAAATAGCCAGGCGCTTACCAGACACAGAGGACGAAATTCGGCGCTGATCGCGTACAACGCAACCACATTCTCACAGGAAGGGACCTGATTCGTGGCGGAACAACATTACGATGTCATCGTCGTTGGCGGCGGAAACGCTGCCATGAGCGCGGCTCTGGCCGCCCGGGAGCGTGGCGCAACCGTGGTCATGCTGGAGAAAGCCCCGAAAGACGAAGCCGGCGGCAACAGCTTCTTCACGGCGGCGGCGACTCGCACGACGTTCGACAGTCTCGACGATCTCCGCCCGATTCTCAGCGAGGTCGACGAGTACGATCTCTCGATCACCGATCTCCCACCCTATACCGTGGATCACTTCCACGCCGACATGCAGCGCCTGACCGAAGGCCGGTGCGATCCGGAGCTCTCCGACATTCTCGTCGGCGAATCAGCCAACGCCGTCAACTGGTGGCACAGCAAGGGGCTGAAATGGACCCTGATGTACGCCCGACAGTCGTTCAAGGTGGATGGCCGCTTCAAGTTCTGGGGTGGTCTGGCACTCGGCGGAGTCGGCGAAGGCAAGGGCCTGATTGAGCAGGAAACGCAGGCCGTGATTGCCAACGGCGTCGAAATCCGCTACGAGTCTCCGGTGGTCGATCTGATTGCTGATGAGAATGGCGTGGTCACTGGTGTGGTTGCTCACGGACCGGACGGACGCCAGACGATTCGCGCCAAATCGATTGTTCTGGCCAGCGGTGGGTTCGAATCCGATCCACGGATGCGAGCGGCTCACCTTGGCCCGAACTGGGACGTGGCAAAGGTCCGGGGTACGGCCCACAACACCGGCGAAGTGTTGATGAAGGCGATCGAATTGGGCGCCCAGCCTTACGGTCACTGGAGCGGTTGCCACAGTATCGCCTGGGATGCCGCGGCCCCGCCGACCGGCGACTGGGAGCTGACTCATCGTTTCTCCAAGCAGTCCTACCCGATCGGCCTGATCGTCAATCGGGACGGTGAGCGCTTTGTCGATGAGGGCGCCGACTTCCGGAACTACACCTATGCCAAGTACGGTGCCGAGATCCTCAAGCAGCCGGGGGCGATCGCTTATCAGCTCTACGATGCCCGCACGGCTCCATTACTCCGGCAGGATGAGTACACCGCACCGGGCGTCTCCCGGTACGAGGCGGCCAGTATCGGAGATCTTGCCGAGAAGATGGGTGTCGCACCGACTCGACTGGAGCGCACCGTCCGGGAGTACAACGAGGCGGTCCAGGACGGTGATTTCAACCCGGCGATCAAGGATGGCAAGGGGACGCTCGGTATCAACCCGCCGAAGAGCAACTGGGCGCAGCCACTGGATGCACCACCATTGCTCGCCTTTGCGGTGACGTGCGGGATCACCTTTACCTTTGGTGGGGTGAAGATCGACCGGGATGCCCGGGTGCTCGATCGTGCCAATCGACCGATTCCCGGTCTCTACGCCGCCGGCGAACTGGTTGGTGGGCTCTTCTACCATAACTATCCGGGCGGCAGCGGGCTGACCAACGGCATGGTCTTCGGTCGCCGAGCTGGCGATCACGCTGCGCGGTAGCCCCAGACCAGGTAGCGCTGAAAATGATCTGGTGGGCGGCCCTCTGCGGCCGCTCGTTCGTTCAGAGCTTCGCTGAGATCGGCCAGTTCATCGATCTGAACCCGGGTGAATCCATTGGACTGCACCACATTCCGAACGTCTTCCGCAGTCGGCGTGCGCGATGAATCCGGTTTTTCCGGTGAGTTGGTGCACCAGTCCCCATCCAGAATCGCCAGACAGCCATCTGCTCGGAGAATCCGATGCCAGGTACTGAGCGTTGCCGCCTGATCGGTCATCGCCCAGAAGACGTGCCGGCTTATGACGAGGTCGAAGTGCTTGTCAGGAAACGCTGGCCGCTCGGCATCGCCAGGTTCAAAGGTTACCGACAACCCCTGGCTGATGGCCTTCGATCGGGCAATCTCCAGCATGTCGGGAGAGAGATCGATGCCGGTAACCTGATGACCCTGTCGGGCCAGTTCCAGGGCCAGAAATCCGGTACCGGTGCCGATGTCGAGCACATTGAGCGGACCGCCTTCGGCCACAACGGAAAGTATCCGGTCCCAGGCTGCCTGTTCTGCTGTGCTTCCTATGCCATGATCGAACTGATCGTCATAGGAAGCCGCCTGCCTGTCCCAGATTTCGCGTATTTCGTGAACTCGATCGGCGAACGGCATCGGCTCTCCAGTTCCGTCCAGACGAGGGGCTTACTCCCGGCGACCCCGGGCCTGCGGATCGTCGTCGCTGTCTTGCTCATCGTTTTTCAGAATCCGGTTATCCATTCCAGCCTCTTCCGGTGGCCGCACCCATCGCCGTTTTGGTGGCAGTGGTGGTGGCTCGTCAGCCCCGACGATCGGGATCTTGTCCGTCGGTTGATCGTCCAGTGGATCCCCGAGCGGGATTCCTATCGACGGAGACTGCTCGCTACCTGTGTCCGAGTCCGAATCGGTAGCCGGAATCTCGATCGTGTCATCGGATGCGGATGACGGCGGCATCGGGATCGGATCGATCTTGTGGCTCACATCGTCTGGCGGGATCGTCGCCGGTCCTTCTCGCGGAGCGGCGAATGGCGGGGGTGGAGGGGTCATCGGGCGCGTTGTATGCAGCGGATTGTAGACCGTCGGTGGAGCCGGTTCCGCTTTGTAGGCGGCCTGACTCGACGGCGTTGAATCTGGCTCAGGTGTTTGCTTTGGTCCGCTGGATGGTGAATTGAACGCCTCGCGGGCTTCGTCGCTGGTCAGATAGACCAGTACCAGCACGGCGACCACGGTCCAGATCGGGAACCCGATCAAGGCAAACGCCGCCAGCACGATTGCGCCGAGTCGTCCCCAGTTCCTCATCCGTAGCAGGCCATACCCCACCACGATCGAGGCAAACCCGAAACCGATGGCCATCGCCAGCGTTGCCGTGGCCAGACCGATCGAGACGAAGACTTCCTCTGGCCCCCCGATATAGGTAAGGATCGCGGGAAACAGCATGATCGGAATCATGCAGCTCAGGAGAAACAGGATAGCTGCGGTAAAGAACTGGTAGATTGCGATCATTGTGACGAATTCAGGACGCCGGTTGGCTGATTCCGAAGCTGGCTGGTTCATTCCAACGTACCCAATCTGCAGGATTGCCCGGAGAGTGCGCGCGATATTTGCTCAGCATACACGCCACCGGAGTCGTCTGTCTCGAACAGAATGCCGGGCGAAATCGGCACGTATCTTGCTGCTCACTTATTAAATGTGTCACCGATTGTTTCAGTGAGATCGGAGGATCTGCTATCATCAGAAGTCGTTCGTTGTCGAATTCACAGATTGTGGTTCGACATAATAGCTATCCGTACAACCGTCGTTAGGGGATTTTCATGGTACGCACCATGTTCCTGAACAGCACCGCTGTTGCCGGGCTTTCGCCTCGCATGACGACGGCTGGGTTCTCATCAATGTGCCGGTCCCGAGTCTCCTCGATGTCATCATCACCCGTCTCATCAGGTGCATCACCTGTGTTGCGACGTTCCCGTGATTCGATGATATGTCTGGAGGTCTCGAGACATGACGATAACACGACTGGCAGTTGATCTCGATGGCGTACTGACCGAACCACCAGTACGTCTGGCTCACGCGGCAAACGAAACCTGGGGGCTCGATCTACCGGATCACGCGTTCGTTGATTCGGCGGGTCTAAACGTGCCTCAGCATGTCCGCGAATGGGTCTATTTCGAAGGAGGACCAGCCTCGTCGCTGGAACCAGCGCCCTGGGCTCAGGAATTTCTGACACAGGTGCTGGACACGTTCGGACCGGATCAGGTGCAGATTATCACCGCCCGTCCGAGCTGTGTAGAAGCCGCCACACTGGAGTGGCTCTGCCGGAATGGTTTTCCGGAAATTCGTGTTTTATTTGCAGAAGACAAAGTTCCGGTGGCGCTTCAGGCTGGTGTCACTCATGCGATAGAAGACAGTATGCGGCACGGGGCAGACTACGCGAAGCACGGTATTCGCTGTTGCCTCATCTCTCCGCATCCGGGACAACCGCAGGATTCGAACCGACTCGTTCGGGTACGTGATCTTCGGGGAGCTTTTGATCGGCTGACCGGCCGAAACTCGATACCAGAAAAAGGTTCAGGAAATAAAACTGATTTTGATGCAATCGGCTCACGGAAGTGGAGCACCGAAATGAATACCGGAGATCCGGCGACATCCAGTAAGAGGTACAGGATCGTCGTCAGTGACGTCATCGATGATCGAGCCAGGGAGCTCATGTCCTCACAGGCTGAGCTGATCGACGTTGATGGCACCGATACAGAACAGCTTACCAGGGCGCTCAGCGATGCCGATGCCCTGATCGTCCGCAGTGAGACGCAAGTTACCCGGGAGATTCTGGCGGCAGGCCCGAACCTGCAGCTGGTGGCCCGGGCCGGTGTTGGTGTGGACAATATCGATGTCAACGCGGCGACCGAAGCGGGCGTGCTGGTGCTCAACGCACCCGGTGCCAACGCAATCTCCGCCGGTGAGCATACCCTCGGGCTGCTGCTGGCGCTTTCTCGATCGATTCCGGACGCAAACGAAGCCGTCCACGCAGGTCGCTGGGAGCGCAAGCGCTTCAAGCCGTTCGATATTAACGGCAAGACCATCGGAATCGTCGGGCTCGGCCGGGTTGGCAGCGTGCTGGCCCAGCGACTCCGCGGCTTCGATGTCGAACTCATCGCCCATGATCCGTATATCTCCAACGATCGCTTCAGGGAGATGCACTGCGAACCGGTTGGCTTCGAAGAGCTGCTGCAGCGGGCGGACGTTATCAGTTTTCACGTCCCGGCCACTGCGGAAACAACCAACATGCTCGATGCCGACAGCCTTCAGGCGGTCAAGCAGGGCGCGATTGTGCTCAACTGTGCCCGCGGGGAGATCGTCGATGCCGACGCACTGGCAGATGCGCTGAAATCTGGACAGCTTGCCGGTGCCGGGGTCGATGTCTTCCCGAGCGAACCAGCCCACGAAAGTCCATTGTTCGACCTCCCGAATGTTGTGCTGACGCCGCACATCGGTGGGTCGAGTGGCGAAGCGCTGGCCAAGGTCGGTGAGATGATCGGCAGTACGGTGCTGGCTGCGCTGGCTGGACAGGCCGTCCCGAATGCGGTCAACCTGCCACCTGCCACCATGAACGCCACCGAGCTCCAGCGGCTGACCCATGTCGCTGCGGCAGCCGGCCACCTGCTGGCTGTGCTGCGTTCGGATCGTCCGAACGACTATCGGGTTACCGTCAACGGCGTCGTGCCTCGGGAAGTTGTCGAGCACGTTGCGGCGGCTGGTCTGGCGCAATCACTGGAACGCTGGACCGATCGGCGTGTCACCCCGGTCAATGCCCGGCTGATCGCCGACGAGCTCAATATGGAGATTCAGACGTTCGTTGCCGACGCCGATCCCGATCATGTTCCCGAATTCACCTTCGAGGTGAACGGTGATGACCCGCATCGGGTAACCGTTCGGTGGGATCGTCGTGATGCCGGCATCATGGAAGTCGATCGCTTCACACTGGAGCGACCACTGTCCGGCGATGTGTTGATTACCCATCATATCGACCGACCCGGGATCGTCGGACGCATCGGCACGCTGCTCGGTAACCACGGCATCAACATCGCTGGTATGCAGGTTGGCCGACACCAGCCCCGTGGCGAAGCGATCATGGTGCTGAATGTCGACGAACCGATTCCGGAGTACACCATGCAGGAGATCAAGGTCATGGCTGATGTCCATGATGCCTATGTGGTCTCCCTGCCACCGTCGTTACCCGGACCCGACTCCGGGGCCGACAGCGAAGAACTCTTCTCCACCGCAGCGGATTAGCCGGTTCTCGCGTCAGATCATCGCAAGCACACCGGGCGGGCCAGCCGGCCCGCCCGGTTTC
>REEK01000173.1 GCA_007695115.1 Sphaerobacteraceae bacterium
TTTCACCGAAGTTGAAGTACCCGATGATGGTTGCCCTGACGGTGGCCACCATTGGTTCCGGGACCGTGGCACAGGGCTTCTCGCCGAACAGTGCCCAGGCGGCGCCCGCAGATAATGATGGATCAGGCAGTTTCCAGACAGTCGATGATTCGCAGTCTTCAGGTGATTCGATCACCGCTGCTCCGGCCAGTGACGGTGGTTCCACCCACGCAGTTCAGCCGGGCGACACGCTGAAGGGCATCGCCAACCAGTACGGTGTAGACATGTCTACGCTGATTTCGGCCAATGGGCTGGCAGACCCGGATCGCATCTTCCCAGGCGATCAGATCCAGATCCCGGGTGATGCCAGCTTTGCGGAGACCTCGCTGACCAGTTATACCGTTCAGTCGGGCGACACGCTTCAGGGCATTGCCAACGCGCACGGTGTGAGCCTGACGTCGATCATTAACTATGAAGCGAACGGGATTACCAACCCGGATCTGATTCATATAAATCAGGAGATCACCATTCCGGGCGGTAGCGCTCAGGTTGCCAGCGAGCCGGCTGCGGAGCCTGAGCCACAACCAGAACCCGAGCCGCAGCCAGAACCAGAGCCGGAACCAGCACCGCAGGCTCAGGCAGAGCCAGAACCGGAACCACAGCAGGCGCAGCAGTCCGCTCCGGCGAGCAGCAGTGCTGGCCAGCAGATTGCCGATGTGGCGATGCAGTTCCAGGGTGCCCCGTACGTCTGGGGAGCAACTGGTCCGAACAGCTTCGACTGCACCGGCTTCACCTACTATGTGGTCAACCAGATCACCGGTGGTGGATTCCCGCGAGACATGCACAGCCAGGCGTCGTTCGGCACTCCGGTGTCGTCAGGCAACCTGCAGCCCGGCGATATCGTGTTCCAGCAGAACACCTATAAGCCAGGTCTCTCGCACGCAGGCATCTACATCGGTGGTGGGCAGTTCATCAACGCCGCTAACCCGAGTGTCGGCGTCGTGATCAGCAACCTCTGGGACGACTACTGGGGTCCGCGATACCATAGCGCTGTCCGGATTCAGTAGAAGCCGCACAAACGAACGCATTTTCAAAGGGAGGGCACCTGGCCCTCCCTTTTGCTGTGCAGTGTGAAGTGACTGTGCCGGGCTGGATCCTACGGGGTTTCGAGGCCCGACGGAGTTTCGCGCTGGGATGGACCGGAAGTGCCGAGCCCGAGGTACAGATCTTCACCGGGTCCCCGGGCAATCAAATCAGCTGGTCTGCTCTCGCCGGATTCCCAGATCATCACAAACAACTGATCAGTGACCTCAGCAACGGTTTCGTCTTCGTTCACGAGCCACGGCATGACAGCCGCTGGGAAATTGGATGTCACGAGAAACTCCGCGACGTCCGAACCATGTGGGTCAGAAAGCGTGAAGCGTGAAACTGAAACGCCGTCAACGTCGAGTACGTCACTCGAAAGCGAATCTCGAAGATCTGTGAACCTCAGTAATCGTTGCGATTATCGTGACGTGCTCGTTCCATACAATTAGACCGTATGATGTGAGAATACGTAACGGGTGGCGCGATGGGTGTCGGGAACAGGAACGTTCCCGGTGCGTTCCTGAAACAACTCTGTTAGACTGCCATTTCTGCTCAGTCAACCGGTGGTGGGTCACGGTCAGGCTGATCGCCTGATGCGCTGGCACCGAAAGTCAAGAGATCCATGATTTCGCGCATGTTCGCTCGCATCGAATCGGTCGAGCAATCCCTCTTGCTGGCAATTGCTTCAGCAACCCTGATCATCATCGGGTTGCTTGATTTTGTGAGCGGAGCAGAGCTGGCTTCCTCTGTCTTCTATCTGCTGCCGGTGGCAATTGTCGGCTGGCGTTTCCACTATCGTGTTTCCGGGATGTTCGCACTGGCGGCTACCTTAATCTGGGTGGTGGTGATCATTGCGCTCGGTATGCCCTATTCAAGCGCCTTTGCTGCGCTATGGGATGGCGTCAGCCGGTTCATCGTCTACTTCGCGTTTGCCGTGCTGCTCGGCCATGTCCGGCAGGCACTCGAGCAGGCCAGGAAGATGGCGATGACCGATCACCTGACCGGGGTTGCCAATGCGCGGTATTTCCGGGATCTGGCCGAGCGAGAACTCGAGCACTGCCGGCGCTATGAACGTCCATTTACGCTCGCCTATATCGATATCGACGACTTCAAGGATGTGAACGACAAGATTGGCCACAGCGGTGGTGATCGAGTGATTCATGCAGTCGCCGATGCGCTGAAAACGAGTGTGCGTCGAGTAGACGAGGTTGCCCGACAGGGTGGTGACGAGTTCATGCTCTTTCTGCACGAGGTCGATGTCCAGCAGGCGGAGAGCGTGCTTCATCAGATCCATTCTCGGGCCAGTAACTTGCTGGACCTGAGAGGGCACAATGTCACATTGAGCATTGGCGGTGTCACCTGGCGCGTTCCTCCAGCGACGCTCGACGAGGCGATTCATTCGGCTGACCGGGTGATGTATGAGGTCAAGCGCGGTGAAAAAGGGAAAGTTTTGCACCGGACGGTTGGCGAAAATCTGGCACCGCGTTCGGAGGATCCGGCCCGAACGGGGAGTGACCTCGTATCCCGGGGTATTGATCCCTCCAGGGCGTGAAAGGCAGGAATTTCCCCGGGTTTTTCTTGATGGTTTGCGGAAAATTTGTCCTCTTCTGAATGGAATCTCCGGCCTGACGTGTTAGAGTTGGAGAGTTACCTGATCGACTGGAGCAGACATTTGGGGACTGCTCGAGTTCTCAGGCATCTGGTGGTACGCAAACATGTTTATGGAAAGTGGGGATGAATGGGTCGAACGTGGCGTGGCCACATAGTGCTACTTATTTTTGTAATCGCGCCGCTCGTAGGAACCGCCTACGCAATGTACACCCTCTGGGCGCGCATGATTGGCTGGACGGAGCTTTCCCTCTTCTTTGCTTTGTACCTCATGACGGGAATGGGAATCACCATCGGGTATCACCGGATGTTGACTCACCGTAGCTTCGAGTCAAGCAATGTTATTCGAGCTATCTTCCTTATGCTTGGCTCAATGGCCGTTCAGGGACGCGCAATCGACTGGGCAGCGAATCACCTGAAGCATCATGCTCATGCGGATGAAGAGGGCGACCCGCATAGCCCGCTCGAGGGCCTGTTTCACGCGCACGTGGGCTGGTTGTTCAAGGCTCCACCGGCGGATCGTGAACGATACGCCAAGAAGCTGACACAGGATCCGTTGATTTCGTTCTTTGACCGAACGTTCCTGTTGTGGGTTGTTGTTGGCATGGTGATCCCTTACCTGATCGCTGGCTGGCACGGTCTGCTCTGGGGCGGGCTGGTCCGGATCGCCGTCGTGAACCACGTGACGTGGGCGGTCAACTCCGTCTGTCACCGGTTTGGCGATCGGCCGTTCGCAATCAAGGACGAAAGCCGCAACAACCTGCTGATCGGTCTTCTCGCCTTTGGCGAGGGATGGCATCACAACCATCACGCCTTCCCGGCGATGGCCTATCACGGAATGAACTGGCGGCAGTTCGATATCTCCGCAATCGTCCTTCGACTGCTGGCGCGGTTGAAGCTGATCTGGAATGTGAAGATGCCGTCTCCGGATCTGGTTGAGCGCCGTCGACGCAAGCCGGGTGACCCCCCTGGGGTTCCATCGGCGAGCAAGCAGCCGTCGCCCAATCCGCAACCAGGCGACTAGTCGACCTTCGTACCGAAGATCCTTCCAGTTGCAGATGATGTGAATTTCCGGGCCGGCCACAGGCTGGCCCGGTCTTTGCGTTAACACTCTTCTACCGGATGCAAGCAAAGCTTTGTCAGCCTGGCATCAGACTTGCTTAACCTTCCGGAGAGTAAACCTACTATTAGGTAGGCGATCAGGCGGCCCCCTGGTTGATTTGCCTCGCATCTGAACCAGCGCTATTTTCTTGGTTGAGCGCAGGAGAGTTCTCGATGACCATTGCACCGTCTGGCCCGGCAGTGACCCGGGAAGCTGCGACCCGTATCCCGACCCCGAATGGCGAATTTCAACTGGTGCTGTATTCTGGCAGTGCCGACAACAAAGAGCACCTGGCACTGGTAATCGGTGATGTCTCGGGAAAGGATGACGTGCTGATGCGCATCCATTCCGAGTGCTTCACCGGCGATGTGCTCGGATCGCTGCGCTGTGACTGTGGCGAACAGCTCGAACGATCGATGCAGGAGATCAGCGCTGCCGGACGAGGGGTGATTCTCTACCTCCGGCAGGAAGGCCGTGGAATCGGCTTGCTGGAGAAGCTCCGTGCTTACAATCTTCAGGACCTCGGGCATGACACCGTGGATGCTAACCTGATGCTTGGCCATGCCGCAGACTCCCGCGACTACACCGTTGCTGCGCAAATGCTGGAAGATCTCGGCGTGCGGTCGGTTCAGGTACTGACCAATAATCCGTTGAAGATCAGCGCCCTGCAGGAGCTCGGTATCAACGTTGTTCGTCGGGTCCCGATCGAGATCGACCCCAGCCCGGACAATCTATCCTATCTCCGCACCAAAGCGAGCCGGATGAGCCACATGCTCGCATTCGGACCGGTGGCACCGGTGCTTCCAGCGAGCAATGGGAATGGCTCGTCCAATGGACAGCACGCCCATCACAATGGGAACCGAAATGGAAACGGAAAGAGCAACGGAAACGGCAAGGGGAACGGGCATGGCTCGACCGAGCCGATGACCATGATGCCGATGACGATCAAGAAGTTCACCCGGCCGGCAGTGACCATCAGCTATGCGCAGAGTGTGGATGGATCGATTGCTGGTGAGCAGGGTGAGCAGATCACGATCAGCGGCAAGCAATCAATGAAGATGACCCATCGGCTTCGTGCTGGACATGATGCAATCCTGGTTGGCATCGGTACGGCGCTGGCCGATGATCCCCGCCTGACTGTTCGCCTGGTGGCAGGATCCGATCCCCATCCGATCATCGTGGATAGCCATCTTCGGCTCCAGCCGGACGCCAGTGTATTTACGGCCGGGCATCACAAACCGTGGATCATCACGACAGCCGATCACGATCCGGAGAGACGTGCTGCACTGGAAGCGGCCGGTGCTCAGGTGGTGCCTGTTGGGGCAACTGAAGACGGCCGGGTCGATTTTGGCGCGATGCTGGATCTTCTCGGCTCGCGTGGCATCTCCAGCCTGATGGTTGAAGGCGGAGCCGGGATCATCCGTGGATTCCTGGACGCCCAGCTCGTCGATCAGCTGGTGATCACCGTATCTCCCCAGTTGATCGGCGGCACGCGGGTGCTTGGTGAGCAGGCGACCGCCGGTGCGGTGACCTATCCGAAGATCACCGGCGTCCACTACCAGCGCCTGGGAGACGACATGATTCTCTATGGCCGTCCAGTCTGGGAGACTTCGTGAAGCATCAGGAAGTGGTGATTTCCACGCCGGGGTCGGTGGAGCTTCGCCAGGCTGATCTGCCAGCGGTCGGTCCGGGGCAGGTCAGCGTTCGCACGATCGCCAGCGGGATCAGTCCGGGTACCGAGTTGCTCGCTTATCGCGGAGAGCTGCCCCGGCCTGATCCCGAGGATGCCGAGATCGACCCCCACGCCAGCACAGGCGAGTACCCGATGCCCACCGGCTATTGCAGCGTTGGTATCGTTGAGGAGATCGGTGCCCATGTTGATGCGGCCTGGAAGGGCCGTCGGGTCTTCGGGTTTCTCCCCCATGCGACCGGCGCAGTGGTCGAACCAGGCAGGTTGATTCCGCTCCCTGACCGTCTCTCTGCTGAGCTTGCGACGTTCATCCCCAACCTGGAGACCGCGATCGGGCTGGTTATGGATGCCCGGCCGATGCTGGGTGAGCGAGTCGTGGTGATCGGGCAGGGGATTGTCGGATTGCTAGTGACCCGCTTGCTGGCGCGCCATCCACTCGGTTTGCTGGCGACACTGGATCGGATGCCCGCACGGCGAGCCAGATCGATGGCATCTGGCGCCGATCTGGCGATCGATCCCGAGAGCCTGACCGACCGGGATATGCTGAACGCCAGGATGTCCGGAGAACACGCCGGTGCCGATCTCGTGATCGAGCTCTCGGGCAACCCCGATGCGCTGAACGACGCAATCGGCCTTGCCGGGTACGGGGGGAGAATCGTCGCCGGATCATGGTATGGCTCGAAACCGGCGAGCCTCGACCTTGGCGGACGATTTCACCGGAATCGAATCACCCTGATCAGCAGTCAGGTGAGCACGATCGGACCAGACTTGAGCGCTCGCTGGAGCAAGTCACGGCGGATGGGGTCCGTTCTGAGGCTGCTTCAGGAGCTCGAGCTCGATTCGCTCATCACGCATCGCTTCGGAATCGAGAACGTCGCCGATGCGTTTTCACTGCTGGATAACCGGCCCGGCGACACCATGCAGATTATTCTGACCTGTGACGAGCAAACGAACGGGGAGCCGTGATGTACAGCGTAGCAGTGAGCCGGGACTTCGTGGCCCAGCATTTCCTCATCGGAGGAGACTGGGGTCCGGAGAACGACTGGCACTCACATCACTACCGGGTAGAAGTGCGACTGGACGGCGAGACGCTGGATCAACACAACTACCTGGTCGATATCGTGGAGATCGAAACGGCGCTCGAGGAGCTGGTGGCCCATTTTCGGGACAAGACGCTCAACCAGATGCCCGAGTTCAGTGATCAGAACCCGAGTATCGAGCTCTTCTCTCAACGCTTCGCTACCGCGTTCGCAGAGCGAGTCTCGACCGACAACATTTCGGCCATCACGGTGACGCTCTGGGAGAACGAGATCGCCTGGGCATCGTATCGTCTGGACCGCGTATGAATGTTGGCCTCGTGATCTACGGGGATCTGAACACGGTATCTGGCGGCTATCTCTATGATCGCCAGCTAGTGGAGCACCTGCGTCGCTGCGGCGATACGGTCGAGATCTTTTCTCAGCAACCCCGCGGATACTGTGCCTCGCTGCTGGATAATTTCTCCTCTGATCTGGTTGATGCTGTGCTGGATACCGATCTGGACGTCCTGTTGCAGGACGAACTCAACCATGCCTCCCTGATCACGGCCAACCGGACGCTCAAACAGAAGACGGAGCTGCCAATCGTCAGCATCGTCCACCACTTGCGATGCAGCGAGGACCACCCACGCTGGCAGAATGCGGCCTCGCGGGTGCTGGAGCGACGATATCTGCGCTCAGTGGATGCCTTCATCTTCAATGGAGAGACAACCAGGTCAGTGGTGGAAGACGTTGCCGGCGTCAGCGAGCCATCCGTGATCGCGGTTCCGGCGGGGAATCGGTTTGATGGAGATATCTCCGACGATGAACTGCAACAGCGAGTCACCCGCACTGAGGGGCCACGGCACATCGTTTTTCTGGGGAGCGTCATCCGTCGCAAAGGGTTGCACGATGTTCTGGCGGCTCTTTCGTCGTTCAACGCGGAGCAGTGGGTGCTCTCGGTGATCGGACGAATGGACGTCGACGAGTCGTACACCGGCGAGATCAAGCAGCAGATCCGGAACGCGCGGCTGGAGGATCAGGTCACGCTGTACGGACCGTTGCCGGATCGGGAGATTATTCGACTCCTGCGCAGTGGGGACGTGCTGGCGATGCCTTCTGCCTATGAGGGGTACGGGATCGCTTATCTGGAGGGTATGGCCTTCGGGCTGCCAGCCATCGCGACCACATCCGGAGCCGCACACGAGATCATCACGCACGAGCAGAACGGCTGGCTGATTGCCCCGGGTGACGTGGGGGCCCTTCGAAAGATTCTGAGAACGATCCCTGATGATACCGATTCGCTGCTGACGATGAGCCACGCCGCCCGTCAGCGCTTTCTGGCGCACCCTGGCTGGCATGAATCGATGGGCCGAATCCGAACATTCCTCACTGAACTGACTGGAGCAGCTTGATGACCCTGGACACCTCTCTGAGCTTCGCCCGCTATCTGGAAGCCAAGCGAACGGTCGACGACCGGGCGCTGAACGCTCGTGTCTGGGATCGGCTGAGCGCTGAACTGAGTGTCCGAGCGGGCTCGCTGGATCGGCCACTCCAGGTACTGGAGATCGGTGGTGGAGTCGGCACGATGGTGGAGCGGCTACGCTACGGCTCCATGCTGGAACGATGCACCTACGTATTGCTGGATAGTGATCCGGATCTGATTGATTCTGCGCAGAACCGCCTGTTTCAGAATGGTTCCCCGGAGATCGAATTCGTGGTGGCAGACGCGTTTGCCTATCTGGAGAATGAAGGCCGGGACCGACCCTGGGATCTTATCGTGGCTAATGCGGTGCTCGATCTCACCGACCTCAGAACGTCGATCCCTGCGCTGCTCCAGGCCCTCGAGCCAGGCGGTCTGCTGTACGCATCGATCAACTACGATGGAATGACCACCTTCGCTCCGGCGATCGACCCGGAACTCGATGCGCGTATCGAGCGGCTCTACAACGCCGCCATGCACAGCCCCCTTCCTGATGGCACGATTCCCGCAGGAAGTCACGCTGGCCGCGAGCTGATTCCGGTGATCCGGGCTAGCCGCGGTGACGTGCTGGAGGCTGGATCATCGGACTGGGTTGTGTACTCCGACCGACATGGTTACCACGGCGACGAAGAGTATTTTCTCCGGCATATTCTCGGGTTCGTAGAAGAGACGTTGAACGGTCATCCGGAGATCGACCACGCGACGCTATCCGACTGGCTTGCAACCCGGCAATGGCAGATCCGCACCGGTGAACTGGTCTACATTGCACATCAACTCGATGTCCTTGCCCGTCCACAGCAACCGGAATAGCGTCTATATCCGTGTGTCTACCCCGCGCTACGCGGGGCTGCCCTAGATATTCCGAATCAGCGCCCGGGTGAGGTCGCTCAGCACCAGGAAGTGCGACTGACTCCGGGTGTAAATCCGGGCGGCGTAGTAGAGGCCGATGGCAAACGGAACCAGCCCCCCGAAGATCGCCAGGCAGGCGAGAATCGGCGCGATGCTGAACATTCCGATCCAGACCACAAGGAAGACCGCCAGGTAGGCACTCCCGGCAAGCCCGAAGATGATTCCCTGCCAGGCATGACGCCGGGCAAAGCGGCTCTCCCCATGCGTCAGCAGTAACCCGACCGGAACGGCGAACCAGACGAGGTAGCAGAGCGCAGCGACGATCCGTTCGTGATCGGACCCGGGCAGAATTCTGCCGGTCTGTACCTGTGGCACTCGTGGCTCCGAAGGAGGCTGTGGCGGTCGTTGCGGACGTGTCCAGGGCCCCGGATTATGAGGTCTGGTGCGTGGGGCCGGACCGCCAGGTTGAGCCGGCGTTGGCGTCTCAGCCACTGGATTATGGACCGGTTCGGGCGCTGGTTGGGGTGCGGGCATCGGCATCGGTTCAGGTTCCGGGAGTTCAGCAGCGCGGTCGGGCTCGGGATCTGGATCAGATTCAGTGCCAGGTTCGTCATCCGCGATCGGTTCATCGACAACCACGTCCTCTTTGATCGGGTCAGCTCCCGTCTCCAGCCATGGATCCGGAGTTTGCGCCCGCTCGATCGGCTCCGGCAGATTGCCGATGACAATCAGATGCTGTTTTGCCCGGGAGATTCCGACGTAGAGCAATGGATGCCGGCGCTCCTCGTCGTGGTGCTCGATCTCCATCACCAGAAAGACAATCGGCCGTTCCAGCCCTTTGAAGCGATGCACGGTGGAGACCATCACCTGGTTCTGATGAACCGGCTGCTCCCAGGTCAGCAGATACTTGCCGACCCGCTGCCCTTCTTTCAGGCTGCTCCGTTTCTCCGAGGCGAATGTGAGAACCACGGCCTCGGACGTCGGGATACCTTCCTGATTGAAAATCCGGTCGAACGCCTTGCCGAGCGCGCGCGGGTAGTCGGTGTCGGATGCGGCCGGAATGACGTCTGGAACTGTTCCGGGGATGTTGCTGGAGAGCGGCGGTGTATCCCCGGGATAGTAGCCGATCAGCTTTTCGTGGATCTGCATCGTGTTCCGGCAGTTGCGGTTCAGCACGATGTCGCTGATGCGGACCGGGATCGTCTCCCGCTGCTCGTAGATGCCCTGCTCACTATCGAAGAAGACGTAGAAGATGCCATGTTCCGGGTCTTCCAGTAGTTGCTGCAGGCAGAGCCACCGCATGTCGGTGAAATCCTGGCCCTCGTCGACGATGATCGCATCGAACCGTTGCTCGATCGTCCCATCATCGATCGCGTTGGAGAACGCGAAGGGTAGTGTCTCGATGAAGTAGTCGTCCCAACTCTCACCCCGTGACTTCGGTGGGGCGCCAGATGGTGATTCATCCAGCAGCTCTTTCGCCAGCCGGTCGAAATTCTGAATACGGATGAACTCCCCGGGGAAGTCGGGATCGGTAGCCACTGTCTCGGCCAGCCAGTCAGCTAGCGGACGGTTGTAGCAGGTCAGCAGCACTCGCTTCCCGCTCTGCGCCAGAAACTTCGCCCGTTTCAGCGCCAGCATCGTCTTACCGGAACCGGCGCAGCCAGCGATCGCCAGCTGGTGGTGATGCTGAAGATTCAGGAGCGTTTCGTACTGCTGGTTGGTGAGTGTCTCGATCTCCCGGGCACTGCGGTCGAGCTTTGCCGCGAAGCCGATCTGGTCGATCTTCACCACTGGCTTCAATACACGCACCAGTGCCTGGATCGCGTTGGTCGAGAGCTGCTTTTCTGCGGGCAATACCCCGGCGATCCGCTGCAGTGTGACTTCAACGGCATACACGTCGCGATCGTCGAAGACCATCCCTCTTGGCGTGTCCGGGCCCAGTTCCAGGTTCTGGGTCGAGATGTCTGGAAGCGCGACGCACGTCTGGATGCGGTATTCGCCCTGATACAGGCGCGTGGTGGCTGTGTTGGAGAGCTGTCGCTGGAGCGCACGCATCGCGCGCTGAGCCTGCATTGCCGGACTCTGCTTCAGTTCATGGGAGACGTCGTGCCGATCGATGCTGTACCAGACGCCATCGCGGATCTCGATGCGACCACCCTTGACCTCTATCAGCACGATCCCCAGCTTCGGGTGGATGATAAGGAAGTCGATCTCCCCCTCATGGTGATGACGCTTCGGGTCTGCTTCGATCCAGGGAACCCCATGCATCACGATGTAGTCATCGGACAACTGCTCCTGGAAGGCCTTGTAGAGCCGTCGCTCGGCTGAACTCTGGGCCTCTGGCAGTGAATCGGGATACATGCGTGCCACCGGCGGCGCATCCTTCCGCTGGGAACCGGGAAATTGCAAACAATCGGAATGAAGATCTGAAACTCGTTTGTTCGCCAATATGTCACAGTTGACCACATCTGAGAAGCCCCCGCGATAGCTGGCGTCGCCCCATATCCCGCCTGATGTGGCGGGAGCTGTCTGCCGCGACGACGTTCACCGACCCTTTCAATGACTGGATGTCACAAAACACCATAGGTACTAGCGTGTACGTACCTGCGTACGTTCGCATTTTGTTACCCCAAGACTTGTATTCCGTACATAGTGTACGTACACTCTCGAACATGGGTCTCGTGTTTTTTCACGATGAGGACGGTCGACAGGGTGTTCCTGTGGCGAAAGGGGTGGTTGCCAATCAGACAGATGGGTAGAGCAGGTGGGGTGACCTGCCTCGCAAAAGTGCGCGTAATCCGGGGTAATCTCAGAAAGGAGTCGCTGTGAAGCGGAAGCGACTAATAGCTTCATTGGCTGCATTTGCGCTCGTTGTTTCGGCATTTGCCGTGGCGATGATGCCGGCGGGTGCAGACACACCGAGTTATAGCGGGACGGAGTGGGTCTTCTTCCCGTGGGTGCCGAACGGTGAGGTGCTGTATGGCAACGATGCGTGGTATTCCACGGTCACCATCCAGAATCTCGAGAGCGAAACGATTACGGTGAACACCCACTCTACTGCGGGTGGCAGTTCGAACTTCTCGACCACGATCTCGCCGCATGCGTCCAAGACGCTGCCGGCCGGTACGCTGGGCGTTGGCAGCCCGGGTGGGCCGCTGGCGATCTCGGCGAACTTCAACACCCCGCAGTACTACATCAATGAAGAGCTGGAGATTCCCATCCCGCCGAAGATCGGCGCGGTGATGAAGCAGGTCTCGCCGAACCCGTCTCCGAGCGGTGCTGGCACCACCAGTTCCCACATCTCGGTGGATGGTCACACAGCGATCCCGGCGCAGGACATCGCCTGGGGCCAGAACTCCGCGTTCTGTGAAGACATCGCTGGCGACGACAACTGCAACAACGTCGGCGGCTTCACAATGGGAGTGCCCGAGGGTGGCTTCGACGGACACAGTTATTTGCCGATCGTCCAGACCAACGACGGCTGGAACTCGATCATCCACGTCTCGAACATCGATTCCTCGTCGCCATCCGCGGCGGCCGTGACGATGAAGTTCTACGCAACTGACCAGCAGGGCGTGTTCTCTTCGTCCAACAGCGGTATCGAGTACACCGAGTACCTGAACCCGGGCGAGACCTGGACATTCGATCTGGCTGAGCAGAACTTCCCGGATAACTGGGTTGGATCCGCCTGGATCGTTTCTGACTATACGGTTGCGACAAGCGTCAACCGGGTGAAGCCGGAGACGGACATGGTGGTTACCAACACCGCTGCTCCGAGCATTGAGGCGATCACCTCGCTCGATGGTTTTGGGCCGTGGAGTGACGGCATCCAGACCGAGGCGGACACCAATGGCGGCGAAGGTGAGGTCGCCTTTGAGTCTCACAGTCTCACTGGCAATGAAGGTCAGTACGAGATGTACGGTCCGCTGGTGTTCCGGAATTACAACGGCTGGAACACGGGCATCTCGATCGTCAACATCACTGAGCAGACGAACGATGTCGACATCAAGTTCTACGGCACCGGTGGGGGTGCAGCGATCTTCCAGGATTCGCTGACGATCTCGCCGAAGGGTCAGGACTTTGTCTACATCCCGAACGATCCGGCGTTGAACGGCGATAGCAGCTTCGTGGGCTCGGTCCTGCTGAGCAGCGATGCACCGTTCCATGCGGCGATCGATCAGATCAAATACGGGTCGGGTGAGGCGCTTTCGTACATGGCCACCGCGGCAGGTGCCCAGGTGATCCCAGGGCTCGAAGGTATGGGTTACCAGTCGGCGCTCTCGATTCCACTGGTGCAGAAGGGCAGCGCGCAGACCGGACTGGGTGACACCAGCGGTATCCAGCTCTTCAACACCGATCCGGATCACTCGGTCCGGGTGGCAATCGAGTTCTTCAACCAGTCCGGAAACAGCTCGCAGCCGACGTCGAACGCACCGATGATGATGACCCTGCAGCCGTACCAGAACGCGACGCTCTACACGATGTCGTTCTCCGGTATGTCGCAGAACTTCTCTGGCTCGGCGGTTGTCACGCCGGTCAGCGGTGGTGGATCGATCGTCGGAGTCTCCAACAACGTCAACTACGACGTTCAGGGAGATGGCGCGGTCGCCTTCAACATGGTCAACTCGCTTGGCCAGTTCCGCTTCCCGCAGTCGCAGACGCAGGTTCAGGCTGACAACATCGTCCTTGAGCCGGACGCGGCTGATGTCCAGGTCGGTAGCGACCACACGCTGACGGCTACGGTGTATGACAACTTCGGTCAGCCATTGCCGGGCGCTCTGGTGAACTTCAACGTCACTGGTGGCGGAAGTCCAGACCCCTCCTCAACGGGTTCAGGTTACTCCGACATCGATGGTGAGGTGGCCTTCACCTTCTCCAACGATGCCGCGGTGACGAACACGGTGACGGCGTCAACTCCTGGAGCCAGCGATACTGCCACGGTGACCTGGTTCGAGGTTCCGCCGACACTGGATGTCGATGCGAGCAGCCTGGACAACACCACACAGGGTGGATCTGGTGACATCTCGTTCGCCATCTCCAACCCGGCAACCGCAGACGGCGGCATTCTTTACGAGGATGTTCGGTACTTGATCACAGTCGCCGGTCCGGAAGGCGTGACCTGCGGCGACTGGTTTGACACGATCTCAGCGGTGAACTTCAACCCGGCGCATCCGGATCTTGGCGCTCTGAACGCCTCGTTCGATTGCGATGGCGATCTCTTGGTTGGTGAATGGCCAGAATCGACATACAATCTGAATCAGGGTGATGCTGAACAGACGACGTTCACGGTTCAGACTTACGGCGAATTCGAATCGTTCCCGACTCCGCAAGGTACCTACACGATCACGTTCGAGCTCTATCCGGTCGACGAGTTTGATGACATCGACGAATCGGATGACCCGATCGCGGTCGGCAGTGACACATTCGTGATCCTCGAAGCTGTA
>REEK01000125.1 GCA_007695115.1 Sphaerobacteraceae bacterium
TCGACCCGGTCTTCCACCGTGACGTTGGTAGCACCCGCGCCATGGCCTACATGTATGACTCTCTGGTGGAGACGGATGTCGACACTGAGTTGATTCCCGGACTCGCCCACGATTGGGAAATTACCGACGACGGCATGAACTACACGTTCCACCTCGAAGAAGGCGTCATGTTCCATGACGGCGAAGAGTTCAACGCCGAAGCAATGAAGATGGCGCTTGATCGCAACTTCGATGAGTCTCTGAATACGAACTTCTACGACGACTTCACTCAGTGGGTAGGATCACCGGACAACATCACCGCGGCCGATGAATACACACTTGAGATCCAGCTGGAATCACTCTACGCCCGGTTCTTGCACGATCTTCTGCACGGGTATTCCGGTTCGGCGGTCAGTCCGGCAGCGCTCGAATCTGGCGACATGAATGTGCATTCCAACCCGGTCGGTACCGGACCGTATCAGTTCACTGAGTTCGAGCCGGATAGTCAACTGGTCATGGACCGCTTCGACGACTACTGGCGTGGAACGCCGGGGCTGGACCGTATTCGCGTGCGAGTGATTCCGGAGCAGAGTGTTCAGATGGCCGAGCTGGAAGCTGGAAACGCCGACATCAGCTTCTCAGTGCAGGCGCTCGACGTGGAACGTCTGGAAGATGCTGGCGTCAATGTCACCTCACAGCCTGGCCTGACCGCAACATGGATCAGTTTCAACTGCGGTAAAGGCCACACGCAGGAGCTGGCAGTACGGCAGGCGATCGCCCATTCAGTGGACCGCGAGGCTATCGTAAGTGAGCTGCTGCTGGGCTTTGGCGAAGTCAGCAGTGGTGGTGCTGTCGAGGGATGGCCACGCTACCATGACGATTTCCCGGTTACGCCGTATGACCCGGATGAAGCTGGCCGCATTCTGGATGAGGCTGGCTGGGAGATGGGTGACAACGGCTATCGAGAGCGTGATGGCGAAACCCTCACCGTCAACGTCCTCTCCACGCAGCTCGAGCGTCAGCTCAGCTACGGCCTGATGAATGAACTCATCCAGGAGAGCTGCGAATCAATCGGTATTCAGACCGAGATGCAGACGATGGAGTGGGGCGCTTACCTCGACGAGTTCCGTGCTGGCGAGTTCTGGGAAGTCTCGTTCCACGCGCAGAACGCGGCGTTCGTCGACGCGGTGGGCGCGCAGCTCGGCGATACCTTCTGGAACGTCAACCAGCTCTACAACATCGAGGATGAGAATCATCACCTGATCCCGGTGCGGGAAGAGATGGATGAACTGTACGAGCGGCTCGACGCGGAGATTGACGACGACGAGCGGATTGCCATCTGGCGCGAGATCCAGGACCTGACCAAGGAACATCAGCTGATTTCCTGGCTGGTTCACTGGGATGCGCTTGTTGGCCACAGCCCGCGCGTGCAGAACCTGAGTATCAAGCCAGCTATGCAGTACACCCTGGCGAACGTCTGGGAAATTACGGTCGACGACGACTAAACGCGAACGAAAGATGAGCAGGCGGGTGAGAATTCCTCACCCGCCGCACTCCACCGGGGCCGCTGCAGGAAGGATCCGGACCAGAGTGAGTCCGGCTTGTTCCACTCAGCGGCTCGGGATCATCGACGAATCAGGAAGGGTGCTCAGGGACAATGACGAAGGATCAGACCGCGCTGCAGTCTACGCTGGATTCGCTCCAGTGGCGTAATATCGGGCCGTTCCGGGGTGGCCGGGTGGTTGCAGTGGCCGGCGACGTAACCGAACCGATGACGTTCTACATGGGAGCCTGTGCTGGTGGCGTATGGAAGACCGAGGATGGTGGCGTTTCCTGGCGTAACGTCTCCGACGGCTTCTTCAATACTGCAGCAATTGGTGCATTGGCCGTCTCCGAATCAGATCCCAACGTAATCTACGCCGGAACCGGTGAGACCTCGATCCGGAACCAGGTCTCACATGGCGATGGCGTCTACAAATCAGATGATGCCGGCCGTACCTGGCGTCATCTCGGCCTCTCGGACACTCGTTACATCGGCAAGATTCAGATTCATCCAGAGGATCCGGATACGGTCTATGTCGGGGCCCTTGGACATGCCTTCGGTCCAAACGAAGAACGTGGCGTGTTCCGGTCTACCGATGGTGGAGAATCCTGGGAGAAGGTGCTGCACGTCAGCCCCAACACCGGGTGCCATGATGTCTCGATGGATCGCAACAACCCGAGAATCCTCTACGCCGTCTCATGGCAGGTTCAGCGCTATCCACACATTCTCTGGAGTGGTGGCTGGGAATCCGGCCTGTGGCGATCGTTCGACGGTGGCGACACCTGGGAAGACATCACCCGCAACTATGGTCTGCCGCAGGGGATGCTCGGCAAGGCCGGGATCGTTGCTTCGCCAGCACAGCCGGGCCGTGTTTATGCGGTGATCGAGGCTGTGGACGGCGCAGTATTCCGTTCAGACGACTACGGCGACACCTGGGAGCGCGGCAGCGAGCAGTCTCTGCTTCGAACCCGACCGTGGTACTACATGCACATCACGGCGGATCCCGCCGATCCAGATACGGTCTGGGTGCAGAACTATCAGTTGTGGAAATCGATCGACGGTGGCAAGAGCTTCGACAACGTGCCGACGCCGCACGGTGACGATCACGCCCTCTGGATCGATCCGTACAACACCGACCGGATGATCGAGGGTAATGACGGCGGCGCCTGTGTGACGTTCAACGGCGGCCGGAGCTGGTCATCCATCTATAACCAGCCAACCGGGCAGTTCTATCATGTCACCACGGACAACCGGTTCCCCTACACCATCTACGGATCTCAGCAGGACAACACCGCGATGGCGGTGCCGAGCATGTCCATCGAAGGTGCCATCCACGAGCGGGATCTCTTTGCGCCCGGTGGTGGTGAGAGTGGCTACATCGGTATCAAGCCGGACGATGAAGATCTGGTAGTCGCCTCTGGCCCGCAGGGTCGTCGTGCCTACGACGACATCATGACCCTGTACAACCGGCGAACCGGACAGGTCTGGAACAATACCGTCTGGCCGGAGCTCTGGGGTTGGGGCGTTGGCGCCGATGTGATGAAGTACCGGTTCCAGTGGACGTTCCCGATCATGTTCTCGAAACACGATCCGGATGCGCTCTACGTGGCCAGTCAGCACGTTCATCGGTCCTACGATCTGGGTGCCAGTTTCGAGGTGGTCAGCCCGGATCTTACGCGCAATGATCCAGAGAAGCAGCGAGCTTCGGGTGGCCCGATCACTCGGGATAACACCGGTGCCGAAATCTACTGTGTGATCTTTGCGCTGGAAGAATCCCTGCATGAGCCGGGTGTGTTCTGGGCCGGAACCGACGATGGCCGGGTTCACATTACCCGGGACAACTGCGGAACCTGGGAAGAGATCACTCCCCCCGACATGCCGGAGTGGACCCAGATCAGCATTATCGATCCGTCTCCGCACGATCCCGGAACCGCCTACATCGCGGCCATGCGCTACAAGATGGATGACAACCGGCCATTCATCTACAAGACGACCGACTACGGCAAGTCCTGGACGAAGATCACCGGCGGTATTCCGGATCACGAATTCATCCGGGTTGTCCGGGAGGATCCAAATCGCAAGGGCCTGCTCTACGCTGGTTCCGAAACTGGTCTGTACATCTCGTTCGATGATGGTGCGAACTGGGAGCGGATCAATAGCAAGTTCCCGGTGGTTCCGGTCTACGACTTGATCATCAAGAACCAGGAACTGATTGTCGCCTCGCACGGGCGTGGATTCTGGATCATCGATGATCTCTCCCCGCTGCATCAGTTCAGCGATGATGTCACCAGTGGCAAAGCGCACCTCTACAAGCCGAAGGATGCACTCCGGATGCGGGTGTATGGGCGGTTCCGTGGTGAGCCGAAGATCGGCTATACCAGCTATGCCCGAGTCAGCACCAGCATTGCCCCGCTCACCGGCGAGCGTAAGAAGGATGGCAGTGTCACGACACGATATCTCGATTCCAGCCCGAACCCGGAACTCGGTGCAGCCATCCACTTCCAGTTGAACGACGACGCCAACAACGTCGAGTTGGCCATTCTGGACAAAGACGGCAACGAACTGCGTAGCTTCTCCAGCAATGATGGTTTGCTGCCGACCGGCAGCGGAGCTCACCGCTTCCAGTGGGATCTGCGCCTCGAAGGAGCCGAAGATGTCCGGGATCCGGATCTGATCACCTGGAACACGATGGGGACAATGGTGTCCTCGATTGGCAAGGGGCCGATGGTCATCGAGGGTGAATATCAGGTTCGCCTCACCGTGGATGGTGAAGAGTTCACCCAGCCACTCTTGATCAAGAACGATCCCCGGCTGGAAGCCGATCCGTCGGCGCTTGTCGAGCAGTTCAATATGCTGATCGACATCCGCGACGTCATCACCGGGATCAACCGGCTGATCGATCACACCAGCGATCTGCGCAAGCAGGCGATTGCCTGGCATGATCGGACAGCTGGAGTCGAGGGCAAGGAAGAGATTGCCAGCGAGGCTGAGAAGCTGATCGCCGAGCTGGACGATATCCGCCCGAAACTGATCGATGTCAACATCTGGCAGTCGCAGCTGTACGCCAGCGGGCTGCACGAAAAGCTGAACGCGTTGTTCGAGTCGGTCGATAGTGCCGATCAGGCTCCGCCGAAACAGGCACGCGAGGTCTTCGAGAAACTCGGAGACGAGATGGAGGGCTTGCAGGCCCGAATCAGCAGTGCCCAGCGCGATGCCAGCGTGCTGTCTCAGAAGATTAATGCTGCCGGCATCCCAATCATTGGGGTGACTGGATAGAATTCGATGCGGGGGGCGTGATTCTGGCGCTTCGTGCCCCCAGCGTCACGCGGATTGATTCGAACCGCGGCCTCGGCCTGATGGTTCGGAGACGAAAGGACAGGGACATATCTTATGAGAGGCCCGTTTAAAACGGAGCAGCCGCTCGATTTCTCGATTCCCGAGAACGAGCAGGGACTGCGCGAGCAACTGAAACTGGTTGAGAAACAGCTCGGCAAAGAGTGGCCGATCGTGATCAACGGTGAAGAGCGGACGACCGGCCAGTGGATCACCTCGGTGAATCCGGGGAACACAGACCAGATTGTCGGCAAGGTTGCCAAAGCAAGCAAGAAGGACGCAGAAGATGCAATCCAGGCGGCCCGCAAGGCGTTCAAGAGCTGGAGCCGAATGTCGGCCACGGCCCGGGCAAGTGTGCTCTTCAAACTCGCTGGCATCATTCGCAAGAATCGTCTGGAGCTCGACGCCTGGCTCGTCTACGAACTGGACAAGCCGTGGGACGAAGCTGACGGTGAAGTGGCCGAAGCCGTGGACTTCCTGGAGTGGTATGCCCGCCGGGCACTCGACCTGGAGAAGCCCTACGATCTGGCTAGCCATCCCGAAGAGGCCAACGAACTGCTGAACCGACCGCTCGGTGTTGGCGTGGTCATTCCACCCTGGAACTTCGCCTGCGCCATCTATACCGGTCTGACGATGTCCGGTGTGGCGGCGGGGAACACGGTGGTCCTGAAGCCGGCCAGCAACACCCCGGTTGTCGGCTATCGCATCTTCCAGATGATGCAGGAAGCCGGCGTGCCGGACGGCGTTGTGAACTTCCTGCCGGGTAGCGGTGACGAAGTCGGCGATACGCTGGTGGAGCACCCACAGACACGCTACGTCGCCTTCACTGGATCGAAGAATGTCGGCGTTCGCATTTTCGAGAACGCGGCCAAGGTCCAGCCGGGACAGCGCTGGCTCAAGCGGGTTGTCGCCGAGATGGGCGGCAAGGACGCGATTATCGTCGACAACGAAGCAGATATCGAAGCCGCCGCACAGGGCATCGTTGCCGCGGCGTTCGGTTTCGCCGGGCAGAAGTGCTCAGCCTGCTCCCGGGCGATCATCCACCAGGACGTGTACGACGATGTCGAGAAGCGTGTTGTCGAGATCGCCAAGGAAACGGTCACCCTCGGCAACGCCACCGAAGGCAACTTCACCCTCGGGGCAGTGGTCGATGAGAACCAGTACACCCAGATCCTCGACTACATCGAGGTTGGCAAAAACGAAGGCAAACTGCTGATGGGTGGCGGCAAGGCCGAAGGACGCAACGGCTTCTACATCGAGCCGACGATCTTCGGCAGTGTCGATGCGAAAGCACGAGTTGCCTGCGAAGAGATCTTCGGCCCGGTTCTGGCGTTGGTGAAGGCGAAGGACTACGACGAGGCGCTGGACATTGCCAACGACTCGGAGTACGGACTGACTGGCTCCGTCTACTCGAAGAATCGCGAGAAGCTGGAGCGCGCCCGGTACGAGTTCGACGTCGGAAACCTGTACCTCAACCGGAAGTGCACCGGCTCGCTGGTCGGTATTCACCCGTTTGCAGGTATGAAGCTGAGTGGCACGAACTCCAAGGCCGGCGGCCCGAACTACCTGATGAACTTCGTTGAAGAGAAGTCCGTCTCTGAGGTGGTGAACCCGGAGTAAGAGGTATCTGCTGGATCCGGTTGTGTGCTGGAACGGCCCTCACCCCCTGACCCCCTCTCCCAAAACTGGGAGAGGGGGGACAGACGAAGAGGATTCGGGTTGGATCAGAAACCGGCCGGAACATCCCGGGAGCTAGCCGGATTTCAGATGGCCCCGTCCTTCTCCCCTCTCCCGGCATTGGGAGAGGGGCCGGGGGTGAGGGCCAGAGTTGCCCAATGACTGCCGAACACCGAGAAGGGAAATCTGGATTGTCGTCCAACGGTCAGGAAACAGGCATCGACAAGAGCAATGGACGATGGGGCTCCATCAACGGCATCTTCCGCAAGGGGATCCTGGTTGCCACCAACAACCGGCTCGTCTCCAGCGGGGTCAAACGCTTCGGTATGCGTCTCGGCGCGGGCAACTTCGTTGCCGGTGAGAATCTGGACGAGTGCATCGAGACCCTGAAGCGCCTGACCGACCGTGGCTTTCATAGCAACACCACCCTGCTCGGGGAGCACGTTGCTGACGAGGCGATGGCCATCGGTGTCGCCGCTGAATATATCCGGATTCTCGATCGAATCCACGAAGAAGGCTGCCGGACAAACGTCGCCCTCAAGCTCACCCATCTCGGCCTCGATCTCAGCGAAGAGATTGCCTATCGCAACATCGAACGGATTGCGACCCACGCCGAGGAACTCGGCAACTTCATTCGGATCGACATGGAAGAGTCCGATCGGGTTGATCCGACGATCCGTATCTATAAGCGACTGCGTGCCGAAGGGCTGCAGAACGTGGGGACGGTCTTCCAGTCATATCTCTACCGGACAGACGCCGATATCCAGGCCCTCCTGGAGATCAAGCCGAACCTGCGCATTGTCAAGGGTGCCTATCTGGAGCCGGAGAGCGTCGCCTATCCGGACAAGGCAGACGTGGACCGCAAGATGGTGGAGCAGATCGAGACCCTGCTGCAGAACGATTGCTATGTGGGCATCGCCACCCACGATGACCGGATCATTGACTACTTCAAGGCGTATACCGAGCGGCACGGCATCGGGCGGGACAAGTTCGAGTTCCAGATGCTCTACGGCATTCGTACCCAGTACCAGCAGGATCTGCTGGATGAGGGCTACAAAGTCCGTATCGCGACCCCGTTCGGGCCGGAGTGGTACCCGTACCTGATGCGCCGGCTGGCCGAACGCCCGGCCAATCTGCTTTTCCTGGCCAAGAACGTGGTGCGGCGATAGCCAGGCGTTCCACACGCCACTGATAAGTCCAGGCCTCCCGGACGAATCAATAACAGTTCTAACGTTTGCCCGTTCACTCGGGATATTGTCGCTTTGTCAAGGCGTATGTGTCACGGATGTCCTCGAGACACGTACTATTGCAATCTACCGTGCCAGGCGGTACTATGGAATTTCTGGGCAAAAACACAGTATTTGCAGCGTAGTGACGCGGGTACTGAAGGTCAGATTCACTGACGCACCCATGCGTTGTTCAGGCGCAGAAGTATTGGACGCTTACGGATAGACCATACCTGCGAACGCTCGATAGAACGCTGTGATATTGCGCGCCTCGGCGATTGGCTCCGGCGCGACCACGCCACCTCGACGAAATTCCTCGCCTATTATTCTGATCGGAGAGCAAACGTGGTAAATCGCAGCAAATGGCTTCGGCCATTGACGGTATTTGGTGTTGCGCTGGTGATGGTGCTGGCGCTGGTGGTGTATCCGGGTACTGGCACGGCCCAGACTGCGCCGACGCTCGGTACGGCAGAGAGCTTCTCGGTACTCGGCAGTTCAACCGTCACTAATACCGGCCCATCAGTTGTCAACGGTAATCTGGGCGTGAGTGACGGGACTGCAGTTACCGGATTCCCGCCAGGAATCGTGACCCCTCCTGGAGAGATCCACGCCGGGGATGCGGTCGCAGCTAATGCGCAAAACGATGTCACGACTGCCTATAACATGCTTGCTGGACAGCAAATGACCCAGGACTTGACTGGTCAGGATCTGGGCGGCATGACGCTTACTTCGGGAGTCTATAGCTTTTCATCTTCGGCCCATTTGACCGGCGATCTCACGCTCGACGCCGGGGGAGCGGCCGATGCGGTTTTCATCTTCCAGATCGGAACCACTCTTACGACCGAGTCTAATTCTTCCGTGAGCGTCATAAACGGTGGATCCCACTGTAACGTTTTCTGGCAGGTGGGGAGCTCGGCAACGCTCGGCACGGGTACCGCCTTCCAGGGCAACATCCTCGCCTTGGAGAGCATTACGCTTAACACGAATGCCAGCCTGTCTGGACGTGCCCTGGCGCGAACCGGGGCTGTGACGATGGACAGCAACGTCATTACCAACGAAGCATGCTATACGTTCCCAGCTGATGACGAAGACCCAACGCCAACGCCGACAGCGACACCAGGGCCGGATCCAACACCAACCGCGACGCCAGGGCCGGATCCAACACCAACAGTGACACCAGGACCGGGGCCGGAGCCAACCGCGACGCCATCCCCGACGGATGACACCACGCCTGTCGATGACACGGCACCAGTCGACGATACAGCCCCGGTGGACGATACCGCACCAGTCGACGACACCGCGCCGGTTGATGACACGGCACCGGTCGACGACACAGCGCCCGTGGACGATACGGCACCGGTCGACGACACGGCTCCAGTGGATGACACAGCGCCCGTAGACGATACGGCTCCAGTGGATGACACAACGCCGCCAGTCGATGGCCCCGATGACACGGCTCCGGTGGACGACACCGGGAAGATTACGCTACCGAAGACCGGTTCCGGGGGAGTTCTCTCAGATGGAGCCAGCCAGCTGGTTGCCCCGTCGAGCCTGTTGCTCGCGACCGTCCTGCTGATCGTCGGGGCTGCAGCGTACATTCAGATGACCAGACATCGATATGAGTAATCTCGCGTCCTTGACGAGCATCTAACTGGATGATGAGGTGAGTCCCTTTTCCGGGGGCTCACCTCAGGCCCACCCGAGGTACATGTATGGCGAGCGCGGTGCGCAACAGAACACAGTCAAGAAGTCTGGCCCGTCGCTGGATTGCTGGACTATTGCTGATCATCGGACTCGGTGCAAGCGCGCTGATTCTGAGTGCGGTGATGAGCGAGAGTTCGCCCCAGACGGAGAGTTCGCAGGTTCAGGTCCCGGCAAGCATCACTCCCACACCTGAACCGACCGGGCAGGCAGTAGTCGCAGAAGAGGTCCAGCCGTCAGAGACGAGTGCTCTGGAGACGCCAGAGCCAACTCCTGCCAGCACTCCGACCACTCCAGCGCCGACCAGTGAACCAACCGCCGAGGATGACACTGCGACATTTGCCGAGGCCCCGAGTGCGACCGCGACCCAACAGGCGACGTCTGTTCCGGAATCCGGATCGTTCAGCAATCCTGACGGCAGCTCTCCCGGTAGCACTGACGACAACTCTTCCAGTAGCTCGAGTCAGGGCTCTAATGAGCCCGCGCCGACAGTTCCCTCAGCACCGACGACTGGATCCGGATCGTCACGATCATCGACAATGAAGATCGAGATTCCGGCGATCGGAGTCAACGCGCCAGTCGAGGTCAAGAGCATCGATGCTAACGGAGTGATGGAGAACCCGAGTTCATTCGACGCCGTGGCCTGGTACGACTTCACCTCGCGTCCGGAAGACCGTGGCAATGCCGTGTTTGCCGGCCACCTCGATTACGCTGGGGTCGGCCCAGCGGTGTTCTGGAAGCTCGGGTCATTGTCGTCTGGGGATGAGGTCAGGGTGACACTGGGAGATGGCAGCATCGTGAAGTACCGGGTTACCGGGGTGCGGTCGGTTCCCGCAGATGCCGATGCCAGCGATATCGTCGCCTCAGGGGACGTGCCGAAGATCACGATCATCACCTGCGAGGGGAGTTTCGATCCCTCCAGCCAGAACTACAACAAGCGCACGATCGTCACCGGTGAACGAGTCGGCTAGTGGCTCACCCGTTGTCAGGCGATTCCACTTCGCCCGGCTGCTCCTGAAGTTCGGTGAGCGGTGCGTTTTCGTCGCTGCCCAGCAGGATGCGGCGAATAAGCGCAGCCTTTTGCCGGACGTCGTTGTTTTCCAGCTTCAATCTATCGGCGACCCGATTGTTGCCGCGATCACGAGCGCTGATCATGGCACGGCCTGTCAGGCTCATGCGCTCGTCAAGAACTCGCAATGCTGTCCAGAGCGCTTTCTCAACCAGCTCACCATGGGAATTGAGAAGTGTCTGCTCGGAGAATGTGTGTCCGACGTGGCAGCGGAAGTGAGACAGGTTCCCACTGGTTTCCTCCTTCAATACACCTCCACACTCCGGACAACTGAATCCTCCGACATCGTCGACACTGTTAGCGACCTGATGGGTTGACTCAGCGCGTGCGGGCTGGTGCTCGCCTGGGTTTGCCACTGGTTCCAGCTCCAGTTCACTCCGTGCAATGTCGGACATGAATCTTGCGATTTCAGAACTTGACCCGATGTAGTCGATGGCAACGTTGGCCAGCGCACTTCGTGGCATGCTGGCGAACGCCGCATCCTCTGGATGCTGCACGATCGCGAGTCCTCCAGCATTCTTGATGGCGTGGAGACCCCTGGTTCCGTCGTCCAGGGATCCAGACAGAACTATTCCGACAACCCGGGAACCAGAGGATCGCGCGGCGCTCTCGAACAGAACATTCACTGAGGGGCGGTGACCATTCTCGCGTGGCCCGGTCACTGAGCGAACCTGGCGCTGCTCGATCATCAGGTGATGATTCGGCACTGCAACGTAGATCGTTCCCGGCTGAATCGTCATACCGTCCTGCGATGGGACCGCCGGCAATACCCCTCTGCGATCGAGGATCTTGGATAAATGACTCTCCCCGCCGGCTAGTGTGTGCAGGACAACGAAAACCGAGCCCGGGAAGTCTTCGGGCAGCCCCGCAACGATCTGCGACAGTGCTTCGACCCCACCTGCCGATGCTCCAATAACGAAGATATCTCGTGCAGCCATTGGTGATTCTTCTAACTGATGAACAACGTTCCTTGTTCCTTGCTCAATGCGAGAAGATGTTGAATCATCACTGCGCAATTATGGAGCCGCAAACCACCGGCTATGCTCAAAGTAAGGGTCCAGAACGTCTCTGATTGTGAGAAGATGGGTAGACAATTGTGTCGGAAACTATGCGTGCGAACTATTGCTCGTCAGGGTGCGCGAATGTTATGATGCCCGAAAGTGTCCATTCCAGTAGCTGGACGGCTACACACTGTTGGGAACGTCGATGAATGATGAACAGGCGCGTTTCGAACACGTGGTGGTCATTGGTGCGTCGTCAGGCGGCATCGATGCAATCTCGCGGCTTTTAGAATCCATCCCAGCGGAGTTCTGTGCTCCTGTCATCGTCGCTCAGCATTCCGATCCCCGGCGTCCGAGCCAATTCGTGTCGATTCTTTCCCGGCGTACATGCCTGGCGGTACGTGCGCTCGAAGAAGACATGGACCTCGAAACGGGCGTCGTCTACGTCGTTCCAGCAAATCGTGCGGTCGAGTTTACTGAATCGAACGTGAAGGTTAACCCGGAAGGGAACGGCAGGCCACTCCCGTCGATCGATCGCCTGCTCAGCGATGCAGCCGAGGTATTCGAGGAGCGCCTGATTGCCGTCGTTCTGACCGGTAACGGCTCCGATGGGACATCCGGTGCGTTTCAGGTCAAGAGTCGAGGCGGAACCGTTATTATTCAGGATCCGCAGACGGCGGAATACCCCGAGATGCCTCGCTCACTGGCGCCGACGACGGTCGACTTCGTCCGGGATCTGAAAGAGATCGGTCCGCTACTCGATGCCCTGACCGATCCTCAGGCTGTCTGTATTCCGGATTCAACAGATGAGGGGGCAGATCTTTTCGATTTCCTCCAGCACCTTCAGATCCAATGCAATGTTGACTTCAATCAGTACAAGACACCCACGATCAAGCGACGTCTCCGTCGGCGTCTCGTGGCAACGAGGTGCGATGATTTGACCCAGTATCGTAAGTATCTCGCTCAGACGCCTGACGAGTACTTCCATCTGGTAAACAGCTTCCTGATCAAGGTCACCCATTTCTTCCGGGATAGCGAAGTTTACGATTACCTCCAATCGGTGGTGTTGCCAGCAATCATTCAGGAGAGTCGTGAGCGCGGTCACCGCGACCAGGGGTACCAATTGCGCATCTGGTCCGCAGGGTGCTCGACCGGTGAGGAAGCGTATTCCCTGGCGATTCTGGTGGCCGAGGCGCTCGGCGAGGAACTGTATCAGTTCAACATCCGCATCTTCGCGACAGACATCAATCCAGAGTCTATTGAGTTTGCCCGGCGCGGCATCTATCCCCATGCATCGGTCAGCGGAATGCCGGGAGAGTTGCGTTCCAAGTATTTTTCCTGTGATGATGGTGATTTCGAAATTAGCAAACTCATCCGGAGCATGGTGGTATTCGGGCATCATGATCTTGCCCAGCGATCCCCGTTTCCGAATATCGATCTCGTTCTGTCCCGGAACGTCCTTATCTACTTCACGCCCGAGCTCCAGCGGCGTGCTATGAGTCTTTTCGCTTACTCGCTTAGAGAAAACGGATACCTGGCGCTTGGCAAGGCGGAGACCACGAGCCCGCTCGGTGAACATTTCTCGACGGACAATCAGCGACTCAAGATCTATCGCCGGAATCTAACCGAGGTTCCGATTCCGCCTGGGTTGAGCCAGACGGCATTGCTTTCGTCCCGCAGTCCCTCACGTATCAGTACCTGGAATCGGCCTCAGATTTCCGGAGTCGACGCGAAACTCCAGGAAACTGGCAGTACCCGTGGTCTGCCTGATCGCACGGAGAACCTGCTGTACCATATGCCGGTGGGTATTGTGGTGATTGACCGGAACTACGATATCCGGGCGATCAATAACCTCGCCCGGCGCTTCCTGGGAGTTCATGGGGCGGCCGTGGGCGATGACCTCTTGCACGTGATCCGGACGATAACGCTCGACGCACTGCGAGATGCGATCGATGAAGCGTTTCGCTGGTCGGAGCCAGTCACGGTTGCGGGAGAGCATCGAGTCGAGACGATCGAAGGTGAGCACCTGTACATCGAGATCACCTGCCAGCGTCGGGATCTCGAGTTAAAGGGGCAGCCCAGCCACACCGTTATCGTAGTGCTTACCGATGTAACCGAGGTAACGGTTGAACGCCACAAAGTTGCCGAAGCACGGGACCAGGCCATTGAAGAAAACCAGCAGCTGAATAACCGCCTTGGGCAGTTGCTCCGCTCCAACCAGCAGCTGGTGGGGGCCAATGAGGAACTCACCAGAGTCAATGAGGACCTTCGTATCAACAATGAAGATCTCCTGGTTTCCAGCGAGGAGGCCCAGTCCTCAGCTGAAGAGATCGAAACGCTGAACGAAGAGATGCAGACGACGAACGAAGAGCTGGAGACGCTGAACGAGGAGCTGCAGGCCACCGTTGAAGAGCTGAACGCGGCTAATGAGGAGATGCAGGCTCGCGCCACGGAAATGCAGCAACAGCGCCTGGCTAGCGATGTGGAACGCGCGAAGCTCGAGGCTATTCTGGTGAGTATGGATGACGCGGTCGTGGTGATGGATGAGGACGGTCGGACTCTGCTCGTCAACGATGCATTCAAGCAGATGTTCGGCGATGACCTCAGTTGCATCACGCCGGAGACCGAAACGGGTTCGCCAATGCCAGATTCCAAGTCGCCCAGGGCAGCGGCACTCCGCGGAGAGTCATTCACCTTGCCGTTCACTGTGTCTGGACCTGACGGAAGTCGTCGCTGGTTCGAAGCGAATGGCGGTCCGATCGACAACGCCGGGTCAGTCACTGTAATACGCGAGATTACCGATCGCAGCCTGCGACGGCTCCAGGAGGAGTTCATGTCGATTGCGAGCCACGAACTGCGTACACCATTGACGGCACTTCAGGGTTATCTGAACATGCTGCAGAAGCACATTTCGTCTGACAGCGAGCGATCCCGGCGATTCGTCAGTGTTGCGTTGACCATGGTGGACCGCCTTACGCGGATGACCAGCGAGTTGCTCGATGTCAGCCGCTTGCAGTCTGGAAAGTTTGCGTTATCGCTGGAACCGATCCAGCTCGATGAACTCATCCGTCAGACGGTAGAGCTCGTGCAGTCGACGACACCCGACCGTGAGATCCACGTTGAGTTGCCGGATGCGGCATTGCAGGCACAGGTTGACCCGATGCGTATTCAGCAGGTGTTTTTCAATCTGCTCCTGAACGCGGCGAGCTATTCGGACGCTGAAGAGAAAATCCACATCCGACTGATGAGCGAGGGCGATCACGCGGTGGTTCAGGTTCAGGATCATGGAATGGGTATCCCCGAAGAGACGCGCGCAGAGATCTTCAACCGTTTCTATCAGGGCGAACGTGGTTCAGGAGGGACGAATCGCGGGCTTGGCCTTGGGTTGTACATCAGCCGGGAGATCGTAATTGCCCACCAGGGAGAGATTTCCGTGGAATCGACGCCGGGCGAAGGGACAACGTTTTCCGTTCGCGTTCCCCTTGTGGCATGAAGCTGAATAGCCTGAAAGTCTATCGACTATTCTCCGCCGAACGCCCGGCCAGCCTGCGCTTCCTGGCAAAGCCGCCCCGTCGCTGCTAATCTGACCTTTCAGCCGGTCAAATCAGTGAGGGGGGATCATGTCCAACACACCGCGACGCAAACCATCTGACCCAATTCTCGAGATGAAGATTCCGCGAGTCTACGGCAGTACGCCGACGCTATTTGGATCGCCGTATGCATCGAACATCGAGACGCTGAAGGAAGGCAATATCGCGTTCCTCGGGATTCCGTGGCGCGCTCCGACACCTGACACCCGGATCGGCCGGTCCGGAGCGAACTACGAGGGCACACTGTTGACGCCCTCCGCGTTTCGGGCGAGCGCAATCAAGTATGGTGGCTATCTGCCCGAACTCGATGTCGATGTCTTCGACCACTTTCATTTCGTCGATCGCGGCGATTTGCCAATCCCGGGTGACATGGGCCAGCTTCTGGATGATGTTGAAGCTGAGATCAACACGATGCTCGACGCTGATTGCTATCCGGTGACAATCGGCGGAAATTCGGGGCCATCCACCTACGGTGTGTTGAAACCGATCGCCGCCCGCTCGAATGGGTCAACCGCGGTGGTCAATTTCGATGCGCACCATGACAACCAGCTTGGAGAGTGGACCGAGGATGATCCGACGATGCCCAGATGGGGATCGACCTGGGCACGGCAGATTCTCATGCTGGAAGGCGTCGATCCGGCGAAGTACTATCATGTCGGCCTTCGTGGCCCCCGCAACGACCGCGACACGTTCGCGCGATTCCTTGAGCGCGGCGTGAAGCGAGAGAACATCTTCACCTACCGGGAGATCAAAGCAGCACGTCGAAATGGTTTCGATGGGTGGGCAGAGGTCACCGCCGCGGAGATCGTAGACGGTGCCAGCAAGGTCTGGCTGACGATCGATCCGGACGTCTTCGATGTCTCCAGTAATCCCGATTTTGGCGATGAGCCGCTCGGACCGCGGGCCGAAGAGATCATCGAGCTGGCCTACCAGATCGGTCGCGCAGCCGGACCGCAGAAGTTCGCCGGGTTCTCGATCTCTGCCACGCCATACGACGCGCAAACGCTCCACGGCATACTGATTTACATGTTGCTCTATACCCTGGCCGGGGTGGCATCTGCATCTGAGTAGTGCGGCGCTCCCGTGCGCAGAAACAGCTGGTAGACCGGGCAGCGGAGCTTGCACTGAGCGAAGCCGAATGTGTCTGCCCCTCGCAAATCAGGCCGGTTCGCGGGCCGGGGCGACACGGAGAGCCTGCCCTGAGCGACGCCGAATGGGTCGCCGGTCTACCGGTCAGCGCCAATGACAACCGGCTTAATCCATAAACGGCAACGCCACGAGTCTGCCGGTGGCAACTCCCCCAGGATGCCCCACCCTGACCTCTCTATCGAGTTCAGTATCGGCGGTAACGACTGCGGAGCCAATCGTTTCTCCCAGATACCACGACTGTTTGACACGCGTGACGAGCCCTGACCCGTCTTCGATCGGCCAGAACTGTTCGATCGGCGGGAGTTCGGCCTCGGAGCCAAAACGGATACCGACGAGTTTTCGCTCGGGACCAGCTTCGACAACCCCCTCCAGTGCCTCTTTCCCGACGAATGGACCTGCATCGAGATTCACCGCGCGTTCCAGTCTCGCTTCGAACGGATTCAGATCAAGACCGTGACCGTAGGTCCAGTCCGTGACTCCCCGCTCGAAGAATGGGCCGATCATCGGGGTGATCATGAGGCCGTGCGGTTCGCCTGCTTCGGTGACCGCATCCCAAACACGGAGCGCGTCAGCGGGATCCAACGGAAACACTTCGAAACCGAACGCGCCGGTGTACCCGCTCCGGACGATGATCGTTTCCACGCCGGCAACCCTCGCCTGAACCCAGCCGAAGAACTTCATGTCCACGGCGTCTGGAGCCAGTTCCTGCATGATCTCGTAGGCACGTAGTCCCTGGACGGCCAGCGGATAAACCTGCGTCTGGAACACGTCCACGTCGAAATCACTATGTGCGTTGATCGCGTTGGCCCATTGCAGGAAATCCACCGGGCCGTGACAGATCCAGACTCGATCCTCTGATAGCTTCAAGACGAGCGCCTCACAGAAGATCACGCCGTTGGGCTCACAGATCGCCGTGTGTCGAGCTCGCCCAGGCTTCATCGTCCTCAGATTGCGGGCACAGAGGTAATCGGCAAAGTTGAGAGCGTCTGGACCACGAAGCTCGACACTCCGCTCACACCCGACATCGATCAGCACCGCACGCTCATGGATCGCCTGGTATTCCTCCGCCGGATCACGCCCGTAGCTGATCGGCCAGTAGGTGTGGTTGTAGTCATAGTACTGGATGGCGCCGGCTTCTTCGGTCCTCGGAAAATACGGCGATTTCGTGATATGTGCCCTCAAAACTTGTGTGCGACGCGGTGCATTTGTCATAGCAGTGATTCACAATCATGAACGCGGAACGTCGGTCTTCCTCGTTCACCATTGAGCAAGTTCAGGACCGCTGGGCGTTGGGGGAAATCTATGTAGGGGTCGGCGCCTACATCGTGATTCGTTCGCGAGACAGCGGCCCTCACCCCCGACCCCTCTCCCAAAACTGGGAGAGGGGAGGAGAAACGGTGTGGCGGGTGCCTTTCCCAATGATGGGAGAGGGGAGGAGAAGGGGCGCGGTGGGTGCCTGTTTGTCGTTACAACGTCAGGGCATCCTAATCCATAAACGGCAACGCCACGAGTCTGCCGGTGGCAACGCCCTCTGGATGACGGACTTGGACCTCTCTGTCGAGTTCGGTATCGGCGGCTACGACTGCGGAGCCAATCGGCTCTCCGAGATACCATGACTGCTCGACGCGGGTGACGAGTCCTGACCCGTCTTCGATCGGCCAGAACTGCTCGATCGGCGGGATCTCGGCACCGGGACCAAAGCGAATGCCAACGAGCTTTCGCTCAGGGCCAGCTTCGGCAATCCGCTGCAGGGCTTCTTTCCCGACGAATGGACCGGCATCGAGGTTCATCGCTCGTTCGAGTCTTGCCTCGAACGGATTCAGGTCGAGATCGTCTCCGTAGGTCCAGTCCGTGACTCCCCGCTCGAAGAACGGACCGATCATCGGAGACACCATGACATCGTATTGCTTGCCGGCATCGGCCACCGCATCCCAGGTCCGGAGCGCTTCAGCCGGATCGAACGGAAACACTTCGTAGCCGAACGCGCCAGAGTACCCGCTCCGAATGACGATGGATTCCACCCCGGCAACGGTTGTCTTGATCCAGCGAAAGAACTTCATGTCCGCCGCTTCAGGTACCAGTTCCTGCATGATGTCGTAGGAACGCGGCCCCTGGACGGCAAACGGATAGACCTGCGTCCGGGTAACTTCCACATCGAAATCGCTATGTGCGAGGATCGCTCCTGACCATTGCGTGAGGTCCACCGGCCCGTGGCAGATCCAGACCCGGTCTTCGGCCAGTTTCATGACCAGCGCCTCGCAGTAGAGCACGCCATTGGGCTCACAGATCGCTGTGTGTCGAGCTCGCCCAACCTTCATCGTCTTCAGATTCCGGGCACACAGATAATCGGCGAAGTTCAGCGCATCAGGACCACGAAGCTCCACGCTCCGCTGGCAGCCGACATCCATCATGACCACACGCTCGTGAATCGCCTGATATTCCTCCGCTGGATCACGCCCGTAGTCGATCGGCCAGTAGGTGTGGTTGTAGTCGTAGTATTCGATCGCTCCGGCTTCTTCGGTTCTCGGGAAATACGGCGATTTCGTGATCTGCGGATACAGAACCTGTGGTCGGCGGTGCCTGATATTCAAGGCGGGGATTTCCAATCGTTAGTACGGCAATTATTCGTCCTCGGCCAAAAGTTGCGCAAGTTCAGGGCCGTTGGGCGTTCGAGCGGTTACCTACGGACAATGCGACCCGAACTCTCTGTACCCACGCACTGGCTGTTCGTGGTACTCCCGGCAGACCTTGATCAGCATCTCCTTCGCCGCGTTGAAGAGACGTTCGCCTTTCTCGGCAGACGCGGTGTGCGGGTTGCCGTGAACGCCGTGCTGGCGCTCTTTGCGACGTTCCGGGAAGCCGGTGAATTCAAGAATCTCCGGGCTGAAGCCGGGGCGTTCCGGATCGGCCACGAGCTTCTCGGTATCGATCAGGCTCGGTCTCAGATGGAGTTGTAGCGAGGTCTCCCACTCGCCACCGTGGCCGATGAAGCCGGGATCGGTGTCGGATTCGTCGTCCAGAACATCCTGGGCCATATCCCAGTAGGTGATCGGCAACACCCAGATGTCTTCCTCGGCCAGCTTGATCGAGATCACCCGCTGGATGTCCCGGTTGCCGCCGTGGCCGTTGAGCAGGATGATCCGGTGGAAGCCGTTGGCCCAGATGCTCCGGCAGATCTCGGAGACGTAGGCGATGAAGGTCTCGACGCTCAGCGTGATCGTGCCGACCTCGCCCATGTTGTAGTGGGTCAGGCCGGCCCAGACCGGTGGCGCGACGATTACCGGGAAGTCGTCGATCGCCCGGGCGGTATCAACGGCCAGCGCCTGGGTGTGGCTGATGTCGACGTCCATCGGGCAATGCGGACCGTGCTGCTCGACTGAGCCGACCGGCACGATAACCACCGGATCATGTTCCAGCGCTTCCAGGAACTCGTGCCGCCACATCTCCTGCCAGTGGGGCGTCTTGCCGTCGTTCGATTCCCGCTGTCCTCGTCCGAAGACAGAGCTGTCCGAGACCATCGTGATCCTCCGTTCGGGTGATTGTGACTGGTTAACGGGAGTACCATAAGGGAACAGGATGGATTGCGATAGGCCCTCACCCCCGGCCCCTCTCCCAACGTTGGGAGAGGGGGGAGAAACAGTGTGGCGGGCGTCTTTCCCAAAACTGGGAGAGAGGGGGCATCAACTGGAAAACCTCTGTAGGGGTCGGCGCCCCTGCCGACCCGGGGGCCTTCGCACACCGGGTGCACAGGGTCGTGCGCCCCCACATCGGAGGTGACCTTCTTACCACGTCTGTGGGCGGCCGAAGATGATTCGTCGCCAGGGGACAGTCCAGGCGACACCCATTGCGCCGATGAGCACCACGATCCCGGTCAACAGGAAGACAGTCGCGAGCGACCACTGGCTGGCGATCACACCGAGCAGAACCGGACCTCCGGCCGAGCCGACCGCCGCCGCCATGCGGTAAATCCCCATTGCGGTGCCACGGGTCTGGTTGGTGGAGATTTCGGCGATGAATGCCTGTCCAGCGGTGACGAAGCCTCCGAACCCGATCCCCTCCAGCGCCAGGAAGATCGTCAGCAGCGTGGCGTCCGTAGTCTGGCTGATTCCGATGAGCGAGAGCCCCATGATCACCAGCGAGATTGTCATCACTCCGGATGTGGTCAGCGTGTTCGCCAGAATCCCCATCGGAATGCGCACGCCGGTGGAGGCAAACGCTCGGACGGAGAACATGGTGGCGATGAACCCGGCGCTGATGATGGCGACATTCTGTGCATAGAGCGGGAAGAAGTTCTGGATCGCACCCATGAATGCGGTGCTCTGCAGGAACACGGCGACGGATGTGATCAGTAGCGGTGGATAGAGCAGAACCTGGAAGAATCCGGTGCGGGCTTCCGGTTCATCGGTTCCGGATTCGGTCGGGACTGGTTCCTCTCGGGGCGGGTCGTGCGGGAGAAATCGGAGGCCGAAGAAGAAGCCGGCGATCGCCACCATCGCGGCGAATCCATAGCTCCAGGCGATACCGAAGTTGTCGGCAATCGGGCCACCGATCAGCGGCCCAACGGCGAAGCCGAGCCCCATCGCCGTGGCGTAGAGGCCGAAGGCTGGACCCCGTTCTTCGCCCGAGGTGATGTCTCCCATGTAGGCGGCGCCGATGCCGAACGTCAGGATGATGGCGGCACCCATGAGAATCCGGCCGGGAAAGAGCAGGTAGGGATGATCCACGATCGCGAAGCTGATCAACGCCACGGTCCAGACAATCATCCCGAACAATAGCACTCGCCGTCGGCCGATCCGGTCCGAGAGCATCCCGGATGGAATCGCGGTGATCATCGAGGTTATGCCGACGGCCGAACTGAGAACGCCGATCAACACGAGCGAGGCGCCGAGTCCCTGGGCATAGATCGAAAAAGTGGGTATGACGATGCCGCTGAGGGTGTCTGCCATGAAGATGAACACGCAGAGGGCGACGATATCTCGCCGTTGCAGTACCTGCTTGAAACCTCTGAACACACCACCCGCTTTTGCGTCAGAATCGTTTAGTATCACGTTACCTGTGGCGACAACCTGCCGGGGCGTTGCCGTCGTGGATTGTACCGCTCCCCGGCGACGCAGTAATTGTGACGAGCCAGGCATTTGAAACCTTAACCTCAGATCGCGGGAATGGACGAAACCTTGCCGGGAGCAACAACTGGAAGTCGAAACCTTCGGATCGGATTGATTCCGCCACATGGCGAGAACTGGCCAGATCGCCCGGCCGCTGGCTGGGCCGAGATCCTGGATTTTGCCATTGCGGCTGAATCGGCTGGATTCGACGGAATCTGGCCAGCGGACGAGTTCTTTCGCACAACGGGGAGAATCGATGTCGCCGTTGATGAGGCGGATGATCCAGCAATGCAGGAGACGTACCCGGCGGCGTTCTGGGATTCCTGGACGTTGCTTGCCGGAATAGCGGCCCGGACGTCGCGCATAGAGATCGGGACGTTGATCACATCCAATACCTATCGAAATCCTGCCCATCTTGTGAAGATTCTGGAGACCGTCGACGAGATCAGTGGCGGCCGGGTGGTAGCCGGGCTCGGGCCGGGTGGTGATCCCGCTGAGGGCAGGATGTTCGGATACGAATGGGAGCGGCCGGTCTCCAGGTTCGAGGATGCACTTCCAATCATTGCCGGGCTATTGCGCGAAGGGTATGCAACACATCATGGATCGTTCTATCAGGTGGATGGATGTGTAAACCGTCCACAGGGTCCACGCCCGGGACGTATTCCGCTGCTTATCGCGACGTTTGCGGCTCGTCCACGAATGTCGCGTCTGGCGGCGCAGTGGGCCGACATCTGGGAGCACTCGATAGCTTTCACCGAGGATCAGCCGGCAGAGGCCCGGCGACGGGCGGAGTTGACCAGACGCACTTGTGAGCAGTTTGGTCGAGATCCGGCAACGCTTGAGATGGCGCTGAGTATCAGCGTGGCAGTGAGAGATCGGACAATCCCCGGTGCGAACCCGCTCGTCGGTGATCCCTCGGCGATTGCCGCTGCGATCAACGATTTTCGAGAACTCGGATTCACCCGGATTCAGGTGTTACTTACCCCACCCACTGTGGACGGGGTAGAGGCGTTTGCACCGGTGCTGGAGCTGCTCGATCGTTAACCAGACCGCTCAACTAATCAGTAACCCCGCACCAGTCGATCAGCAGAGTGGCGATGGTCTTCGCGGCGGTCTGGATGTCGCTGATCGAGATATGCTCGTCGTTCTGGTGAGCCACTGAGACATCTCCGGCACCGTAGATGATGCACGGCATGTTTCCGATCTCCGTGTAGAGCCGCATATCCGTGCCGGCGGTGATTCCGGTAACGATTGGCGCCTGACCTGTCACCTGTTGATGAGCGCTGGCGAGTGCGGTTGGCAGTGGTTCGTCAGGTCTGGTTTCGCCGGGCGCAAACTGACCGCTGAAGAACTCAACGTCCGGTGGATGCTGCGACAGCCAGAAGTCCTGCTTTGCGGCGTTCAGGACTCGCTGGCGGACGGCTTCCTGAAATTCGTGCATGTCTTCGCCCGGCAGCAGGCCGATGCGACCTTCGGCGATCAGTGTTTCGGGAACCGTGGAGTGCCACTCTCCGGAGCGTACCTTGCCGAAACTGATCGGGATCTTGTTGGCGGCATCGGCAAACAGCGGGTGATCCAGGCTGGCGTTGCGTTCGGCTTCCCAGCGCTGGAGATCCTGAAAGATCGGGATGAATTTCTCGACGGCCGATACGCCTTCGTCCCGCATCGCGCCATGGGCCGATTTGCCGGTGACGGTTATCCGGGCCACCAGCGATCCGGCCTGAGCCGCGACGATCGCCAGTCGGGTGGGTTCACTGATCACCACGCCGTCAGCCCGGTGACCGCGCAGAATGGTGCCGAGCGATCCGAAGCCGCCGTCTTCCTCGCCGACCGTCGCCGCGATCTTCACCTCGCCCGCGAGTTTGATCCCCGCTGCGTTCAGTGCATCGATTGCCAGCAGAAAGGTGGCCATTCCACCCTTCATGTCGCAGGAACCACGGCCGTAGAGGAGATCGCCTTCGACCGCGCCGGACCACGGACCGTGCTTCCAGAAGGAAGCGTCACCCGGATCGACGACATCGATGTGGCCGTTGAGCATAATCGAGCGGCCATTCCCGGCTCCAGCCAGTGTTCCGACGACGTTCGGCCGTCCTTCATAGGAGGGTTGGTCACCGACGTGTTCCATATAGGGAAGGATGTCCTCGCGGGATGTCTCCCACCGGTCGATCTGCAGGTTGCGTGTCTCGAACAGAGACTGCACCTGATCCTGCACGGCGCCTTCGTCCCCGGTGACCGAGGGGATGCGTACCAGTGATTGCAGGTCGGCGATCAATTGATCACGGCGGTTATCGATCTCGGTGAAGACGCGTTGCAGGCGATCGTTGGTCATACGGGCTCCCGTCTGGTCCAGGCAATCGGCATCGCTCATATCTCGCCGACGATTGTAGCCGGAGCGGTGTGAAGAGGTACAGGGGGTCTGAATCTCTCCCCTCTCCCAGTATTGGGAGAGGGGCCGGGGGTGAGGGCCGTTTTCCCTGAGCAATCGGGCCGGAGCCGAGGCGCCGGCCCCTACCGCGCATCGTCGCTCTCGTGTCGCCCTACCTGATAAACGCGTTCTTTCGCAGAATCGGGCGGGTGAGACAGGTTGGCCCACCGGTTCGATTGTGGGAGATCTCATCTCCGGTGTAGGTCTGAACGGTACAGCCGACATCTTCCAGTCGCTGTGCCGTGATCGGATTTTCTTTGAGCAGCAGGCAATTGCGCGGCCCGAGTGCCAGCACATTCGGCCCCTGGCTGGCGAACTCTTCTTCGGGGACATCGACGAAGGCGATACCGCGGCGATCGAGTTCCTGTACGAAAGCCGTCGCCATCAGTGGGCGATAGACGACCGCCAGGTTATCGTCGACCATGCTGATCATCGAGAGCAGGTGCAGGCAGTCCGACGGGCCGGTCCAGTGGGGCAGATCGTAGACCAGCACGTCGACTCTCTGCGGTCGAAGTAGTTCGGTCAGTTGCCGGATGCCTTCCTGGTTTGTCCGGTAGCCGCGTCCCACGGCGAGCGTATGCTGATCGACCCAGAGGCAGTCGCCACCTTCGACTTTGCCCGGCCGCTCGATCCGGCCGACGATCGGAATCCCGAGGTCTCGCATCGTCTCTTCGGCAAGGTCGACTTCCAGTTCTCGCTGTCGCTTGCCCATCTGGAGCAGAATAGCGCCCGCGTCAGTAATCAGTACCGGATCAAATGGGAAAATCGCGTCTTGCAGCTGGGGGTTGTCGATCTCTCCGGTGATTACCTCCGCACCGGAATCACGCAGGATCTTGCGGAAGGCTTCGTGTTCGGCTACCGCCTTCTCGTGTTCCATCGGCCCCAGATACGACATCTCTTCCCACGACACACTGTTCTGGTGGGGAACTGGTGGGTAGACCAGCACACGTTTCAGGGTTCCGACGACGGTGTGACCTCCGAATGATCGATCTGTCATGATTGCCTTCCTTCGCGTAGTTTTCCGGAACGCGAGACCAACTGTCGAATGCTCCTGGCATTGTACGCCCGTGATGAGTCGTTCGCGAAGGGATCAACCGATCAATGGCTCGCGAGGTTCGAGACGGGGGATGCCCGAATCGCCGACCTCGATGGCGTGCTTGATGACGTGCATGGTGGTGCCCAGCGGGAGATCCCGGAACGGGAAGACCGTGAGCACGCCGGTGTTTTCGAAGGCCAGATCGACCACCCAGCGATACTCCTTCGAGCCGAGTCCGACTGCGACACGAAACGTATTGAGCCGGTATTCCTCGATCTGTTCCTTCAATGTATCCAGATGCACCGGGTTGGTTGATTGCTTTCGGAACGAGACGTCGTACGGCCCGGGGATGGTGAAGTTTGGCTGGATGAAGCCGTACTTCGGGCTGAGCATCATCCAGCGATCGGCAAATCGCTCGGCATAGGCGCGGTTCAGCTTGAATGGCGTCCCGTAATAAGCCCGGTATGCCTCGGTGGGGCCGGCAGATGGATCCTGATCCCAGATCGTTGCTGAACCACAGGGCACGATAACGAGAATGTCGTTCACGGGATGCTTCCTTACGTCAGGCCGAACATCGGTCGCGGTTCTCGGATTATCTTCGATTATGTGCGCAATGTCGCTGACCCGATAGTAGGAAATTGGGTGGTGGCCGGACAATGAGGAAACGGGCGGGGATGGTTGGCGATCCCCGCCCGCTTCGCTCGTACCCCCTCGTACCCCTCCAACTTGCGCGGTGTTGTCTATTCTTCGACGATCATCAGGGTAACCATCCCGAACATGCCATGTGGGCCTTCGGCGTGGGTAAGGACGTGGCAGTGGAATGCCCAGGCGCCCAGTTCGGTGGCTTCGACGATGACCTCTTTACGATCTCCCGGTGCCAGATCCAGGTTGTCGCAGTAATAGGGGCTGGACAACAGGTAGCCATCCTTGGAGATTACTTCCTGCACCAGTCCGTGCAGATGCATCGGGTGGTGCATGGTTCCGGCGTTCATATAGCGAATCAGCACCCGCTCACCCAGCTTTGCGGTGAGTGGCTCCGTGGCCGGGAACCCTTTGCCGTTGATGGTGTATCCGAGGCGCCAGTCGTTCAACAGGATCGTGTACTCCTTGTCGAACGCGGGCCGGGACGATGGGTCTTTCGGCTCGATGATAAGGCTGCCGACCTGCCCGTAACTTGTCTGCTCTGCGGCGTTGTAGTGCGAGTGATACATGTGCGGACCGACGTTTTTTGCGATGAACTCATAGGTGAATGATTCACCAGGGCGGATCGGCGGCTGGGTGATGAACGGCACGCCATCCTGGCTGTTGTCGAGCTTGAGCCCGTGCCAGTGAATTGCGGTGCTCTCGTTCATCTCGTTATGCACATGGATGCGGAGCTTGTCGCCTTCGGTGACGCGGATCTCCGGGCCGGGAACCATCCCGTTGTAGGTCCAGGCTTCGACAATTCGACCCGGCTCGACTTCCCACTCACCCTTTTCACAGGTGATCTCGAAGACCTTTACGTCGCCATCCATCTCGTACTCGAGTGGCTGCAGTCCCTTACCCTCGGTTTCGGCCGGGAATGACAGCACACCCTCTTCGTGCGAGCGGTCCATCTCTTCCCAGTCGACCTCATCATCGCTGGAGTCATCGTTTGAGTCATGATCGTGGGAGCTTGCCGTGGCCTCGTCCGCTGGTTCGTCACTGTCAGACGACGCGAACAGGTTAGCTGGACTGCCGCCGTGATACATACCCAGACCAGCTCCACCAATCCCGATAGCGCCGAGCGCGCCAACAAATCGTCGTCGTGACATTCCCTGCTTGCTAGCCATTAGGTTTCCCGCTTCTCTCACTGTTGTTTCTGGTGTTCCCGTAGTGGTCGGGTCTCGCTCCGATCACCATGCAGAGCTTATGTTCCGGCAGTATTCGTGGACATATATCGATGGGTAGTTGTGCCCTACCCGAAGGGGTAGGTCGCTCAGAACACCAGGCAGCGAGTTGAAACGGCAGTTGATTCCCAAAAAAGATGCGAAAATCGGTACTATCGGATTGTTCTATCAGTAGGTACGCTCGTTTAGAATAGTGGCTATAGCAAGACGAGGGGTCGTCCCGAACTAAGACCGGCCCGATTCCATTTTCCCATCGGGCGTTTACCGTTAACGCGATGCCGTGTCATGGGAAGGCCGCGAATACGTCGCTCCGGAACGCGAGGAGTTGTCCAGGTGTACGCCATACCTGCGCATGACGTGCTGGTAATCTGTGAGCGCCAGCCTGCCGGCGCATCGGTGCTTAGAGCATTAGAGTCGTCGTTGTCGGGTTATGCTAGCTGCACCACGGTGTGGGGTCGTGCCGAATTCGACCGGATGATCCGTGACCTGGACCAGTTCAAGGCCATTATCCTCGGCGCTGATCTCGGCTGGTCGCACGGACTCTCGATTCTGGCGGAACTCTCCCGGCAGACCACCCACCCACCAATCATCATGATTACGGACTCGAACGGCGTTGACCTGGTCGCCGAGGGCTTCCGATTGGGAATCCGGGACTTCCTGCGCACTTCCCAGATCGATCGAGTGGCTGCAATTATCGAAACCTGCTCAAATCAGCCGAATGCTGAGGAAGACTCATCCCCGGTAAAGGACGAAGAGTCAGTCGATATCGACCGGTACAGTGCGATCTCATCAGTCCTTCCTGACTATGTTTACTCCATGTACATGACAACAGATGGAGACATCGTTACCGAGCGGCGATCGCGCGGAGTCGAGTCTGTCAGCGGATATACGGCGGATGAGATCGAAGATCTGGGATGGCTGTCTGTCGTTCATCCTGAAGACCGCGAGCTTGTGAACGGAAAGCACGATCAGCTGCGCCAGGGAGAATCTCCGGTCATCGAATATCGAGTGATTCATCGCTCCGGTGATATCCGCTGGTTGAGGGATTTCAGCGGCCCTATCTGGGATGAGCACGAGCAGCGTTACACCCGATTCGTAGGTTCAGCGCAGGACATTACCGAGAGGCGTGTCGCCGATATCCTCCGTGCGGGGCAGTCGAGGATTCTGGAACTGATCGCAACCGGCGCGTCGTTCTCGGAAGTGTTCGAAGCGTTGCTCAGCCTCCTCGGCGAGGCCGGCCTGCAAACGAACTGGGCTGTTCATCGTTGTATCGAGAATTCACAATACCTGGAAATGCTTGGTGCCCGTGGTCTCGCACAACTGGTTCACCTGAATAACGAGGTCATCGATGTTGCCGACCAGGGGACGGTCCAGGCCGCAGTTGTCGCAAACCAGCAACTGATCATGATTCCGGATGTTAGCGCCGAGGAAAACTGGTCAGCCCAGTTATTGGGAGTACGTGATGCTGGCGCGAGAGCGATGGTGGCTTTGCCGATTTCGACGCGCAGTCATCGCGTGCAAGGGACCGTATCGATCTACCGTTCCGAGGTCGGTGAAGTGCCTGCTGTCGAGATTGAACGTATGATGATCGTCGCGCGATTTCTCGGGATGGTCATCGAACGGGATGAGACGGAACGCGCGCTGCTTCGGACAAAGGAACACTATCGACGCCTGGCTGAAGAGACCCCGGCGATCATCTTCATAGCGGAAAATGACCCGGGCCTCTCCCTTTCTTACGTCAGTCCCCAGGCGTTCAAGCTGATTGGTCGGGGTCGACTATCCCAGGTGCCAGGTATGTCAATGCTGGAGATCGTCCACCCTGACGATCGCCTGGCCTTCTCGGCAACATTCGATGCCCATCGTCGGGGTGATGCGCCGGTGCAGGTTGAGTTCAGGCTCGATTCTCGTGTTGAGGAGCGCTGGCTGCAGTGCAGCGCCGCATACATGGAAGATTCGGATGATCAGCCCTGCTGGCAGGGTATTTTGCTCGATGTCACCGCTCGCCGCTGTGCCGAGCGCCTGCTTCGGCACACACAGGTCGAGTTCCGTTCTCTGTTCGACAATAACCCGAACCTGGTGTTCTCTCTCGACACCCGCGGTCGATTTCAACGGGTCAACCCGGCCTCCAGCCATCTGACCGGGTATGAGGAAGATGACTTGCTCGGACGGCCATTCACGTCGATCCTGGTTGCAGGTGAGATCGAGCGGGTCTGGCATCGCTTTCGCAATAGCCTTAGTGGCGAATCGCAGCGTTTCGAGACGGAAGTATTCACTCGCCCCGGCGAGCGTGCCCGGCTGAGTATTACGATGATTCCCTACTCGGTCGACGATGTGGTAATCGGGATCTCTGTTGTTGCAGAAGATATCACTGAGCGCGTCAGAATGCAGGAGCAACTCCATCAGCAGGCGTTCCACGACAGCCTGACCGGTCTGCCCAACCGGGCCCTCTTCAATGAGCGGCTTGAGCAGTCACTCTACATGATGGATCGCGCAGGTTACTCCATCGCTGTCCTGTTCGTCGATCTGGACAATTTCAAAGTGATCAACGATAGCCTCGGCCATGAAACGGGCGACGAGTTCCTTCGAATCGTGGCTGATCTTCTGGACCACATCGCCAAGCCGATGGATCTCGTTGCGCGCTTCGGTGGCGATGAGTTTACGGTTCTCCTGGTGTACCCCGAGGACGATGCCAGCTATCCGATTCGAGTGGCCGAGGAGATCGGCCGTGTCCTCAGTATTCCGACGCTCTTGCACGGCCACGAGCTCAATCTCGGGGTGTCGATCGGCATCGCTATTCACACCAGTAGTGAGGTGGACTCAGCCGATGCGATGCGGCAGGCGGATATCGCCCTCTATCAGGCCAAGCGTGCAGGCCCTGGCACGCTGTATCGGGTCTTCGAGGCCGCGATGCATGATCAGATTGTGCAGCGTCTGGAGACCGAGCGCGATCTCCGCCGGGCGATCCGGCGCAACGAGTTTGTTGCCCACTACCAGCCGATCATCGACCTGAAGACAGGCATGGTTGTCAAAGTCGAAGCGCTTGTGCGGTGGAATCATCCTGAACGCGGATTGCTGACTCCGGGACAGTTTCTGTCAGTAGCCGAGGAGACCGGTCAAGTGACCGAGATCGACGCGTTGTTGCTGGAGATGGCAAGCACCGAGATTGCTCGCTGGAACAAGTTCTATCGATCACGAGACCCACTAATACTGGCCGTCAACCTGTCGGTGCGGGATTTCCGGCATCCTGATCTGGCGGATCGTATCGAGGCAACACTGACGGCGAGTCACTGTGATCCAGAATGGGTGAAGTTCGAAATCACCGAGAGCACGATGATGCAGGACGTCGATACCGCGCTCCATGTGCTCCAGCGTTTGCGATCCCTGGGAATCGGATTTTCGATCGATGATTTCGGAACCGGATATTCGTCGCTATCCTATCTCCAGCGGCTGCCGCTGGATACACTGAAGATCGATCGTTCGTTCATCGATGGTCTCGGGGGAGACCAGGATGACGAATTGATGGTCCGGACGATCATCAGCCTTGCGTCAGCACTGAGCCTCGAGGTTATTGCCGAAGGGATCGAGACGCATCTGCAACTCGACCGGGCCAGAGACCTCGGCTGCGATCGGGCTCAGGGATTCCTGATCGCTCGCCCAGCGCCGTTTAAGGAAATCGAACCATTGCTGTTGAATCCGTTTGGATGGTTCGATTCCGGCAGGAAATCATCGTAGATCGTGTATTCGTCGATGGGCATGAGGATATGATCGACGCGTTCGCATGACGTGAACGCGCGACAGGGTTGGTTTTCGCGTGGAGATACTGCTGATCGATCAGAATACACTGGATGAAGATGCCCTGGCATCGCATATCCGCCCCCACTTCGGTGTTGATGTGTCGATCCGTGCCGTGTCAACCAATGCCTGCCTCGAACAATTGATAGCGGATGCTCCGGTTCTCGATCTCGTAGTTATGGCAACGCCTCCGCCGGGTCGGGAGGTGTCTGATCTGCTTGTCGAGTTGTTCCCCGTTTTCCCGGCGACTCCGATGGTCCTGATAACGGGAACGGGATCCAGCGCGATGCCGATCAGCCAGATCGATTCCGGGCGGGTGTCGTTTCTTCCGATTCATCAGCTGGCTCGGTTACCGTTCATGCTTGGCCAGTGGCAGTATCGTGATGAGATGCAACTCCGCACCCACGAAAATCTGCCGAACACCCCGGGAGTCGATATCGATATCTATCAGACGATCTCGAATCTGACGGCTGACTACGTGTACTTCGCGGAAGTCAACGATGATCGCCAGATCGTTATGACATATCGCAGCGAGTTCCTTCCTGAACATACCGGGTTCACGTCAGAAGAGCTTCAGGAAGGTGGCGCAGAGATCCTGGTGCATCCCGATGATCGGCACATCATCCCCGGACGACGTGGTGCGCTCGTAAACGGGGAGTCGCGTGTCGATGAATTCCGTCTCGTGACCCGGGATCAGCGGGTTATCTGGGTGCGGGATTTCGTCAAGCCGATCCGCCCGGACGAACACGGAGTGCCGCAGATGATTGTCGGAGCGGCACAGGACATCACGTATGAAAAGCTGTTGCAGAGTCGACTGATGATTCAAGCGTCGATTCTTGAAATGATCGCGCGTGGCGAGGATTTCGACAGCGTTTTGAAGTCCCTCAATGACCTGGTGGAGGAGCAGATCTCCGATGCGCTGGGGTGCATCATGCTCGTCGACCGTGAGGCGAATACTCTCTATCCAGCGGCGCATTCGCGGCTCCCCGATGAGGTCGTCGAAGCAACAAGGATAATGCCGATTGGACCGGAGCACGGGGCCTGCGGCAGTGCGGCGTATTACAAGGCACTGACGATCACCACGGACGTGAACGTCGACCCGAAGTTCGATCTCTATCGAGATCTGATGAATCGGCACGGGGTGCTCGCGGTCTGGTCTACTCCGATATTCCGGCCCGATGGATCCGTCGCGGGGACGATTGCGCTCTATTTCCGGCAGCGACGCACGCCGATCGATCACGAGATCGCCTTGATGGAATCGGCTGCGCAGATCGCCGCGATTGCCTTTGATGTCAACGAGCGCGAGATTCAGCGCCAGCTGGCCGAGGTGCAGTACCAGACGCTGGTGGAGCAGTTGCCGGCGATGACGTTGATGTCGCATCCGTCAGATCCATGCGACCTCACGTATCTCAGCCCGCAGTTCGGATATTTTTCGAAGCTCCCCGCGGAAAGCTTTCTTGGTGATCCGGACAAGGTGCGATCATTCATTCATCCGGAAGATCGGGAAGGGTTCGATGCAGCGATTCAGCGATCGATCGACACCAGCGTCCCGCTCGAGATCGAGTTCCGGATTCGGCGACTCAATGGCACGACTGCCTGGGTTCAGGCGAGCCTGTCACTGGTACATGGCCAGAATGGTGAACCGCTGCACTGGCTCGGCATCATGGTCGATGTCACTGATCGAAATGAAGCACTCCGCCAGAAGGCTGAGTCCGATCAACGGTATCGCTCTCTGTTCGATGAGAACATCAACTCCATCGTCATCTACAACTACGAAGGAATTGTCGTCAATGTCAACCCGGCCGGAGTGCGTATAGCCGGGTACTCAGAAGACGAGCTTATGGGTGACGCATTGCTCTGGCTTATCGTGCCCGAGGATCGGGAACGGGCCGAGCGGTACTTTCTGCAGGCGCGAGCCGGGGTCTCCAGCAGTTTTCAGATGACGATCGTGACCAGAAACGGCGAGCGTGTTGAGCTCAGCTCCAATATGAGCCCGGTCGTCGTCGATGGAGAGATCGTCGGGGTGTCATCGATCTCTGAAGATGTAACCGAGCGACGGCGTCTGGAATCTCAGCTGCTCTATCAGGCGTATCACGATCCGCTGACTGGACTGCCGAACCGGGTCTACTTTGATCATATGCTTTCCAACGAGGTTCAGACGCTCGGCCGGGATGTCGAGCTCGCAATTCTGTTCCTGGATCTCAACAACTTCAAAGTGATCAATGACAGTCTCGGCCACGATATCGGCGACAAGTACCTGGCGGCCATCGCGCGAGCGCTCCGTGAGGTTATTTCAACTGAATCGATTGTGGCCAGGTTCGGCGGTGATGAATTTACCGTATTGATTCCACCAGGTAAGGGGGCGGTGGATGAAGCAGTGGAGCTTGCCCGGGAAGTGATCGTCTGTTTGCGCACCCCGGTGGTGATCGATGGCTACGAGCTCGCTACCAACGTCAGTATCGGGATTTCCTCAATGACGTTCGATACCGCTTGCGAACCACGCGAATTGATTCGCCGGGCAGATATCGCCCTCTACGATGCGAAAAAGGGTGGAGGCGAGAGCAATCTGCGAACCTTCAATGATCAAATGGACGACTGGGTGCTGGAGCGCCTCTGGGTCGAAGGTGATCTCCGACAGGCGTTGAGTAACGGAGAGTTCGTTGTTCACTATCAGCCATTGATCGACGTTGAGACTGGTGAGGTGGCGGTGGTGGAGGCGCTGCTGCGCTGGAACCATCCCGAGCGGGGATTGCTCAGGCCTGACCGCTTTCTCCGGATTGCCGAGGAAACTGGCCACATCCTCGAGATCGATCACTGGGTGATGGAGACCGCCTGCGCCGAGGTGGCCGAGTGGAATCGTCAGCATCAGGAACTTGAGCCGCTGGAAGTTGGCGTGAACCTGTCCAGCCGGCGCTTCTGGAACGCGGGACTGCGTGAAGATGTCATGGCTGTGCTGGAGAGAACCGGGCTCGACCCTTCGCTTCTCTGCATAGAGATTACCGAAAGCACGATGATTCAGGATATCGCGCACGCGGTTGAGGTGGTCACGTCGCTCCGGAACCATGGTGTGATGTTCGCCATCGATGACTTTGGCACGGGGTACTCATCGCTCTCCTATCTGCGAGAGGTCCCGATCGATGTGCTGAAGATCGATCGGACGTTCATCACCGCGCTCGGAGAAGATGATCCAACACTCAAACTGGCCGAGGCTATCGTGGCAATGGCCCGGGCTCTCAACCTCTATGTCATTGCCGAGGGCGTCGAGACGCTTGAATCACTGAAGTTCGTCCAGTCCCTGAAATGTGATCTGGCACAGGGGTTCTACCTGTCCGATGCCAGACCGTTTCACGAGCTGCATCCACTGCTTGATGGGTCACTGCTGGCAGTTGAGCCTCACCTGTTGCCCCATCCGTTCAACTCCTGATAGGATAGCCCGACATTTTGCATTGAACAGTTGAACCGATGTACCGGCTCATCTCAGCCGGGCCGGGAACCAGGAGCATTGCATTGCCACGCTATGAGTATGAGTGCCACCATTGCGAAGAGCATTTCGATATGGAACGGCCAATGGCCGAATCGAGTGACCCGCAACCCTGCCCATTTTGCGAACAGCCAGCCCAGCGGGTGATCACGGTGCCAAAGTTCCTCTTCAAGCCCGACCCAAACGATGTTCGTCCGGTCTGGCACAACCACGGAGGCTTCGGGCACTCTCATGCACCAGGCAAGGGTTTCCACGGACCAAACACGGAAGACCCGCACCGCTAAGCTGGTGGCAGCGATGGCAGCCGGGATGCAGTAGGATTTCCAGAGATGAACCGACTGCCGGAAGTGATTGTGTGCTGCCATGCCAGACTATGATGCTGTTGTTGTCGGATCAGGGCCGAACGGGCTCTCCGCTGCCATTGAACTTGCCCGCAACGGCTGTTCGGTGCTGGTGATCGAGGCGAATGAGACGCTCGGTGGTGGGGTTCGCTCAAAAGAGACCACGCTTCCCGGCTATATTCATGACATCTGCTCCACGGCGTATCCGCTGGTGGTCGGCTCGCCCTTCCTGAGCAAGCTGCCGCTCGATCAGTACGGCCTGGAGTGGATTAATCCTGATCTGCCGATGGCCCATCCGCTGGATGATGGCACCGCGGCCGAGATGCACACCAGTGTGGAGCGCACAGCCAACCGGCTCGGCATCGACTCTGAGGCCTATCGATCACTAATGGGACCGTTTGTCGATCGGGCCGATGACATGGCGCCGGATATTCTCGCTCCGCTGCAGATTCCGAGTCATCCGATCCTTCTGGCTCAGTTCGGTTTGCGTGCCCTGTTGCCGGCAACCTTGCTGGCCAATCGCATCTTCAAGACAGACCACGCCCAGGCGCTCTTCTCCGGCATTGCCGCTCACGCATTCATGAAGCTCAGCCGCCCGTTGACGGCGGCCATCGGTATGGTGCTCGGCATCTACGGACATCGTCACAACTGGCCATTCGTCAAGGGAGGTTCGCAGAACCTGACGGATGCGATGGTGGCCTATTTCGAATCGCTGGGTGGCGAGATTCAGACCAACTGGCGGGTGAAATCTCTTGACGAACTGCCGACTGCCCGGGCGACATTGCTCGATGTGACGCCACAACAGGTACTGGACCTGGCTGGTGATCGCCTGCCCGGTAGCCTCTATCGCCGCAGTCTGAAGCGGTACCGCTACAACCCCGGTGTGTTCAAGGTCGACTGGGCGGTCAGCGATCCGGTTCCCTGGACGGCCGAAGCACCCCGACAGGCCGGAACGGTTCACGTCGGGGGAACCATGCGTGAGATCGCCATCTCGGAGAACATGACCAATCGCGGGCTGCACCCGGAGAAGCCGTTTGTTCTGCTGGCTCAGCAAAGCCTGTTTGACTCTACCCGCGCGCCAGACGGTAACCACACGGTGTGGGGTTATTGCCATGTGCCGAATGGTTCCACGGTGGATATGACCGAGCGGATCGAGCAGCAGATCGAGCGATTTGCTCCCGGTTTCAAAGAGACGATTCTGGCCCGGTCCACGCGGTTTACCTTCGATCTCGAAGCCGAGAACCCGAACTGCATCGGGGGAGAGATCAACGGTGGGGTTCAAGACATCTGGCAGCACTTCACGCGCCCGGCGCCTCGCTGGTCCCCGTACCGGACTCCGATGGACGGCGTGTATATCTGCTCGGCATCGACCCCACCGGGTGGTGGGGTTCACGGGATGTCTGGCTACCATTCCGCCCGGGCGGTGCTTTCTGATCTTTAGCCAGCCCGTTCGATTGTTGCTCGAACGCGCTATGCTAAGATGCCGTTGCCGATAGCCCGTATCTGACCGGTTGGACTTTGCGTGTGTCAATGCCCGAAATTGACAATCAGTACGCCGATGCCGGCTCTGGCCGCTCCCTGGGTGATGCGCTGGAGCATGCCCGGAAGGATCTGCTTGATCTCGGCCTGCGGAACAACCTGCTCAGCTATCGCTTGCTGAAGACGCGCGGGATCGATTCCCGCACCGCAGTCCCGGATGAACTGTTCGAGTCGCTGGTGCAATCCGATCGACAGATCCGCTTCGTCCCGGCACCTCCGGATGATGAAGACGGCGAGGCTGACGCCAGCCCGCCTGCCAGAATGACCGGACGCCCCCGCGCGGTTCGTGCGCCGAGTGCTACGGTGCTCGAGGTCAGGCACGATGAAGCCGAACTCAATCGTCGACTCCTCAACACCCATGATCATGCCCGGATCTCCCTGGAAGAGCAGGGGCTCAATACCCTCTTTCTGGCCTTCGGAATGCTCGAATGGTACGAGGCCGATTCCAGCAGCAAGGCGAGATACGCGCCGCTGGTGCTTGTGCCGGTTGAACTGACCCGCCGGGACGCCACTGCGCAGTTCGTGGTGACGTATTCCGGCGAAGAGGTTGGCCGAAACCTTTCTCTGGTTGCCAAGCTGGAGTCCGAGTTCGGTATCGTGCTGCCTGAGTACGATCCGGAGACCACGCTGCTGTCCGATTATCTTTCTCGCGTGGCAAATGCGATTGCCGGACAAAAACGCTGGCAGGTCGATATCGATCGTGTCGTGCTGAACCAGTTCTCATTCAACAAGTTTCTGATGTATCACGACCTCGATGTCGAGACCTGGCCAGATGACGGGCAATTGCTGTCGCATCCGGTACTCACTGGCTTGCTGAGCACTGAAGGTTTCCAGCGGGAGCCATCGCAGTACAGCGAACAACAGTTTCTGGATGACGTCGTCAACGACGATGATCATCCGATGGTCGTCGATGCGGATAGCTCCCAGACACTGGCATTGCTGGACGCGATCGAAGGCCGCACGATGGTAATTCAGGGGCCGCCGGGAACCGGAAAGTCCCAGACGATCACCAATCTGATTGCGCTGGCGATTGGCCGGGGCAAGAAGGTGCTCTTCGTGGCCGAGAAGATGGCGGCTCTGGAGGTCGTCAAGCGGCGACTCGACCAGCTTGAACTCGGAATGGCCTGTCTGGAGCTACACGGCACCAAGACCCGGAAACGCCGGGTGCTGGATGATCTCAGCGCTACCCTCGGGCTTGGGGAACCGTATCTGGCGAACGATCTCGATGATCAGCGTCGCCTGGGTGCAAACCGTGCCTGGCTCAACACGTACTGTGACGCGCTCGGAACACCGATCGGTGAGACGGGTATCTCCGCCTATGAGGCGCTCGGCGTGGTTGTTCAGATGCAGGATGAGTGTCCGGTTGACGACTGGCCGTTTCTCGATCTGCGCACGGCTCCGGACTGGGATGTCGCAACGTTTCACCGGCGGGCCTCTCTGGTTACCGACCTGCAGCTTTCTCGTCGTCAGATCGGAGATCCGAAAGCGCACCCGTTCCTCGGCGTCCGGCTCAGCACGCTCTCTCCGATCGACATGGAGAATCTCCGGAGAACACTGCTGGAGACTCGCCAGGCGCTCTCGCGGGTGGTGGAGACCAATGCGGCATTCTGGTCGAAACTTCACCAGCCTCCGAAAGGCGCCCGGGCCGGAATACAGACCGCGGTAGCGACCGGCAAACGTGCGGTTAGCGCCGAGGCTCAGGGTGAGATTCGCTATTCCGACCCCGACTGGCTCAAGCGGGAAAACGAGATCGAATCGCTGCTGATCGACGGGAAGTTGAGCCAGCAGATCCGCGAGATGCACGCAGATTTGATCCTCGAAGAGACGTGGCAGGCAGATTTCGATGAGACGGTCGAGATCATGCAGTCCTGGCGCCGTTCGCCGTTTCGCTGGCTCTCGCCGACCTACTGGCGAACTCGCGGTCGCCTGGGCGACTACGTCTCCGATGCCGCACCCGAGGACATCTGGGAGCGGGTCGATCTCCTGCTCAAGGTTCAGCAGTATCAGAAGACCTGCAATGAGATCGAAGCGCAGGACCAGCTCGGCTCCGCCATGTTCGGGTCTGCCTGGAAGGGACGCAATTCTGACTGGACACATCTCAACCGTCTGTTTGCCAGCGCAACGTCGCTTCAGCGGGACATTGAGAAACAGGGGCTGAACAGCTCTCTGCTGCGGGCCCTGGACGAGGGAGCTGATCGGGAGGAGCTCTCCTCGCTGGCGTCTCGACTCGGTGAGGAATGGCTTGCGGCTGGTGATCTGATCGATGGGGTCTGCCGGCGACTCGAGTTCGACCATCGCGAGTACGATCCATCCAGCGAACCCGTCTCTGACTGGGCAATCGAAGACCAGGCTGCGCTAGTCCGTCGATGGCTGGAAAACGCCGGACAGTTGAGTCAGTGGGTTGCGTTTCAGCGGGCCGGACGTGCCTGCACCGATGAGGGCATGTCTGATGTCACCCGGCTGGGGTGGTCTTGGGACGAAGCAGGCGATCATTTCGACGACCTGTTCCGCTATCGGGTGCATTTCAACCTGCTGGATCATGCCTGGCGGACCAGACCCGTGCTGAGTCAGACCGGTGGCGCCAGCAAGGAGCTCTGGCGTCGTGAGTTCGGTCGACTGGATATGGACCAGTTGCGCTGGAACCAGGCGTTGTTGGCTCGCAAGCACTGGGAAGAACTCCCCCGCTCCGGCGGCGGCGAACTCCGCACCCTGACCACCGAGATTCAGAAGAAGCGTCGTAACCTGCCGATCCGCACCTTGATGCGCCGCGCCGGGAACGCCATTCAGGCGATCAAGCCGGTGTTCATGATGAGCCCGCTTTCCGTGGCCAACTTCCTTCCCAAAGGTGCCTTGCAGTTCGATCTGGTGATCTTCGACGAAGCGAGTCAGGTGAAGCCGGTGGATGCTTTCGGGGCGATTCTGCGCGGTCAGCAGGCGATCGTGGTTGGCGATGACCGGCAGTTGCCGCCGACCGATTTCTTCCAGCGGACCATCGAAGAAGATGTGGAGCCGGACGAGACGCTGGTTTCCACCAGTGACATGCAGAGTATTCTCAATCTGTTCCTGGCCCAGGGCGCGCCGGAGCGTATGCTGCGCTGGCACTATCGCAGCCAGCATGAATCGCTCATCGCCGTATCGAATCAGGAGTTCTACGAGAATCGACTGGTGGTCTTCCCGAGCCCGACCCAGGAGCCGGGTGCGCTCGGTTTGCGGTTTCATCACCTTCCCGATTCGATCTACGATCGGGGGAACGCACGAAACAATATCGAGGAAGCGAGGGTGGTGGCGCAGGCCGCGATGTCCCATGCTGCCGAGACACCGGATCTCACCCTCGGAATCGCTGCGTTCAGTTCGGCGCAGGCGGAAACGATTCGCGATCAACTGGAGATGCTTCGCCGTGAGGATCCATCTGCGGAATCCTTCTTTGCCGATCACCCGGCCGAGCCGTTCTTCATCAAGAGCCTGGAGAATGTGCAGGGCGACGAACGGGACGTGATCTTCATCAGCGTTGGATACGGCCGCGATGCCAGCGGGCGAATAACCAACAATTTCGGCCCGATCAACCAGGAGGGTGGGGAACGCCGCCTGAACGTGCTGATTACCCGGGCTCGACGACGGTGCGAGGTGTTCACCAACATCACTGACGAGGATATCCCCTTCAGCAGCCCGAGTCGCGGTGTCCAGGCTCTGCGGACATTCCTGCACTACGCCCGGACGAATGAGTTTCCGGTTCACACTGGCTCCGGCGTTAGCGTGCAGTCTCCGTTCGAAGCAGCCGTGCTAACGGCCCTGCAGCAGGCCGGCTACCAGGCCGATACTCAGGTTGGCTCGGCGGGGTATTTCATTGATCTGGCGATTATCGATCCTGAGCGGCCGGGTCGCCATTTGCTGGCGGTCGAGTGCGATGGTGCCACCTACCACAGTTCCAGATCATCGCGTGACCGTGACCGGCTTCGACAGCAGGTGCTCGAAGGGCTTGGCTGGCGCTTCCACCGTATCTGGAGCACGGACTGGTTCAACGATCGAGATATCGAGATGAAGCGGCTGATCGACGCGATCGAAGAGGCGCGTGCCGCGCAGGACGTTCCCGAGCCACCGGTTCGGGAGAATTCAACAGAGAGTCATCTGCAGCGCGCGGAGCCCGAGCCGGTAGTCGAGCCAGACGATGTGAGACTGCCACCGTATGAGTTCGCCGATCCGATCATTCAGATGCAGGGGGCCAACTTCGCGAGTGTGCCGGATAAAGAGCTGGCACAGGCGATCATGGAGGTGGTCTCCGTGGAGGGGCCGATTCATGAAGACGTTCTGGCCCGTCGAATCGTCAAGGCAGCCGGTTTGAAGCGGACTGGCAGCCGCATCCGGGACAGAATTCTCGATATCGTGCATCGCCTGGTGCACTACCGGCACCTGCAGCAGCGGGGCGGCGGGTTTGTCTGGCCGGTCGACATGACGACACCACCGATCAGGTCCCGGATGCTGCTCGAACAGACCGAGCGCACCCTGGAACTGGTTGCCCCGGAAGAGCTGGACGCTATCATCCTCGATGTCGTTCAGCGCTCCTTTACGATCTCTCCGGGCGAAGCGGCCCGGATGGTTGTCCGCAATCTCGGAATGCAGCGGACTGGACATGTTGCAGTCTCGGTTCTCGAAAAGCGGATCGACGCACTCCAGCGTGAAGGCCGACTGGTGGCCGATGAGCGCGGAAATCTCTCCACTGCAACCAACGTCTAGAGCGGTTCTCAATAGCGTTGACGACCGGTAGTCGGCCACCCGTTCGGCTTCGCTCAGGGCAGGCTCTCCGTGTGGCCCTGAACAGCAACCGCATACCCGGCGAACGCTTCGGTGGATCCGGGGCAGACGGAGCTGCCCAGCTACCGACAGCAAAAATGAAACCTGCTCTAGCCCGCCCTCACTGGAAACGCCCACACCCCGGAAACCGCCGTTCATCTCCAACACTCATCAATTCTGCGTAAATAATGAGAATCAGAACAAAAACAATCAAAAGTGTTGACAAATACCTCTAACGACCCTAGAATGAACCTTATTGAGTCCTGATGGTGACTGTTTAGCGTGAGAAAGTAACCGATTGCCATGAATTCGTCCGAATATTTGCCCGATCCCCAGCGTGCTCCAGATGACGTCAATCGCCGACCACTCATCGGTTTGCTCAGCGCAACCGGGTTTGCCCAGACCGGAAACGTGCTCTCGCTGGTGGTGGTACCGTGGCTGGTCTATCAGATCACCGGAAGCGGTGCGCAGACCGGCCTGGTTGGGTTCGCGGCAGCTGCGCCGCTGGTTCTGGCGGGACTGTTCGGCGGGGTGTTCATCGACCGGATCGGTCATGCCCGGACAGCGCTCCTGGCAGAGATCCTCTCGGGCGTCTTTCTGGCATTGATCCCGATCCTGCATCTGACGATCGGGCTGGAGGTCTGGGCGATCGCCGCACTCGTCTTCATCAGTAATCTGTTCAGCGCACCGGGGATGGCCGCTCGTCGATCGCTGATCCCGGACGTTGCCGAGCGAGCCTCGATGACGCTGGAGCGCGCCAACTCGCTCGAACAGATCATGAATCGGCTACCCCAGTTACTCGCGCCACTGGCCGCTGGTGGCTTGATGGCCGTGTTCCATCCGGCGAACGTCATCTGGCTCACGGTGGCGCTGGTCTGGCTCTCGGCATTGTCGATCGCGGTCGCCGTTCGTGATGCCGCTCCGATACTGGATCAACAGGCCGCCTCGTACTGGACTGATCTGGCTGCCGGGTTCCGCTTCGTGATTCAGGATCGTCTGATGCGCGTGCTGGTGCTGGTGCTCGCCTTCACAAACCTGCTGGAAGCGCCGCTCTCCATCGTTTTGCCAATCTATTCAGACGAGATCCTCAGCGGTCCAGTCGATCTCGGGATCGTGATGGCGGCGCTCGGGATCGGGTTGTTGATCGGAGTCAGTGTGTATGCGCTGATCGGCCATCGGCTGCCGCGAAGCTGGATCTTCATCGGTGGATTGTGTGGCATCGGGGCGACGTACTTCGGGCTGGCGATGTTGCCGGGACTCTGGGTGGCAGCCTCAATACTCTTCCTGACAGGGATCATGGCTGGTCCGGTCAATCCGATGCTCTCGACGATCTATCAGGAGCGGGTACCGGCGAACATGCGGGGGCGGGTCTTCGCCATCGCCGGTGCAGTCAGCCTCTCGATGATGCCGTTTGGCCGGTTGCTCGGCGGTATGGTGATCGACTGGTTCGGACTGTCGACACTGCTGCTGATGCAGGCGATCGGGTTCGCAGCGATTGGCGTGGTGATGCTGCTTCTGCCCGCACTCAGATTGCTGGATGCCGGAAAAACGGCACCGCAGGCACAGCCCGTTGCTGCTGTCCCGATCCGGGATGCCCGCCCCGGTACAGGGCTTACAAATCGCTAATCTGCTCACGGTCGGTTCGTGCAATCATCATGTCTAATGTGCCGTCGGGTACACTGAACAGCGTTGATTGAGTTGAAACGAGTGACCGAAAGAGGCAACGTGGCCCGAATTCCGCAGGACTATCACCTACATTCTCACTTTTCGCCGGATAGCCGACAGACGATGGTCGATATCTGTCAGCGAGCGGTTGACAAAGGGATCGGCGAGATCGCGATTACCGATCATGTCGATTACATCGAGTACACGTCCGGAGACGAGTTCTACAAGCCGGCTGGATATTTTGAAGCACTGGAACAGGTTCGTGAACAGTTCGATGGCCAGTTGACGATCCGTGCCGGAGTTGAGATCGGTGAGCCACATCGGTTTACTGACCGGGTTGATCAGTTGCTCGATACCTATCCCTACGACTTCGTCATCGGCTCGCTGCACTGGGTTGGCGACCGGCTGATTCTCTCCTCTGCGTATTTCGAGGGCCGCGATATCGAGGATGTCTATCGACCCTACTTCGAAGAGATGCTGAAGATGGTCAGCGTTGGCCGGTTCGACATCGTCGGCCATATCGATGTCGGCAAGCGCTACGGCTTCGATGTCCAGGGCTCCTACGATGTCACTCCTTACGAGGAAGAGCTGCGCGAGATCTACCGGGTGCTGGTGCAGCGTGGCAAGGGCATCGAGATTAACCAGGGGAGCGTGCGTCGCAAGGTTCAGGAACCGGCCCCGAATTCCCTCGGATTGCAGTGGTACCGGGAAGAGGGCGGCGAGATTCTGACGCTGGGCTCGGATGGCCACCAGACCGATGCGGTGGGCTATTGCCTGGAGACCGCCATCGATATGGCAAAGTCCGTGGGCTTCACTGGTGTCACTGGCTATCAGGCACGCGAGCCGTTCCCGCTGTCGTTCGAATAGTGGAGCGGCTGCCATCCTGGCGAGAGTCAGATGCACGCGATGCGATTCTCAGGTTCGTCGACCGGGTGACTGATCCTGCCAGTCCGGATTTCGTTCCGACGGATCAGCGGATCGCGGTTTTCGATAATGATGGCACCCTGCTGGCCGAGCAGCCGATCTATTTCCAGACGCTCTACTCGATCGAGCGCCTGCGGGATCGACTGCTGGCCGAACCCGAGCTGGCCCGGGAGCAACCGTTTGCCGGCGCTCGTGACGGAGATTTCGCGGCGATATCAGCCACCGGTATTCCCGGGCATCTGCGCCTCTTTGGCGAAGCGACGTCTGGCATGTCGTTCGAGGAGCTCGATCGAGATGTCCGTGCCTGGTTCAAGAGCGCCCGGCACCCCGAGACCGGCGTGTTGCTCTCCTCGCTGGTGTACCAGCCGATGCTCGAAGTGCTGGCGCTGCTGCGCCAGCATCAGTTCCAATGCTGGCTGATCACCGGCAGCAGTGTCGATCTTCTCCGGATCTTCGCGCCACTACTCTATGACATTCCGGCAGACCGAATTGCTGGCTCCGAATTGACCCTGTCCACCAGGTACGGTGCCGACGGCGTGGAGGTCGTCCGGGGATCGGAGTGTTCATTGATCAATGACGGTCCCGAGAAAGTGATCAGCATCATGCGTCACATCGGTGGGCGACCGATCGCGGCATTCGGCAACTCCGATGGGGATGTTCCGATGCTCGAGTGGGTTGCGGCGGGAAATGGACCACGGCTCAGCGCGCTGATTCATCACACGGATGCCGCCCGGGAGTGGGCGTATGATCGCGATAGCGACATTGGCCGATTGTCCAGAGGTCTGGACCTGGACACCGATGGCCGGTTCATCCGTGCGGACATGGCACGTGACTGGGCGCGAATCTTCCCAGCATAGCCCGGGCTTCCCCACAATCTCTGATTCATCGAAAATGACATAGCCCAGACAACCCCGTTCTCATGACGAACATCGTGTCCATTCGTGCGGTATGATGTTCGCCGGTCTGTTGTTCAACGCTGAAGTTGACGCAGGGTAGGGGACCGAGATATGAATGGCCTCCGCGAGGCTAACCGTTGAGTCTCAGCAAACACAAGTGGCTCCTGCTGTCGATCTATATTCCGACAGTGATGTTCTCGTTTGGACAGGGGTTGCTGGTTCCGATTCTGCCGCTCTATGCCGCAGAATACGGTGGCTCGTATTCGCTGGCAGGTCTCGTTGTAGCGGCCGGCTGGATTGGCACGATGATCGGCGATGTGCCGGTCGGGATGCTGCTCCGCAAAATCGGCTACAAAAACGCTATGATCATCGGCTCGGCGTTATTTGGCGGGGCGACGATTGCCCTCGCCTTCGCCGGGACTCCGTTCGAGCTGGTTGCCTTGCGAATCGTCGCCGGCATCGGTATCGCCTTCTATCAAATCTCCCGGCATACATTCGTCGCCCACCAGGTTCCTCCCGATATCCGCGGACGAGCGATCGCCGTATTCGGCGGTATCAACCGGGTAGGGCACTTTATTGGCCCACTGGTTGGCGGGTTCGTGGCCGCATTCTACGGACTGGCCGCGGCGATCATGGTCGCCGGTTTCGTTGCCCTCGGAATCATCGTGCTGGCGATTCTGCTGGTTCGCGAGCCGGCATCCCCTGATTCGGAGTCTAACAAGAAGGCGCTGGACTTTGGCGTCCTGAAAGAGGTTGTCCAGCACAATCCGAAGGAGCTGGCTGCCGGCGGCCTGGCTCAGGTCTTTGCCCAGATGATCCGGGCCGGGCGGCAAATTGTTATTCCCCTGTATGGCGCCTACGCGATCGGGCTGGATCCGGCACAGGTTGGCCAGGTTGTCAGTGCCTCGCACTTCGTCGAGATGTTCCTGTTTATTCCGGCAGGTATTATCATGGATCGGTGGGGACGCAAAGCCGCGGCGATTCCGTCGTTCACGATCATGGGTGGTGCCATGTTGCTGGTGCCGTTTACCGATAGTTATCTGTCGTTGATGATTGTGGCCTCGCTGATCGGTATCGGACAGGGAATTGGCTCCGGGACGATGATGACCCTCGGCGCCGATCTGGCTCCGCCCGGCAAAACCGGGGAGTTCCTCGGAATATGGCGTTTGATCGGAGATAGCGGACATGCGGTGGCCCCGATGGCGATCGGGGTGGTGGCCGACATCATCGGCCTGTACCTGACTGCGGGTATCGTTGGAGGTATCGGTTTCATGTCTGCCGGGACTATCGGCGTGTTCGTGCGTGAAACGCGCTGGGACAGTGAAGAAGAGGGACCGGCGGCTGAAGCTGACCAGACCGAAGAACCTGATGAGTCTAACGAGTCCGAATCCACGCAATCTCGCGACCGTTCGCCGCAACAGGAGTTGCGGGACTGATGGGTGTACGGTCACCGCTGCAAACGTGTCAGTGGGTCACGTACACTTGAAGTCGATAGGGTAAGGGACCACCTGGTTCAGTCGCACTAATGGAATCCCAATCATGCCTCACCCGGGTGGGTATGATCATGACAGCTGTTGCTCAGTTTCAATCGTGTTTGCTAGCTGTCTGCATGCCCCCGGTTTTTTCACAGAAGGGTGGATTTGAATGACCAGCCGTTACGACATGTACTCTTCGCGGTATCCTTTGCTGCCGCTGAAGAATGTCGTGATCTTCCCCAAAAACGTTGTAACGCTCCTGATCGGCAAGACTCGATCGATTCAGGCGGTGGAAGATGCCATGAGTCGGGACCGCAAGATCGTCGTCGTCTCGCATAGCGAGGTGGGCGTGGATGATCCCGAGCCGGATGACCTGCACGAGATGGGTACGCTGGCTGAGGTCGTCTCGATCGAGCATCAGCAGGGCGGAAACATTCAGGTGGCGCTCGAAGGGCTCCACCGGGTCAATGTCATTCAGTGGGATCTCGCTCGCCCGTTCTTCACGGTGAAAACCGAGCAGGCGATGGAATCCGACAATGAGTCCGCCGAAGCACACACACTCGTCAACCACATTCAGGAACTGGCTCGTCAGTATCAGGAGTCGAAGAGCGCATTCAGCACGGATGCCTTCGACATGATCCAGGCGACGACCGATCCTTCACACCTCTCGGATCTGTTGACCACACAGCTGGTGCGGGATGCCGCTCAGCGGCAGGCGTTCCTGGAAAACCTCGATCCGTGTCAGCGACTGGAACTGCTGGCCGTTCACCTCACCAAGGATCTTGATCTGGCGGCGCTGGAGCAGCGCATCAAGGACCGGGTGCGTGAGCAGATCGACAAGAACCAGCGCGAATACTACCTTCGGGAGCAACTCAAGGTTATCCATGACGAGTTGTCCGGTGAGGGTGGCAACGAGATCGAGCAACTCCGGCAGCGAGTCAGAGATCGCGGTATGCCGGAGGAGATGGAAGAGAAAGTCCTCAAAGAGATTGTCCGGCTGGAGCGGATGCCGTCGGTATCGGCCGAGGGCACTGTGGTCCGCAACTACATCGATACCGTGCTGTCACTGCCGTGGACAGAACAGTCAGAGGACCGGCTCGATCTGGAGCTTGCCGAAAAGCAGCTCGAGAGCGATCACTACGGGCTGGACCACGTCAAGGAGCGTATTCTCGAGTTCCTGGCGGTGCGAAAGCTGACAACAGAGCGTGGCAAGACTGGAGCTTCGATTCTCTGTCTGGTTGGCCCACCGGGCGTTGGCAAGACCAGCCTCGGTGCATCGGTTGCTGAGGCGATGAACCGTGAGATGGTTCGCGTCAGCCTTGGTGGCGTGCGCGATGAAGCCGAGATTCGCGGACATCGCCGGACATACATCGGCGCGTTCCCGGGACGGATCATCAACGCCATGAAGACCGCCGGGACGACCAACCCGATGATCCTGCTGGACGAGATCGACAAGATGGCGTCGGACTACCGGGGAGATCCGGCCTCGGCGATGCTGGAAGTTCTCGATCCGGAGCAGAACCATGCGTTCAACGATCACTATCTGGATGCGCCGTATGATCTCTCCAACGTGCTGTTCATTACCACGGCCAACACGCTGAGCAGCATCCCGCGGCCTTTGCGGGACCGTATGGAGATTATCGAGATCAGCGGTTATACGGAGCACGAAAAGACCGAGATCGGGCGACGTCATCTCCTGCCGAAACAGCTCGAAGTTCACGGTCTGGATGAGGACCGTATCGAGATCTCCGAGAAGATCTGGCATCAACTGATCCGGAACTACACCCGTGAGGCGGGGGTCCGGAACCTGGAGCGCCAGGTTGCGGCAGTCTGCCGGAAGGTGGCCGCCGGAGTGGTGAAGGGCCGGAGCAAGCGGACGCGTGTTACCGAGACCCGTTTGTCCGAGTTCCTGGGGCCGGCCCGGTATGGGTTCGAGCACCAGTTCACTGAGAACCAGGTCGGGGTGGCGATTGGTCTCGGAACAACCGATGTCGGTGGCGAACTGATTCCGGTCGAGGTCGCGATCATGCCCGGTAAGGGCAATCTGACGATCACCGGACGGGCTGGCGATGTCATGCAGGAGTCTGCCCGGGCCGCGCTGAGCTACGCGCGATCACGCGCGGAGACACTCGGAATCGAGCCGGACTTCCAGGAGAAGGTGGACATCCATATTCACCTGCCCGAAGGTGCTACACCGAAGGATGGCCCGTCGGCCGGCATCACGATGGCAACCGCGCTGATTTCTGCACTGAGCAAGCGGCCTGTGCGGTCAGATGTCGCCATGACGGGCGAGATCACCCTGCGTGGACGAGTCCTGCCGATCGGTGGACTGAAGGACAAGAGTCTGGCGGCCCATCGAATCGGGTTGCGGCGATTGATCGCTCCCGCAGACAACGAGCGCAATCTCGTCGATGTCCCCGAGAAGATCGCCTCGCAGATGGATTTCATCTGGGTGGAAAACATGGATCAGGTGATTGCGCAGGCGCTCGACTTCACCGAGCAACCGGAAGAGATTGACCCAACGCTCAAGAAACAACTGACTCAGGTGGCAGCGCAGGAACCGGTGCAGGACATCTCGGATGTAACGATTCATCACAGCGATCTCGCACAGTTCTGAGTGCAACACGTATAATTAACGAACGAAGGTGATGCGCCGTGGGAAGGGAACTTCCCACGGCGTTTCTGCGTCTGATCTGTAACACCCCGACTCTCCGTGCGTCGTAACGGTTCAGAAAGGGGTTGTTGTGCTGAGGGAGATGATGAATCAGACTACACAGGTGAGCAGCGAACCTCGTGCAGTCACATCGTTCGAGACGATCGTCCAGGAGTACGAGGCGCCGATCGGCCGATACCTCTACTCACTGGTCGGTGATTTTGAGCTGTCTCAGGATCTGAGTCAGGACACCTTCATTTCCGCCTACAAGGCCTACGACCCTCAAAAGATCCACAATCTCTCCGCATGGCTTTATCGAATTGCGACTAATAAGGCGATGAGCCACTTCCGTCGCAAGAAAATCCTGAGCTGGGTGGCGCTGGACAAGCTGATCGACGTCGGGCGAGACCCGAGCGTGGAAAGCCATGGTGAATGGGTTGCCACCAGTCATTCGGTGCAACAGGCGCTGAATCAACTGGAACCCGACCAGCGAGCCTGCCTGCTCCTGAAAGCCTCCGGATTCTCTCATGATGAAATTGCCGAACAACTCGGCTGTTCACCCGGGGCGGCCAGAACCCGTCTGTCGAGAGCCAGGGATGCGTTCCGGGCGAACTACGGCGAAGATAGCCCGACGGGAGGTGGCGCATGATCCAGTGTCATGAAGCCCGGCCCGACATTCCGAAGCTCATCGACGGATCGCTCGATTCCGAACGCGAGTTCCTGGTTCAGCATCACCTCTCCATGTGTACTGTATGCCGAGCTGCGTTTCACTCCTACGAACGCGATGAGGAAGCATTGACCGGCTACGTTCGCCGAGCGCCGTATGCCCCAGTTGCCCGCAATGTGATCGACGAGATCGATCGCCAGCGCAGCCCCTGGATGGATGCCTTCCGGGCGGGCAGTTACCGCCTGGCGAGCGTTGCCGGGCTGGTCCTGGTGATCCTTGTGGTTGGTGCCGGTGCCTGGACGCTTCGTGAAGTGGCAACGTCTGATCCACCTGTCGATGATCAGCCAGCGCAGAACGTCACGCTGAGCACCTCGGATACCGACGAGCCAGAACAATTGAGCGCGCCAGAGACGCCTGACCTGATTGGTCTGGACGACGCTGACCAGATCGTTGACCGACTTGATGACGCCGGTCTGGTCTTCGACGCCGACGTTGTCAGCGAAGGCGATGGCTACTCCATCGAATATGGCCGGATTGCGGTTGATCGGCACTTCTCACTCGTGGAGTATTCCGCGACGGTGTCCGGTGATGACCGCGTGTATATCACCTTTATGGCGAACGGCGGTGGCAGTCAGCCGATACCAGTGGAAAACGGTGAAGGCAGCGGCTGGCTGGTGTTCCACTCCGATGCGTCCGAAGCTGAGATGATCGAGCTTGAAGATGGCCGATTCGATGGCACCGGGAACCAGAATCGACACGAGTTCGACTTCGATCCGTCTCCGCTGCCCGGACCTGATCAGGATCGACAGATGTATCAGACGGCAGACATGGTCAATGGCATCGAGCTGTGCTGTCTCGAGATCGAGTATGGCGTGGCGGTCAGCACCATTACCCGCTCATGGGAGATCGTTGATCGCGATGAACTGGTCTACGTAGACGAGAACTTCCAGCCGGTCGAGCAGCCACCAGCGATGGATGCCACTGCTCCGGCGGTCTGGCCGACGTTGAGCGTTGACGACGAGGATCTGCCACTGGTAGACGGCGCAATCCAGCGAGGCCTGAATCTCGGCGGAGATGGGGTTGGAGTTCTGAATCTGCCGACTGAAGGGTTGCTGGAGCTAACCTATGAGCATTTGATGCTCCCGACGGATGGACAGGATGGCGGGCTTGCGATTTTCCAGGGATCCTGGACGCTGTCCGCTCAACTCGAAGAACCCGAGGCCGAGATCGAGCCGACGCCGGAGCCAACGGAAGAGCCGATGGTTGCCGATGAGCCAACGCCGGAACCGGAACCTGAACCGACACCAGCCGTAGCCGACGATGACGATGA